>JAKPEE010000067.1 GCA_029552125.1 Bacillota bacterium | reverse complement strand
CGCAAAACCGGCGCTGGACAAACAGTACGTAATCGCCGCCGTCAACGTAGTCTTGCCATGGTCAACGTGACCTATGGTACCCACGTTCACGTGAGGCTTCGTCCGTTCAAACTTCTGCTTCGCCACTTAATTTGCACCTCCAAAAGGTTAGGTAGTACATAAATATAAATATAAGATTGTACATAAAAATGCCTTACCTTATTATGTTACATTTACAAATAATTACTCAAAAAAAATGGTGGCGGCGCAGGGATTCGAACCCCGGACACTGCGGGTATGAACCGCATGCTCTAGCCAACTGAGCTACGCCGCCAGCTGGAGCTCACGACCGGATTCGAACCGGTGACCTTATCCTTACCAAGGATACGCTCTACCTCCTGAGCTACGTGAGCAAAAGAACTGTTTAATTTGAGAAGGAAACCGCCGGCGCGATTTCCTTAAATGGTTGCGGGGGCAGGATTTGAACCTGCGACCTCCGGGTTATGAGCCCGACGAGCTACCTGACTGCTCCACCCCGCGTTGTCGATGGAGCGGGTGATGGGAATCGAACCCACGCAACTAGCTTGGGAAGCTAGGGCTCTGCCATTGAGCTACACCCGCTCTTAAGCAATTCAAGATTATACACCCAGTCCGGAAAAATGTCAACGTTTAAAATGCATCTTATATTTATGCCTTACGCACTTCCAGGTACCGTTCCAGTTTACGTTTTACCCGCTGCAGGGCGTTGTCGATGGATTTAACATGCCGCCGCAAATCTACCGCGATCTCCTGGTATGATTTGCCTTCCAGGTAAAGCGTCAGCACCTTCCATTCCAGCTCGCTTAATATTTCTCCCATTTTAAATTCAATGTCATTGTATTCTTCCCGGTTGATCATCAACTCTTCCGGGTCGGTAATCTTGGTTCCGGACAAAATATCGAGAAGGGTCCGGTCTGAGTCTTCATCGTAAATAGGCTTGTTTAACGACACATACGAATTTAGGGGGATATGCTTTTGCCGGGTTGCCGTTTTGATGGCCGTTATAATTTGGCGGGTAATGCACAGTTCGGCAAAGGCGCGAAATGAAGACAGTTTGTCACCCTTAAAATCACGTATGGCTTTGTAGAGGCCGATCATGCCTTCCTGGATGATGTCTTCCCGATCTGCCCCGATTAAAAAGTATGATCTTGCTTTTGCCTTGACAAAATTTTTATACTTATTAATCAAAAACTCCAAGGCGATCGTGTTGCCATCTTTAGCTTCAGAAACAATATCCTCATCGCTTTTAAACTCCAGTTCCAGGTAAACACTGCTGTTTCCTTTCACTTCATGAGCTAAAAAGCTCACACGTATCGCCTCCGTCCGGGTTTATAAGTGGGAGCGAGGGGAGAACTTACGCGCTAATTATAACTTAAAGGCTGTACACGGTCAAGCTTTTTTGCCTCTCCGGCCTTTCAGCCTTGAAAATATTCAATTTCCCCACCCCTGTCGCCGGGCCAGAGCAGCATAAACAAGCACGGCTGAAGCCACGGCTACATTGAGGGAAGCAGCCTTTTCCTGCATCGGTATGTACACAGTGCGGTCACAATGCCGGCGGACAAGGCGCGATAATCCCCGCCCTTCGGAGCCCACCACCAGGGCCAGGGGACCGGAATAATCTAGGTTATAATAGGGCTCTTCTCCATCGGCTTCGGCGCCATAAATCCAAAAACCTTCCTGTTTCAACTGTTCAATAGCCCGGGCGAGGTTGTTGACCAGGGCAATGCGTATGCGCTCTACGGCCCCGGCAGCAACTTTACGTACTGCCGGGGTTACTTTGACTGCGCGGGGGCGGGGGATAATGAGGCCATCTAAACCGGCGGCATCTGCGGTGCGGATTATTGATCCGAAATTCTGGGGATCTTGCAGATGATCCAGTAGCAGGAAAAATGGAGCCTGCGAATCGGCCCTGGCTGATTGAATCAGTTGGTCAAAAGTAAGATAGCGGAATGGTGGGCTTAGCGCCGCCACTCCCTGGTGGCCTTGGACCTCATTAACCAGGGCCTTAAACTCGTTCGGGGAAACAAAAGCAAGCGGCACGCGTTTCTGCCGGGCCAGGGAGACGATGTCGTTTATTACCGCGCCCCGCTGGCCTTCGAGAACATAAACCTGGTGCAGCCGTTGATATTTCAACGCTTCCAAGACAGATTGCCGCCCGTAAACAAGCTCTTCCGGTTCCGGGGCTGCCCTGCCGCTTTTGCTTTTCATGATTGATCACCCATCTAGATTATTACCCAAACATAGATTTTAGACTTTAGTTTGGCCGATACGTTTTTCTCAGCCCCTAACACTTATGCGCGTTAAGTAAGTTAACAATGGGGAAATACTGCTCATAGATATGGGCTCCGGAAGAGTAGGCAATAATGGGGCCGTCTTGAACAGGGAAATTAAGATGCATCAGGATATACTCCTTTAACAGTTGCAGCCCGCCCAGGTTTTCCGGGAAGCCGACAAAAATATCCCATGACCTGAAAAAGAGCGACATATTTAATTTACCGTCCACTACCTTAAAGTCAACCACCCTGAGGCAGGGCGGGTCTGCCAGCTTAATCGATTGCGGATCGCCAATGGTCATACAGGCCTGGTTGGTCGCTCCGGCCGAGCTGTTGAGCAGATCAATTACCGTAGGAAGTTGTGGCGCAATATACTGGCCGTAGGTATAATCTTCTTTATCCTCTTTAGTGTCAGTAACAAGATATTCGTAAAAATAGGAATGAATTTTCTCCTCCGAGGTAGGGGCGGGGATGCCGGTGTTTTCAGGCATGTACACTGCCAGGGGGCGTGTGCCCGGCTCTTCTATGATTACCGTCAGGTGATCTAGCTGCTTTCTAATCTGCCCCTCGTAGCTTCCCTTCTCCACGACATAGCGATAGCCGTAGCGGGCGCAAGTCCATAGCACCATCCGCCAGGCCTGTTCTATGGTTCTCTCTTGGACAAAAGCCATCTCAACAACTCCCATCTGTTAACAGTTAGTAAAGTAAGTGCTGCGGGCGGCGCCTGCGCCGCCCTGGTCATTATTTCTGTATAACGAACTTTGACTCCTGCATAATGCTTTCCAATGTTAGGGAAATCGTGCCCTGCTGGCTGCTTTTATTTACGCTTCCAGCGGGTACCGTGAGGCGTGTCTTCCAGGATAATGCCTCTACGTAGCAGCTCATCGCGAATACGGTCGGCTTCTGCCCAGTCCTTATTTTTTCGAGCCTGATCCCGCCTGGCGATAGCTTCCATAATTTCTTGCCCGGGGGTTTCAGGCTGTTTTATTTCCAGAAGATCAAGAATCATGTTGGTTTCCCGGTAAAAGTCAAGCACCGCTTCCAGCAGCTCTCTATGGTAAGGATAGCTGTCTTTAAGATAAATGTTACACTGCCTGGCCAGTTCAAAGAGCGACGCTAAGGCATTGGCCGTGTTAAAATCATCATCCATAGCATCGTGAAAAGCCAGGCGGGCTTGCTCCAGGGCCGTTTGAAGCCGTTCATCCTGATTGGCCGCGCCAGCCGGCCCGGCTTCACCAAGGGCAATTTGTAGATTATCAATCGTTTCCTGAAGACTTTCCCGCCCCGCGCGGGCCTGTCCAACCAGCTCTTTGCTGAAATTCAGCGGGCTGCGATAGTGCGCGGATAGCATGAAGAAACGCAGATCGAGGGGGTGGTGTTCTTCAAGCAGACGGCGCACCGTCAGGACGTTGCCCAGCGATTTGGACATTTTTCTGTCTTCAATATTCAGGTAGCCGGCATGCAGCCAGTAACGGGCAAAAGGAGCCCCCGTAGCCGCAGTGCTCTGGGCTATTTCGTTTTCGTGGTGCGGGAAAATTAAATCGGCGCCACCGGCATGAAGGTCAATGGTTTCACCCAGATAGTGCATAGCCATGGCCGAACATTCCACGTGCCATCCGGGACGGCCTTCCCCCCAGGGGCTGTCCCAAAAAGGTTCACCCGGCTTCTTCTGCTTCCACAGGGCAAAATCAAGGGGGTGGCGCTTTTTTTCTCCCGGCTCTACCCGGGCACCGGCCAGCAGTTCATCTTGATCTTGCTGGGAGAGAGAACCATAACTTAAAAAGCGGGTGGTGTCGTAATAGACGTCACCTTCGGCGGCGTAAGCAAAACCTTTATCCTCAAGCCTGCGGATCAATGAAATAATCTGGGCTATATGCTCTGTAGCCCTGGGGTGAATATCTGCCGGCTTTACCTTTAAGGCTGCCGTATCCTCCCGGTAGGCGTCAATATAACGGGAGGCCAGCTCGGAAACAGTAATATTTTGTTCTGCTGCGCGCCGGATCATCTTATCGTCAATATCGGTATAATTTTGAACCATCTTAACCTTGTAGCCGCAATACTGCAGGTAGCGGCGCACCACGTCAAAAATGATAAAAACCCTGGCGTTGCCAATATGAATATAATCATAGACTGTGGGCCCGCATACATAAAAACTTACTTCGCCAGGTTTAAGCGGGCTAAAAGGCTCCTTACTGCGAGTCAACGTATTGTAAACTTTTATGGTCATTTTTCCCTACCTTGCTTTCTTCTTCAAACTGGAAGCGCAGCCGGTCTATTTGATCCTGCAACTGGTTCAGAGCTTCCGCCACCGGGTCGGGCAAGTCGCTATGATTAAGATTTATGGAAGGCACCTTTTTCCCGTGGTGTATGACTACGCGCCCGGGAATACCCACGACTGTGGCTCCGGGAGGAACAGAATTGAGAACCACTGAACCGGCGCCGATACGGGCGCCCGATCCAATTTCAATAGGGCCCAGCACTTTGGCTCCGGCGCCGATAACAACATTATCACCGATGGTTGGATGGCGCTTTCCTTTCTCTTTGCCGGTACCGCCCAGAGTCACGCCCTGGTAGATGGTCACATTATCGCCAAGTTCGGCTGTTTCCCCGATTACTACACCCATGCCATGGTCAATAAACAATCCCCCCCCGATGCGGGCCCCGGGATGTATTTCAATGCCGGTAATAAAACGGGCAAACTGTGAAATCAGGCGGGGCAATAAGACCAGGCCGCGCCGGTATAAAAAATGGGCCAGCCGGTGAAATAACAGGGCATGGATACCGGGATAACAAAGCAGCACTTCCAGAACACTTTTGGCCGCCGGATCCCTTTCCTTAACTGCCCTAATTTCCTCTCGAAGGCGATTTAACATTTTTTCATTTCCCCTTTAAAAAACTTGAACCGTCCCTGTGACCTGGCACAGAGACGGCCATAAACCGCGGTTCCACTCTGTTTGGGCGCAACTGCGCCCCCCTTTAAGCTAATTAACGGCAGCGCCGGGAACCGCTAATGGGACAAGCATCCTTTCACGGTTCCTGCTCCAAGGTGCACTTCACTGCACATACGGCTCAGGACTTCTTTCAGCCGGTGAAAGTCCCTCTCTCAGAGCGATGTGAAGCTACTCTCCTTTTCACGGCATTTAAAATATTACCGGTTAAAAACTTGTTATCATTATATACAGGTAGCCTTAATTTTGTCAATGACAGCAGTTCAAGACTCTCTGGCATCGCGCTTAAGCAGAGCCACCGCCTGGGCGGCTATCGCTTCACCGCGGCCGCAGTCACCCAGCCCTTCAGTGGTTGTTGCTTTAACAGAGACGCTCCCTGGAGCAGCGGCAAGGACTGAGGTAATATTTTCAACCATGCTTTCGATATAAGGGGCTAGCTTTGGGGCCTCCGCAATAATCACTGTATCGGCATTGACCAGTTGAAATCCGATTTTTTCTACCAAATGGCGAACCTTTTTCAGTAATAGCAAACTGGATACGCCCTTGTATTCAGGATCATGGGGAGGAAAATAGTGGCCAATATCCTTAAGACCGGCGGCTCCGAGCAGCGCATCCATAAGGGCATGCACCAGCACGTCGGCATCGGAGTGTCCTTCCAGCCCGCGATGGTATTCAATTTTGACCCCTCCCAAAATGAGCGGCCGGCCGCCAACAAGACGATGCAGATCATACCCTATGCCGATACGGTACAAAATCACTGATCTCCTTTCAGCAGCGCTGCCGCTATCTTGAGGTCATACGGGCAGGTAATTTTTATATTTTCAGGTTCACCGGGAACAGTAATAACCTTAAAGCCCAGCAATTCCAATAAGTATGAGTCATCTGTAGCCTGAATGCCCAACAAATCAGCCTTGCGGTACGCCTCCCGGATTAGCTCCTGGCGAAACACCTGGGGTGTTTGGGCGCAGCGCAGCTTATCCCTGGAAACAGTGCCCTTAATGAACCCATCCGCGGCGACCTCTTTCACTGTATCTGTAACCGGCAGAGCCGGAACTGCCGCCCCAAACAGCATGGCCGCTTCCAAGACGGCATCAATGAGCCGCTTTGAAACGAGAGGGCGGGCACCGTCGTGTATACAGACAAATGGGGCGCTTGGATCCACCACTTTAAGGCCATTATAAACAGAATCCTGACGCCTCTTGCCTCCTTCCACAAAGACCAGGTACTCCAGGGAGCAAAAAGGTTTCAGGATTTTTCGAGTTTGGACTATTTCTCCGGGGGGCACTACCACGACGATCTGCTTGATATCCGGGTGGTTCAAGAAAGCCCCGATCGCACGTCCCAGAATGGGGATTCCCTCTAGAAGCAAATACTGTTTCTTTTCAGCCGCGCCCATACGCTTACCCAGCCCCGACGCGGCGATAATGGCGGCTGCACGCATTATTTAACCCCGGTAACTTTTTCTGAGGGAACTTTCGGTTTGGCAAAAATCATGCGGCCCGCTGCCGTTTGCAAGACGCTGGTTACCAGAACATCAATGGTTTCGCCAATGTGCCTGCGGCCGCCTTCCACCACTACCATGGTGCCATCATCAAGATAAGCAATACCCTGGCCGGATTCTTTGCCATCCTTGATGATCTGGGCGGTCATCTCTTCCCCGGGCAGAACCACCGGTTTTACCGCATTGGCCAGTTCGTTGATATTGAGGACCGCAATACCTTGCAACTCGCAAACCTTGTTAAGATTAAAGTCGTTGGTAATAATCTTCCCGTTTATAATCTTGGCCAGGCGGACCAGTTTGCTGTCAACTTCGGTTAAATCATCAAAATCGCCTTCATAAATTTGCACCGGTATATCCATCTCTTTCTGGATCTTGTTCAAGATGTCAAGACCGCGGCGCCCGCGATTGCGCTTAAGCAGGTCCGGCGAATCGGCAATATGACGCAACTCTTCCAGAACAAAGCTGGGAACAACGATAACCCCTTCCAGGAAGCGAGTTTTACAGATGTCCACAATACGCCCGTCGATAATGGCGCTGGTGTCGAGAATTTTATAAGTTTCATTGTTTGCGGCAGCCGGGTTTTTTCCGCCGCGGCTGAAAAAAGATGTAAGAAAAGTAAAATCTTCTTTACGGCTCAAAAGAAAGCGAATACCGATAATAGCCAGCAACAGGGTAATAATTGGCGACAGGATCATACCGGCCACTGGAATCCGGTAGATGGGATAACTTAATAACAGGCCGATTAATAGAGTAATGATGAGGCCAAAGGAAACCAGGACGATATCCTGGGTAGGCACGGATTTTAATTTGCTGTCACTCCAGACAAGGACAGCTTCAAAAAAATTAATAAATAAGGGAGTGATAAAATAAAAAATAAGGCCAAATATGACACCGCCAATAACAGAGTAGTAATTTAGCGGTGTGGGAACTGCTACGGGGCTGCCTAGAGCGGCAATGATTACTGGGGCAAAAAAGATAAATAAGTATACGCCAAGGCCAAACCCGATAACAGTGCCAATAATTCGCAGAATCCGCCGTAACATTAAGGCTATCACCTCCTTAAAAAAAAATATATGAATCCGCGGGTATGGCTGGAAAAATTTTGGCTTAACTCATTATAACTTATAGTTTTAACAAGGATCAAGTTAGAATATACACTTTTACAGGAAAAAATTTCATTCTCGTGGATTAATTTGGATAACCGCTAAATATTATTTCCAGCTCAGAGACAATTTCATCATGATCAGCGTTTTTAACCAGTATAAGTTCGCTAATTAAAATTTGCCTGGCGCTTTCCAGCATTTTTCTTTCCCCTGTGGATAGCCCCTTCACCCTGTCCCGTATGGTTAAATTGCGCACCACTTCGGCTACGTCAAGAATATTACCGCTTTTAATTTTCTCAAGATGGTCCCGGTAACGGCGGTTCCAGTTGGCCGAGACTTCAGTTTGATGGTCCTGCAACACGTCAAACACCTGTTCTACCATCTCTTGACAAACCACTTCTCTCAGCCCTACCTGGTTGGAACAATCCATGGGTATCATCACTTTCATATCTCCGACAGGCAATTTCATAACATAGTACTTTTTCGTAGCGCCAAGAATTTCTTTTTCTTCGATCGCCTCAATGATACCCGCACCATGCATGGGGTACACCACTTTATCGCCAACATTAAACAACCCATCACCTCCTTTACTTCCCCTGTAACTATAGTAACATAGCCCCCACGCAGTGTCAAATAAAAGCTAATGTTAACACATTCAAATAACTTTTACAATAATTTTTTTCTTTATTGTGATCGGTCTGTGATATTGTCACCCCGTAAGCGGTCTGAGAAAATGTCACCATGATGAGAGGAGACATTTTCTTGAACCAGAAAGAAGCAAGAAGGGTGTATGTAATGGAACAGGTAGTGCAAGGACAATTAACCGTA
>JAKPEE010000019.1 GCA_029552125.1 Bacillota bacterium | reverse complement strand
GTCCAGAGTGCCGAAACCCTCGTCTATAAAAATGGTATCCAGGTGGATGCCGCCGGAATAGGACTGGACCACATCGGCCAGGCCCAGGGCCAGTGCCAGGGAGGCCAGGAAGGTTTCACCGCCGGATAATGTGGCCACGTTCCTGGCAGCGCCGGTATAGGTGTCGAAGACCTCCAGGTCCAGGCCGCCGGCGGCATTTCGCCGGGCCAGTTCCATGGTGCGCTGGAGGTGGTAGCGGCCGCGGCTCATTAATTTTAGGCGTTGGGTTGCGGCGATGGTAACATCGTCCAGCAGCGCCCCCAGCACAAAGCGCTGGAAGGTCAGGCCGTATTTGTTCTTGCCGTTAGCCACCTCGGAAAGGCGCCCGATTACCATGTAGCGGCTTTCCAATACTTTCAATTTGCCTTCGAGTTCAGCAAGCTTTTCCAGACTTCTTAATCCTTCCTCAACCTGGGACTGTAGCAGCCCTTCCTTTTTCAGCAACTGCTCGTAATCTTCTTTTACTGCGGCTTCTTCCCGGACCAGCTTTTCCATGTCCGGTTCGCTTAAACCTTCCGCCGCTCTGGCGGCGCGCACCTGGCGGTCCCTGGCGGCATGGAGGGCCTCGTCAAAATCCTTGATCTCCTCTTCTATCTTTTTAATTTCTTCCGGCGTTCTCCTGGCATTTTCATAGTCCTGCAGGCTATCGAAACCCGCCGACTCCAGGCGCTTTTGGAATGAAAGCTCTTCCCTTTTCCTAAGGTCAACCGCCGCCTGCCAGCCGGCCAAAGCCTCTTTTTCGGCTGCTTCAGCCCCGGCCAGGGCTTGCTTTGCTTCTTCTGCTGTTTTCTTAGCCTGCTCAAATCTTGCTGTGAGTATGTCCTTCTTTTGTCCGGCTTCCTGCCGGGCTTTATCTAAAGCTGCCGGGTCGCGCAGGTTTTCTGGAACAGATGACTCGCGCTCGCGCAAAACAGCCCGGACAGCTTCCAGCTCAGTATTGGCTTTTTGATATTTATCTTTATATTCTTCCCATAGCCGGTCGGCCTGTTTTTCCTGCTCCTTGAGCCTTTCAAGCCCGGCCTCAAGGTCGGAAGCCGTTTTTTGTGCCCGGCAGGCCTGGGACCATACTTCTTTGGCTTTGCTTGCGGCGTCTAGAAGGGCGGCCAGATCAACGTGGGCCTTTTCTCCCAGTTCTTTTTCCAGGTCCTCAACCCGGCTTTGGGCTGTTGATATTACAGCCTTCAGCTTCCCGCATACATCCCTGGCCCGGTTAAGGTCTTCCTCAAGATCGGCTACAGCCTGCCGGCATGATTTCAGCTCCGCCTCTGACGGCAGGACCCCTCCGGCTACGGCAGGGTTCGGGTGTTCCAATGAACCGCATACCGGACAGGGCTTGCCCCTGGTTAAACCACTGGCCAGGATGGCGGCCTGCCCCTTGTCCCACTGTTCCTGCAGGTCGGCAAGTCTTTCTCTGGCTGCAATATAGCGGGTTTCGGCTTGCCGGTGTTCCTTCTCGGCCTTGTTATAAGAATTTAGGGCCTTGGCCAATTCCCGGCGGTAGTTTTCCAGGGTCTGCCTTTTGCGGCAGGTTTCTTCGGCCAGCCGGTAAGCAGCCTCCAGGGCTGTGGCCTTATCTGCTATGCTTTTCGCCGCGGCACATGCTGCTGTTTTCTCTTCTATGGCTTTGCGAATGCGCGCAAGAAAATCCTCTGCTTTCACTTGAGCAGCTTTTGCAGCTTTAACGATCTGCTCAGCCTTGCCAACCGCCCGGCGTGCCTCAGTAAGGGCGCCAACCTTTTCAACTAGTTCTTCCAGCCGGGCCACTTCACGCCCGGCAGCCTCCCGCTCCGGCTCCTTTTCTATCTCTGTTGCCAGCGCTTTAGCCGCTTTTTCAAAGGCTTCCTTCGCTTTATTTTTAGCAAACCTTTTCTTTTCCAAATTAGTGGCTGCTGCCTTTGCCTCCCGCACCCTGGCATCCAGCAAATTAGCCGCATCCAAAAGGCCGGCGGCCAGTTTAGCCCGGCTTAATTCAGCCCGCT
>JAKPEE010000066.1 GCA_029552125.1 Bacillota bacterium | reverse complement strand
CGCAAAACCGGCGCTGGACAAACAGTACGTAATCGCCGCCGTCAACGTAGTCTTGCCATGGTCAACGTGACCTATGGTACCCACGTTCACGTGAGGCTTCGTCCGTTCAAACTTCTGCTTCGCCACTTAATTTGCACCTCCGAACATTAATAAACTACGCTTTGCGTAATAATTTTTTGCGCTATACTTTGCGGTACTTCTTCGTAACGGTAAAACTCCATATTATAGATACCGCGACCCTGGGACCGGGAGCGAAGCTCAGTAGCGTAACCAAACATATCTGAAAGGGGCGCGACGCCCCGGATTAAATGAATGCCGCCTTTAATCTCGGTGCCGAGAATCCGGCCGCGGCGGCCGGTGAAATCACCGATTACATCACCGATAAATTCTTCGGGGACAGAGATTTGCACTTTCATCACCGGCTCAAGCAAAACCGGCTGTGCCTTTCCCAGAGCCTCCTTCAGTGCCATAGAACCGGCAATACGGAAAGCCAGCTCCGAAGAGTCTACTTCGTGGTATGAACCATCCAAAAGCTTCACATGAATATCTATAACCGGGTATCCGGCCAGGATACCGCTGGTAGCCGCTTCCTTGAGGCCGCTTTCCACGGCGGGAATAAACTCCTTCGGGATGACACCGCCGACAATTTTATTTTCAAAAATAAAACCCTGTCCCGGCTCGGAAGGTGAAAGTTCGATTTTGACGTGGCCGTACTGGCCGCGCCCCCCGGTCTGGCGCACAAAACGTCCTTCAGCCACGGCCACTCCTTTAATTGTCTCCTTGTAGGCCACCTGCGGCTTACCCACATTGGCCTGAACATGAAATTCCCGCAGGAGCCGGTCGATGATAATCTCCAGGTGGAGTTCTCCCATGCCTGAAATAATGGTTTGACCGGTCTCGGGATCGGTAAGGGTGTGGAAGGTGGGGTCTTCTTCAGCCAGGTGCTGTAAAGATAGGCCCATTTTATCCTGATCCGCCTTGGTTTTGGGCTCAATGGCCACGGAGATTACCGGTTCGGGGAACTGAATTGATTCAAGAATAATGGGGCTATTGAGAGCACACAGCGTCTCGCCGGTACTGATCTCTTTGGGACCGACCAGAGCCACTATATCCCCGGTAGACGCTTCCTTAATCTCTTCCCGGTAGTTGGCATGCATTCTGAGCAGGCGCCCGATGCGCTGCCGTTTCTGCCGGGCGGTATTTAATACGACGTCCCCGCTTTTCAACCGGCCGGAATAAACGCGGATAAAGGCAAGCTTACCGACAAATGGATCAACCATGATTTTAAACACCAGGGCGCAAAAAGGCGCTTCATCGGCAGGCAAGCGAAAATCTTCCTGGCCGCTTTGAGGATGGTAACCCTTGACAGCACCGACATCCACGGGTGACGGAAGGAAACGGACGACCGCATCTAAAAGAGGCTGCACGCCCTTATTCCGGTAAGAGGAACCACATAATACCGGGACAAGGCCATGGTGAATGGTAGCCTGGCGCAGGGCGCGGTAACATTCATCTGCCGTAATCTGCTGGCCGTTAAAATATTTTTCCATCAGTGCATCATCATATTCGGCCACGGTTTCAATGATTTTCTCCCGGTAGTCGGCAGCCTGTTGCCGCAAGCTTTCAGGGATTTCCGTCTCAGTGCTGATAGTGCCCAGGTTGTCGCTGTAGATCACGGCCTTCTGAGTAATCAAATCAACTACACCGCTAAAATTTGCTTCTTCGCCTATGGGCAGCTGCAACGGCAGCGCCCGGGCGTGCAGTTTCTCCTGCAACTGGCGAATGACATTAAAGAAATCGGCACCGGTAATGTCCATTTTGTTGATATAAGCGATGCGCGGGACATGATAACGATCGGCCTGGTGCCAGACCGTTTCCGACTGGGGCTCAACTCCGCCCTTGGCGCAGAAAATGGCGACAACACCGTCCAGGACGCGCATGCAGCGCTCTACTTCCACGGTAAAGTCCACGTGCCCTGGCGTGTCGATAATGTTAATGCGGCAATCGCGCCACTGGCAGGTTGTAGCCGCCGAAGTAATGGTAATGCCCCGCTCCTGCTCCTGGGCCATCCAGTCCATGGCCGCGGTGCCTTCGTGCACTTCGCCCAGTTTATGCAGTTTACCCGTATAAAAAAGGATCCTCTCGGTAGTTGTGGTTTTTCCGGCATCGATATGGGCGGCAATGCCGATGTTTCTGACTTTCTCCAATGGAACCTGGTTCATCTGTTTCCCTCCTTTCATCCCAAGATATAGGAATCAAGATCTAAGAAGCCAGAGATAAAAACCTTTTTCTTGCCTCTTCTGACTTCCGACTTCCGACCTCTGACTTCCGGCTACCAGCGGTAATGGGCAAAGGCCCGGTTGGCTTCCGCCATCTTATGGGTATCTTCTTTCTTCTTTATCGCGCCCCCGACGCCGTTGGCGGCATCCATAAGCTCGGCGGCAAGGCGCTGGGCTATAGTTTTTTCACCGCGGTTGCGGGCAAAACTGATTAACCAGCGGATGGCCAGGATATTTTTGCGGTGCGGGCTGACTTCCACAGGCACCTGGTAAGTGGCACCGCCGACCCGGCGTGGCTTGACTTCCAGTACCGGTGAAACATTGCGCACGGCTGTTTCAAACACCTCTTTGGGATCTTTGCCGGTTTTTTCACGGATAATGTCCAGGGCGTCGTACATAATGCGCTGGGCTGTGCCTTTTTTACCCTCATACATCAACTTATTAATAAATTTGGCCAGAAGCTTACTATTATATAACGGGTCCGGCAAGATATCCCGCTTGGGAACGGAGCCTTTGCGTGGCATATTTATCTTTCACTCCTTACCTTATTACTTGCCCTTCGGTTTTTTTGTGCCGTACTTGGAGCGGCCCTGGGCCCGGTTTTCCACCCCGGCTGCATCCAGTGCCCCACGAACCAGGTGGTAGCGTACGCCGGGCAGGTCTTTAACCCGGCCTCCCCTGACCAGTACAACGGAGTGTTCCTGCAGGTTGTGCCCGATACCCGGAATATAAGCTGTAACCTCTATGCTGTTGGTCAGACGCACCCTGGCGATTTTGCGCAAGGCTGAATTGGGCTTTTTCGGTGTCGTGGTGGAGACCCGGGTACATACACCTCTTCTTTGCGGCGACTGATCCAACGCCGGCGCCGAGGACTTTTTAACCAGTTTTTGACGCCCCTTCCGAACCAATTGGTTTAATGTCGGCACCAGCACACCTCCTTTATAGTTCAAGAATGGCAGCCGTAGCTGCGTTAACTTTGATCCCGCACAGCTTTCCCAACTCCTGCATGGTGTCCACGTAATGCAGTTCAACACCCTTGGCTTCACAAAGCTCCGCCACCGGCCGGATTATTTTTTCTTCGGCATCTCTGGCGATGAAGACAGCCAGGGCTTCCCCTTTTTCCAGGGCCTTCAGGGTCTGCTTCATCCCGGCCACTTTACGGCGCGCGTTTTTAAGCTGATCCTGCACCTAAAGATCACCTCGATGAGACAAGCTGTTTTGAGGGCCTTTTCAGGCGCACTTCATGATTTTACCACCGGCTTTTGTCAATGTCAATGCATTTTTTAATTTCCTCTAGCTATCGGTGTCGCTTTCTGACACCCCTTCCGGGAGCCCGCTGTCAACCGCCGGTTCCCCCGCGGCGACCATCACTTCTTCAGGACTCTCCGCCGGCCCGGCATCGCCGGCATAAACCTTAATGCTGCGGTAGCGGGACATTCCCGTGCCTGCGGGGATCAGTTTGCCGATGATGACGTTCTCTTTCAAGCCGAGCAACTGATCCTGTTTGCCCTTGATGGAAGCATCGGTCAGGACCCGGGTTGTTTCCTGGAAGGAGGCCGCGGAAAGGAAAGATTCAGTAGCCAGAGAGGCCTTGGTGATCCCCAAGAGCAGCGGCCTGGCCACGGCCGGGCGGCCTCCTTCAGCAACAACCTTGCTATTGATTTCTTCAAAGAGGAAGTTGTCGATGATACCCCCTGGCAGCAGATCGGTATCACCGGGATCCTCAACCTTAACTTTTTTCAACATCTGCCTGATGATTATTTCGATATGCTTGTCGTTAATATCTACGCCCTGCATGCGATAAACCCATTGTACTTCCTGGAGCAGGTAAAGCTGTACGCCACGGACACCTTTGACTTTCAACAGTTCATGGGGGTTAATGGAACCTTCAGTTAGCTCGTCTCCGGCATTGACCGTCTGGCCGTCCTGAACCTTAATCCGGGCGCCGTAGGGAACGGGATAGACCCGGGTTTCCCCGTGCTCCGACTCTACTTTGATCTCGCGCTTGTAACGGGTCTCCTCCACGGTAACTTTCCCGGAAATCTCCGAGATCAACGACTGGCCCTTGGGTTTACGGGCTTCAAACAGCTCTTCCACCCGGGGCAGACCCTGGGTAATATCATCTCCGGCCACGCCCCCGGTATGGAAGGTACGCATGGTCAACTGGGTTCCCGGTTCACCGATGGATTGGGCGGCGATAATACCCACCGCTTCGCCCACGTCCACCACTTTGCCGGTGGCCAGGTTGCGGCCGTAACATTTCACGCAAACCCCATGGCGGGTCTTGCAGGTCAGCACCGAGCGGAAACGCACCTCGGTAATGTTAAGCTTGATAATCTGCTGGGCCACATCTTCATCAATCATTTGATCCGCATCAATAATTTTCTCACCTGTTTCGGGGTGATAAACCGGCTCCATGGTAAACCGCCCGATAATCCGGCCCACCGAGTCGGCAAAGTTGTCATCATATTCCAGGTATTCGCTCAAGCCGATACTCTGGCCGGTGCCGCAGTCTTCTTCACGGACAATGACATCCTGCACCACATCGACCAGGCGGCGGGTAAGATAGCCCGAGTCGGCGGTTTTTAACGCTGTATCAGCCAGGCCTTTACGGGCGCCGTGGGTCGAGTTGAAGTATTCCAGCACGGTCAGGCCTTCCCGGAAATTGGCTTTAATCGGAATGTCAATGATCCGGCCGGTGGGGTCGGCCATCAAGCCCCGCATCCCCGCCAGCTGAGTAATCTGAGATTCATTCCCCCGGGCGCCGGAATGGGCCATCATGAAAATAGGGTTAAGCTCATCCAGACCGTTCATCAATGAGCGGGTAATCTCTTCTTTGGCGTTGCTCCATATTTCAATGACCCGATCGTAGCGCTCTTTTGCTGTAATCAAACCCCGCTCATACTGCTTTTCCGTAATCTCGACCTTTTCTTCAGCTTCTCTTAAAATATCCTGTTTATTCGGCGGTATTTCAATGTCGACAATGCCGACGGTAACACCGGCCTTGGTGGCATAGCGGAAACCAAGTTTTTTAATCTGGTCCAGGATTTCCGCCGTACGGGTATTGCCGTATTTCCGGTAACAGCGGGCCACCAGTTCGCCCAGAAAATCTTTTTTGATGGCGCGGTTGCGCGGCACCTGCTTGAGCACTTTTTCTGGATCCACGCCTTTTAACGGGATAAAATTTTTCTCAGGCAGCGAATCTTCAAAATCGGCGTTATTGATATAAGGAAAATCTTTGGGGAATACTTCATTGAAGATAATCTTCCCCGGCGTAGTGAGAAGATATTTCTTGCGGCGGGCAAAATCGCGGCCTTTGAACCCGGAGGCCCGGACAAAAATGCGGGCGTGCAGATCAATATAGCCCATGTCGTAGGCCATGACCGCCTCTTCAGGATCAGTGTAGAAACGGCCTTCACCGCGCGCCCCTTCTTTCTCCATGGTCAGGTAGTAGCAGCCTAAAACCATATCCTGGGTCGGGGTAGTTACCGGGCGGCCGTCTTTGGGATTCAAGATGTTATGGGCGGAAAGCATTAACAGGCGCGCTTCAGCCTGCGCTTCCGCGGAAAGGGGCACGTGCACCGCCATCTGGTCCCCGTCAAAGTCGGCGTTGTACGCGGCGCAAACCAGGGGATGGATTTGAATGGCGCGCCCCTCCACCAGCACCGGCTCAAAAGCCTGAATACCAAGGCGGTGCAAAGTGGGGGCCCGGTTTAAAAGCACCGGATGATCCTTGATTACCTCTTCCAGGACATCCCACACTTCAGGGCGGACTTTTTCGACCATGCGCTTGGCACTTTTAATATTATGGGCCAGCCCGTCGTTAACCAGGCACTTCATTACAAAATGCTTGAACAGCTCCAGGGCCATCTCTTTCGGCAGGCCGCACTGGTACAGTTTCAACTCCGGGCCGACGACAATAACTGAGCGGCCCGAGTAATCCACCCGTTTGCCCAGCAGGTTTTGGCGGAAGCGGCCCTGCTTTCCTTTAAGCATGTCGCTTAAGGACTTCAACGGGCGATTGCCCGGCCCGGTAACGGGACGGCCCCTGCGGCCGTTATCAATCAAAGCGTCCACCGCTTCCTGGAGCATGCGCTTCTCGTTGCGCACGATAATATCGGGCGCTCCCAAATCGAGAAGCCTTTTTAAGCGGTTATTGCGATTAATCACCCGGCGGTAAAGGTCGTTTAAGTCGGAGGTGGCAAAGCGGCCCCCGTCAAGTTGCACCATGGGGCGCAAATCCGGCGGGATAACCGGGATTACGTCTAAAATCATCCATGACGGGCTATTACCGGATTGGCGGAAGGCCTCCACAACTTCCAGGCGGCGAATGGCGCGCACCCTCTTTTGACCGCTGGAGCTATTCAATTCGGCGCGCAGCTCCGCGGCCAGCTCGTCCAGATCAATTTCCAGTAGCAGCTTTTTTATGGCCTCGGCGCCCATTTCCGCTTTAAAGCCTTTCCCCGCTTTAAACAGGGCGTCGTACTTTTCGCGGTATTCCCGGTATTCCGTTTCGGTAAGGAGCTGTTTTTTGCTCAGGTAGGTTTCACCGGGATCAATAACCACGTACGCGGCAAAATATAGTACTTTTTCCAGAGCCCGGGGCGACATGTCCAACAGCAGACCCATGCGGCTGGGAATCCCTTTAAAATACCAGATATGTGATACCGGAGCGGCCAGTTCAATATGACCCATTCTTTCCCGGCGCACCTTGGCCCGGGTTACTTCCACCCCGCAGCGGTCGCAGACGATGCCGCGGTAACGGACCCGCTTGTATTTGCCGCAATGGCATTCCCAGTCTTTCTGGGGTCCAAATATCTTTTCACAAAAAAGCCCTTCCCGCTCCGGTTTAAGAGTGCGATAATTTATGGTTTCAGGTTTTTTAACCTCACCCCTCGACCAGGCCCGGATTTGCTCAGAGGAGGCAAGACCTATTTTTAGAGCATCGAAGTTGTTTACATCCAACAAGAAAATCGCTCCTTTCGCCAGTTGGCGCTCTCTTTTTTCTAAATAGTTACAGTTCTGCTCCCCAGGTTAGCTTTTACGGGAACGCTTGGGCAGTGGAATCTCATCTCCGACTCCCTCATCATCCTCGCTCTCCTCCAACTCCTCTAACTGGTCCAGTGAAACTTCGTTAATCGCACCGATTTCAACGGAATCATCATCCAGGGTCGCGCGAACAGTCACTCCTTTGCCGGAATAGTCATCTTCGAATGCTTCGCTTTCCAGATCATTTTCATCTTCACTGTCATCTTCCACTTCATCGTCTTCAAACAGCTCATCTTCCAGCTCTTCCTCTTCGTCGTCCAGGTCCATCTTTTCCATGCGCAGGCTATGGCGGTCGGACTCATCGTCTCCTTTCTCGATGCCTTCCATATTTACATCGAGGCTGCTGCGGTAATCAGAATCGTCCTCGCCTTCACGGATTTCCACCTCGCCCGCTTCTTCACTAAGGACCCTGACATCAAGGCAGAGGCTCTGCAGCTCTTTCACCAGAACTTTGAATGATTCAGGCACGCCCGGCTCGGGAATATTCTCTCCCTTGACAATAGCCTCATAAGTTTTTACCCTTCCCACTACGTCATCGGATTTTACGGTGAGAATCTCCTGGAGAGTATAGGCGGCACCGTACGCTTCCAGGGCCCATACTTCCATCTCGCCAAAACGCTGCCCCCCGAACTGGGCTTTTCCGCCCAGAGGCTGCTGGGTAACCAGGGAGTACGGTCCGGTTGAGCGGGCATGGATTTTGTCGTCCACCAGGTGAGCCAGCTTAAGCATATAGACGTAGCCGACCGTGATTTCG
Source organism: Bacillota bacterium (assembly GCA_029552125.1). GTDB lineage: Bacteria > Bacillota > Dethiobacteria > DTU022 > DTU022 > JAKPEE01. The sequence continues at coordinate 7,746 of JAKPEE010000066.1, read as the reverse complement.
TTGTCAAATGGCTCGCCGGTACGGCCGTCGTAAAGAATAGTTTTTCCATTTTCCGGCAACCCGGCTTCTTTAAGGGCGGCAAAAACGTCCTCTTCTACAGCGCCGTCAAATACAGGGGAAGCAATATAAATACCCAGAGTCTTGGCAGCCCAGCCCAGGTGAGTCTCTAAGATCTGACCGATGTTCATACGGGAAGGTACGCCCAGGGGGTTAAGCACAATTTCCACCGGGGTCCCGTCAGGGAGAAAAGGCATATCCTCTTCAGGCAGGATGCGGGCGATAACACCCTTGTTCCCGTGCCGGCCAGCCATTTTGTCTCCTTCGGAGATCTTTCTTTTCTGGGCTACATAAACACGCACCAGCTGGTTTACCCCGGGAGATAGCTCATCTCCTTCCTCCCGGGTGAAAACCTTAACATCCACCACAATGCCCGATTCACCGTGCGGCACCCGTAAAGAGGTATCCCTGACCTCGCGGGCTTTTTCTCCGAAAATGGCCCGCAACAACCGCTCTTCCGCCGTCAGCTCCGTCTCCCCCTTGGGAGTTACTTTACCGACCAGGATATCACCGGCACGCACTTCGGCACCGATACGGACAATACCCCGTGCATCCAGATCGCGCAGGGCGTCTTCCCCCACATTGGGAATATCGCGGGTGATCTCTTCCGGGCCCAGCTTGGTGTCGCGGGCTTCCGCTTCGTATTCTTCTATATGAATGGAGGTAAACACATCATCCTTAACCAGTTTTTCACTGAGCAAAATGGCATCTTCATAGTTATAGCCCTCCCAGGGGAGGAAAGCCACCAGGATGTTACGGCCCAGGGCCAATTCACCCTGGTTAACGCAGGGCCCATCGGCGATAATTTCCCCGGCCTTGACTTTTTGACCCTTGGTAACAATAGGATGCTGGTTGATACAGGTACCCTGGTTGGAGCGTTTAAATTTTTGAAGTGCATAAATATCGGCGCCGCTGGGTATTCCCGGCAGGATAATGGCAGCATCCAGCACCTCCCCGGTACGGCCGTTTATAACAACATTGGGACCGTCGCGATCCTTGTCCCGGAGAACGACAATTTGATCGCTGGTAACCCGGACTACTTCGCCGTCATTGCGGCAGAGAGCTACTGCCCCTGAATCCAGGGCAGCCTTGTACTCCAGACCTGTCCCCACCAGCGGCGCTTCGGTGCGCACCAGCGGAACCGCCTGGCGCTGCATATTGGCCCCCATCAGGGCGCGGTTGGCGTCGTCATTTTCCAGAAAGGGTATCAGCGCCGTGGCTACACTGACCAACTGCTTAGGAGAAACGTCCATGTAGTCTACTTCATGGGGGTAGCGCAGCACGGTATCGTATTCATAGCGGCAAACCACGCGGTTGCTTTTAAAATAGCCGTTTTCATCCAGCTCGGCGTTGGCCTGGGCGATAACATATTTATCTTCATCATCCGCCGTCAAGTAGACAATTTCAGAGGTGACCCGCCCTTCGCCCTTGATTACTTTGCGGTAAGGTGTTTCAATAAAGCCATACTCATTGATGCGGGCATAGGTGCTTAATGAGCCGATCAGACCGATATTGGGCCCTTCAGGGGTTTCAATGGGACAGATCCGGCCGTAGTGGGAGTGGTGCACGTCGCGCACCTCAAAACCGGCCCTTTCCCGGCTCAAACCACCGGGGCCGAGGGCGCTGAGACGGCGCTTCTGAGTCAACTCGGCCAGGGGGTTGGTCTGATCCATAAACTGGTCAAGCTGGCTGCTGCCGAAAAACTCTTTAATGGCGGCAATGACAGGGCGTATATTGATCAACGCCTGGGGCGTTACCGCTTCTACATCTTGAATGGTCATGCGCTCCCGCACCACCCGCTCCATGCGGGAAAGACCGATGCGGAACTGGTTTTGTAGCAGCTCTCCGACACTGCGCAGGCGGCGGTTGCCCAGGTGGTCGATATCATCTATTTGCCCCACATAGTCCATGAGGTTGAGCATGTAATTTACGGTGGCCACAATATCCTGCGCTACCAGGCGTTTTTCTTCCAGGCTGACGTTGCCGTTGCTGATTATCAGTACCGACCGGTTGTGGTGCTTGATGCGGACGCGGCTGATATTGTGTTCCTGCATCTGTACCGCTGCTTCTTCGCTAACAACAGTACCGGCCGGGAAAAGCACCTCCCCGGAAACCGGATCTATGATATCCTCGGCCAGTTGCCGGTTAACCAGGCGATTCAGCAAAGAAAGCTTTTTGTTGACTTTAAACCGGCCCACGTGGGCAAAATCATATCTCTTGCTGTCAAAAAAGAGGGAGTCAAACAGGTTACGGGCATTGTCTACATTAAGAGGCTCTCCGGGCCGCAGGCGCTTATAAATCTCGAGCAGCGCCGCTTCGGTGGAATCGGTATGATCTTTTTCCAGCAAACCGAGTATATGCGGATCATGATCGTAAAGCTCCAGGATCTCCTGGCTGCTCCCGTAACCGATAGCCTTGAGCAGCACGGTCACCGGAATCTTGCGGGTCCGGTCCACGCGGACATAAATATGATCATTGATATCGCTTTCAAATTCAAGCCAGGTGCCGCGATTGGGAATAATGGTAGCGCTGACCAGCTCTTTCCCCGTAGCCCCGGAGGGGTCCGGCTGGCGATCAAAGTAAACGCCGGGCGAGCGGACCAGCTGGCTAACGATAACCCTTTCCGCACCGTTAATAATAAAAGTGCCGTTTTCCGTCATCTTGGGGAAGTCGCCCATGAAGACTTCCTGTTCTTTTACCTCAATAACTTCACCGTTATCTTTGTGAACCAGGCGAACTTTTACTTTCAGGGGAACTGAGTAAGTAGCGTCTCTCTCCTTGCAGTCATCCACCGAATACTTTGGTTCACCCAAAGTATAGTCAAAAAATTCCAGCACAAGATTGCCGGTAACATCGGTGATCGGAGAGATATCTTGAAATGTTTCCCGGAGGCCCTGTTTTAAAAACCAGTCATATGAGCTCTTTTGGACTTCAATTAAGTCCGGCAATTCCAGAGCTTCACTAATACGAGCATAACTGCGCCTCTCTCTCCTGCCTGCCGTTAAAATCGTAGACATTAAAAAAAATCACTCCCCTTAACCCTGGTTATTATCAAAACCGGTCAATCGGCTGGCTTCGTTAAACAGATGGACATTCTAGTATTATATCCTTCTGGGCATACAGTTTATTCTGAAGACTAATATTGTAGCGCAGCATCTGTGGCAGCACTAGACATCTAGGAATAATAACACATGAAAGAAGGGGTGTCAATGAATTTTTTGCTTTTCGGCAAGTATGCGAGAAAACGATACAGGAGAGCACTGTAGGGAATATAGAATCCAGGATGCAGAATCCAGAATAAAATAATGACCCCCCAGATAACACCACCGGGACGGTTCCCCTAACAATACCAGCTTTTCAGGTTAGCAGATTACTTGTTAAAAGAACCGTCCCAGTGATAGTGATGAGTTACTTCAGTTCGACAGAGCCGCCGGCTTCTTCGAGTTTGGCCTTGATGGATTCTGCCTCTTCCTTGCTCACTTTTTCCTTAACCGGTTTGGGAACGTTGTCTACCAGCTCCTTGGCTTCCTTGAGGCCTAAACCTGTCAATTCGCGCACTACTTTGATCACCTGAATTTTCTTTTCTCCTGAGCTGGTGAGGATAACATCAAATTCGTCTTTTTCTTCTTCTACGGCCGCTTCAGCAGCTACAGGAGCGGCGGCAGCCATCACCGGAGCGGCGGCGCTGACGCCAAATTCTTCTTCCAGCGCTTTAACCAGTTCAGAAAGCTCAAGCACGGTCATACCTTTAACGATTTCCAAGACTTCATTAACTTTGGACATTGTTATACTACTCCTTTTTACCAGTATTTAAGTTTTAAGCTGATGCTTTTTGGGCACGAACAGCTTCCAGGACGTAAACCAGGCTGCGGATATTGCCCTGCAGGACATTGACCAGGCCGTAAATGGGAGCCTGGAAGCCGCGGCAAACTTTGGCCAACAGCTCTTCTTTGGGCGGTATTTCCCCCAGCGCTTTTAACCGCTCCACCGAGAGGAGCTGGCCGGATAAGAGACCTCCTTTTAAAGAAAGAGCTTCATTTTCTTTGCTGAACTTTATCAGCACTTTAGCTGCCCCGACAGGATCTGAGCTGGTATAAGCAATAGCTGACGGACCTTCCAGAAATTGTTCCAGCTCCTCGAGGCCGATTTTGCGACAGGCCAGCCTGGTAAGAGTATTTTTCGATACTCTATAGCGGCACTGCTCTGCACGCAATTGGCGGCGCAGTGCGGTAATGTCACTTACGGTAAGGCCGCGATAGTCGGTTAAAATAATCAACTCGGCCTGTTCCAGTTCCCGGGCTAATTCTTCTACGATTCTTTCTTTCTGATTGCGAGTAATCAAGTATTAACTCACCTCCTTTGATCATTAGACAGTGATTGATAGTCAGGATTCAGTAAAAAAGCTGCTCGGGTGCCGGGCTTTACCCTACTGTCTCCTGCATGATCAATTCCCTACTCCGACCCTCCACCGTTAAGAGGGAGGGAGTAAACAAAAAGGGCTTTCCGCAGACAGAAAGCCCTTTTATGAACAAAAGTCGGCTCTATCCTCAAGCAGGCGGCCGCAGCCATTAACTTTATCAGACCTGCTGTCTACGGATTGAGTAAATTATGCTTTTTACTTTCAACTTATTTTCAGTTTATTTACCGAGGGCCGTCGCTTTTTGCGGGGATACTTTAACCCCGGGCCCCATGGTTGAACTAACCGTTATTGTACGCATATACTGCCCCTTGGCTGCAGGAGGCTTGGCCCTTAACAGGGCCTCGATAATCGTATAAAAATTATCACGCAGCCGTTCCAACTCAAAAGAAACCTTGCCTATGGGAACATGGATATTGCCCGCTTTATCAGTGCGGAACTCTACTTTACCGGCTTTGATCTCTTTAATCGCCCGTTCCAGGTCAAAGGTTACGGTGCCGCTCTTGGGATTGGGCATCAAGCCGCGGGGGCCGAGAATTTTCCCCAGTTTACCAACCGTGGCCATCATATCGGGTGTAGCTACGGCCACATCAAAATCGAGCCAGCCGCCCTGGATTTTCGCCGCCAGTTCTTCACCGCCTACATAGTCTGCTCCGGCTTCTTCCGCTTCTCTGGCTTTCTCGCCCTTGGCAAAAACCAGAAGCCGCACGGATTTGCCGGTGCCGTGGGGCAAAACTACGCCTCCCCGCACCTGCTGATCAGCATGCTTTGGATTTACGCCAAGGCGAACCGCCAGTTCCACCGTTTCATCAAAGGTGGTTCGTCCCAGCTTTTTAACCAGCGCCAGGGCTTCCTCCGGCTCATATTGCCTGTTTCGGTCGACTTCTTTCCGCGCCTCCAGGTACTTTTTCCCTCGTTTTGGCATTCTTTCTACCTCCTGTGGTGATCGAGTACTACTCTCCCACTGTGTTGTTAATTCCGCACTGCAGGCGATATAATCAACAGATTTGAATTACATACTATTATCTTCTACCGGGAATTCAGAACCCAGTAGTCAGAATTCAGAATGAAACCCCACTACTTGTACATTGGCTCATTCTGTATTCTGGATCCCGTTATTATTTGATTATACCCAATTTCTCTTGCGAAATCAGATCCAGTCCTCAGAATAAAACTCCTATACTTTACCGGGTGTTTTTTGCTTTCTTCTGAATTCTGGATTCTGGATTCTGTATTCTGTATTCCCACTTACAAACAGTGTTTCTGGAAAAGAAAAACACCAACTCTTTCAACCAATCTCACATTACTCAACCACGATGCCCATACTGCGGGCGGTGCCTTCAATAATCCGGGTTGCTGCCTCCAGGTCGTTGGCGTTAAGGTCTTCCATCTTCTGCCTGGCAATTTCCTCCACCTTAGCCCGTGGCAACGTAGCCACCTTGACACGATTTGGCTCACCGGAAGCCTTGTCCAGGCCGGCCGCTTTTTTCAGCAGAACCGCCGCCGGCGGTGTTTTAGTCACAAAGGTAAAGGAACGATCCTCATAAATAGTAATCTCTACCGGAATGATTAGCCCGCCTTCAGCGGCGGTACGTTCGTTAAATTCCTTGCAAAAAGCCATGATGTTAACCCCATGCTGGCCCAAAGCGGGACCGACGGGGGGTGCCGGTGTGGCTTTTCCCGCAGGAATCTGCAGCTTGGCAAAGCCGATTACTTTCTTTTTCTTAGCCATTTATTCTACCCTCCTACATTGACAGCTATAATCCCCACTGTTAGTTTTCGCTCGGGAAGCCAGAATTCAGAAGCCAGAATAAAAACCTGTTGGCTTAAGCCTGCAGCCTTTTTGCCTCCATATTCCCACACTATTTAGCGCTAACCTGAATCGGGAGAAACTGTATGATCAAAACCCTGCTACTTTTTATCTGAATCCTGGATTCTGAATTCTGGATTCCCGATTACGCACAATTTCATGATCTAGTACTTTTCTACCTGGTGAAATTCGAGTTCCACCGGCGTTTCCCGGCCGAACATGGAAACGTGAACTTTAAGCGTACCTTTTTCGCGATTAATCTCTTCTACGGTACCTTCAAAATTTTTAAAGGGACCGCTAACTACCCGGACAACCTGCTTGATGTCAAATTCAATTCTCGGTTTTCCTTCCATAATACCCATGGATCTTAGAATATGGGCGACTTCCTTTTCGCTTAACGGTACCGGTTTGGATCCGGGGCCGACAAAACCGGTTACGCCAGGAGTGTTGAGCACGACATACCAGGAATCATCCTCCATGATCATTTCCACCAAAACATATCCGGGAAAAACTTTCTTCTCCACGGTTTTTTTCTGGCCGCCCTTGCTGGTGATTTCTTTTTCCGTGGGCACCATGATCCGGAAGATTCTGTCTTTCATATCCATGGACTCTACCCGGCGCTCCAGGTTTGTTTTGACCCGTTTTTCATAGCCGGCATAGGTATGGATGACATACCATTTTTTCCTCTGGTTGTCGGTTTCTGCACGATCAGTGCTCTCCATGCTCTCCATGTTTTCAGTGCTCTCAGTGCTCATGGCGTCGGGCGGTTTAAGCGCTGCCCAGTCACACTCCTTTGATCCAAAAAGAAATTAGCGCCTGATAATTAGCTGCAACAAGGCCAGGAAAACAGTATCCAGGCCCCAGAAAAACATGCCAATTACCAGGACCACCACCAGGACAATACCGGTAAAGACAGCCAGTTCACGCCTGGTCGGCCAGTGAACTTTTTTTAATTCTAACCTTACCTCGTGAAAAAATTTGGACATGCGCTGAAAAAAACGCTTCATTTGTTTTACCCTTCCTCAGGATAAATAATTATAACCCTCTATTTAGTTTCTTTATGCACGGTATGCTCTTTACAGCGGGGGCAATATTTCTTAAGTTCCAGGCGGTCAGGGTTGTTCTTTTTGTTTTTCCGGCTGGAATAATTACGCTCTTGACATGCCGTACACGCCAGATGAATAGTTACTCGCATTGTTTTCCCCCCTACCCTGTGGCTATCATAAATTACAATTTACCATAAATCTTCCCCTAATGCAACAAAAAGGGTAAACACAGCAAAGGGGCGGGCAATTGACCCGCCCCCGGTCTTCTGGCAGCTTAGGCCACGATACTGGTAACCACGCCGGCGCCGACGGTGCGGCCGCCTTCCCGGATGGCGAAGCGCAGCCCTTCTTCGATGGCGATAGGCGTAATCAGTTCAATCTCCATGTTCACATTGTCCCCGGGCATGACCATCTCT
>JAKPEE010000126.1 GCA_029552125.1 Bacillota bacterium | reverse complement strand
TGGGCCTTGATCGTCTCGTCCACCCGGACGTGGACCATCGTGGTGGTCGCCATTCCCGTTCCTCCCGAATCCGCCGAAGTGAGATACATCGTATCTCGATTTTACCCCTTCGACCACCCTTCGGTTCGGTCGGTGGGTTTCGTGCTCCTGCCCCTGCCGTTGGAAATGCCCTAGAACCGCTCAAAAATGCCCTAGGGCGCGTTTTGGTCTTGGAGTAGGGGTAAGTTACCGGGAAAGCCGTTTTCGTCGCTTCTGGGCCTTCCTGTGGCCTTCAGCCGAATCGGGTTAGGACCGCCGCCCGCATCGCGCCACCCCCTGGAGACCGTCTTTTGGGTTTTTCGGTGGCTTCCCCGCCGTCCCTTCCCGTGGTCGCCGCCCGTTCCTCGCCTCCGGGGTGGGTTTGGGAGGGGGCTACTGCACCCCTCCCAATCGACGTGACGTGAGCGAAGCGAACTCGTTTTGAGGGGGGTCTGGGGGGAGTCGCCTGACGTGAAAGTTATCCACAGGCCGCCCCAGTGTTTTTGTTAAAACAAGTGTTAAAAGAGTGTTAAGAAAAAAAAAACGGCCGCAAGTATTTGATTTATAAAAAAAAAAATCAGATCGGCGTGTGCAAAGTGACGATAAGGCGTGTGCAAAGTGACGATAAGTTGGTTAAATTTTGTGCGCGTGTGAAATGACGATATATCATGTAAAAGTTGACAACTTAGGAGGATCACATGGAACCGCTACTATCCGTGCGCCACGAGAACCGGGATTTTTTCGTATGTAATATTTTTGATACCATACCCCATTTTAAGGATGACCTTGCCAGCATGGAGCATCCTGTATTTTCACTATCGACGAAGCTAGATACGCGAACGCTTCACTACGAAAACAATGGGAATACGATCACGATAATTCCAAGCTCTCTTGGCTTAGCCACAATTCACGACAAAGATATTTTGCTTTATTGCGCTAGTCATCTTAGAACTGCAATCAATGAAGGAAAAAATCCAAGCCCTTATATCAGATTCACTGCCTATGATTTTTTCATCTCAACAAACCGTCATATAGGCGGACAGTATTATAAAAATTTTGAGGTTGCACTAAATCGGTTACGCGGAACCACAATCAATACCAATATAAAAACAGGAGGAATAACTATCAATAAAGGATTTGGCCTTATTGATAGTTGGGAAACCATCAAAAGAGATCAAAAAAATCGCGCTATCGCGATAGAAATCAAAGTATCTGACTGGTTCTACAACGCCGTCATCGCTAACGAAGTATTAACTATCAGTCGCGATTATTTCGGCCTCAGAAAACCGTTGGAACGACGCATTTATGAGCTAGCCCGCAAACATTGTGGCGATAATCCGTCTTTCAAAATCGGTCTGGATAATCTGCAAAAAAAGGTTGGATCGAGCAGCACACCGAGAGAGTTTCGGCGATTGTTTGGAAGGCTTTTAGAGACCGATCACCTTCCCGACTACGCGGTTTCCATATCCGATAATATGATCACCTTCACCAATCGCAACTGGCGACCGCCCGTCAGCGAAAATCAACATACCTGGCCGTTTCTGAAACCGGAAACCTTCGCCAAGGCGCGAGCGGCGGCACCGGGCTGGGACGTGTACGCGCTCGAACAGGAATGGCGCGAGTGGATCGCGAAGAAGGAACCGGCCAAACGTCCCGATGCCGCCTTCGTGGCGTTTTGCCGGAAGCGGTTTCAAAAGCGGGGACGGCCGTAGAAGGATTTGTTGAATGGCATGGTTGAGGCAGCGGCAAAAAATCAACGCAGCCAATCGGGGTGAAAGAAAACGGCCACCGCTATCGCGAGCGCCAGCGCGAACAAAACCAGCAAAACCCCTAGCCGACCATTTTCAAAGGATGAGGGTCTCGGTGGGGCTGGAAGTAGTTTTTGTTCCAGTTCGCGGCGGGCTTGCTGCTCGGCTTCCAGCATCGCCAGCAACCGCGCTTCCCGGTCTCTCGCGTCGCGCAACTGCGCTTGCAGCAGTTCCAGTAGGGTGTTGGTGGGTGCACGCCCCCCTGCTGCGTCTTGTGGCAACGCAGCACCTTCACCCTGCTGCGTGGCCTGTAGCGGCCCGAACGCGCGCAGCAGTTCGGACAGGTCGATGCAGCGGCCCCCTGCTGCATCGGTGGTCGTCGATAAACGCCCAGATTTGATGGCGCGTTGCAGGGTGGTCCGGCTCACCCCTGCCGCGCGGGCTGCTGCGCTGATGCTGAACGTGGTCATGCTGCACACCCCCTGCTGCAAGGTGTAGCATAAGACCTGCTGCACTACATGCAGCGTGGGCAGCGGTCGGCTGGCGTCTCGCCACCCCAAAAAATGACCACATCATCATACTAATGTAACTGACTAGAAGCTTAGGCCAGCTATGTAGAGATAACACATTGAAGATACTCAATCTAACTAAATACCGGATAACCTTATAATGTGTAACCAAAACAACACTGAACAAGATGTCCAAATTAAATTTTCTGGAATTGATAATCGCTTTCTTATAATCAATAAACGCATTAACAATCTAATAATAACTGTCTTAATAATAGGGCTGTTTTTTTTGGTATTAATCGCTGCTTCATACTATAATATAGCACAAAATTTTTCTAATGAAAAAGCAGATTTAAGAGAATTTATGAGAGAGTTAAAGGAGAACTTTGGAAAATTAGAACCATCACCTAACATTGAATTAGTTGGTCTAAATGGATTACCGCTTCAAGGACAAAAATTACCAGTCAAACTAGTGCAAAAAAATGGTAATAAACAACTAGAAATTTCATATATAGCAAAGAATACAGGCAAAAAAGCAACAGGTCAGTCGTATTTAAAGTACTATGCAAATGATCCTATTATACTTTCTAATCCAAGCATAGATGAGCCTAACTTTAAATTTGAAACTTATGTGAATCCTAAAGATATTAATCCATCCGAAATCCCAGGAGGGAATTATTCAGTACATTGGACTTCTAAAATAAATCTTATGCCTAGCGACAAAGAAATTTCAGGAGAGCATCAATTTCTTTTAAAATATTACTATGGAGAATCAAAAGTTTCTTCTGCAAAATTTACTATTCTAATTAATAATAATTAGATGAATTGCTTACTACAAAGACTTTCGCGTTGGCACCATATATTGAATTAATCATAACCAAGAAATCACAACAATATTGTTTCCAAGTACCATCCCCATAAGAAAAATTAAGAATTTACAGCCTAGTCTGTTCGTCAATTGATAGGAGAGATAATGAGCGACAGCATTAAAATTAAATTCGAAGAAATTGACAAATACCTATCGTCGATTGATAAGTATATTGACGATATTAAATGGAGTATCGGAGGCATAGCAGCTTTTCTATTAACTGGATCAAGCATTTTTACCATAGCAATTAATTGGAACTATAATCAAGAAAAAATAACTTTACGAGAATTAAAAAAAGAATTAAAAGAAGAACTTAAAATTTCAAAAATATATTCCCACGAAATAAAACTCACTGGATTAAACGGATCACCTCTAACTGGCCAAAAAATACCTATAAAAATTGGCAACAAAATTGATAAAAGAGATAATATTGAAAAATCATTTACAGACATTAAATTTATTATAAATAATCAAAGCAATACTGAAACAGGATCACTATTTATTAAACTTTATACCAAAGCGCCATTTATATCTAGTCCGAGCACAGATGAACCTAATTTTGAATCAGAAACATATATTCATCCTACTGACCTTGACACTCCAAACATCCCTGGACAATATACAACTAATTATTTTTTAACAGTATATTTTAATTTTGATATCACTAAAACTGCGGGAGAGCATGAAATGCTTTTGAAGTTTTATAATAAAAATGGGCCAATTGGAGTAGCAAAATTCACTGGAATTATAGAAAAATAGACCGTAAAAAATTAAAAATGTATTTACCTCAATAACCCCTAAGAATCACTACCGGCAGCCCGTCCTTCCCTGTCCACGGTGTTTTCCAATCCTTGTGGCCTTTTCCCTGATTGGTCGAAGCGTAGGCGCACAACCGCCCGCCGCAATCCGTCAGTTCGATCTTCCCGCCGCGTCGGTCCAGCTCTTCGAGCCGCGCCTGGCGTTGGGCGATTGCCGCGTCGAGCTGCTCCAGTTCCGCGCTCCGCCACGACACCAGCGTCGAAGCGGCCAGCCACACCCCGAGCGTGACGGCCACCACGGCGGCCAGCGCCCCGCCGCCGACGATGGCGCCCCATTTCCATCGGAAGGTCTCCACGGCCCGTTGCAGGCGGTGTTCGATAGCCTCTGCGGATTTCGTGACCTCGGCCAAGGTGTGGAGCAAGGGCCGTCCGGCGTCTTGGAACGCTCCTTCCGCCCGTTGGGACAAGGTTGTGAGCGTGTCGTGCAGTGTGGTTTCGACGCTCTCTCGAACCGCCGCTTGTAGGTGGAGGGCGGTTTTCTGCCCGTTGTGATCGAGGGCGTTCGCCGCTTGGGCGGCCCGCTGGCTGGCGGTAGTCAGCGTCCGCGCCTGCCCTTCGAGCCGGTCCAGCAGCTCGGCGATGCGGTGTTGCTGCTCGTCGGACAGTTGGATCAGGGTGGCGAGTAGCTGCTGTTGATCCATCATCGTCTCCTTTTGCCCAATGAAAGGCCGTCGAACGGACGAAAAGGCGGGCGGGCCACCGCTATGGCTCCATGTCGAACCCCCGCGACCGTTGCGACGGCGGTTCCTGGGCCGGGGACTGCTCGCGCTGCGCTTGGAGCTGCTCCAGCGTCTCGGCGAGGGCGGCTTGTAAGCGTTCCGCGAACGCTGCGGAACCCAACCCGATGGCGGGGAGTGGCTCCAAAAGCGGTGCCTGTTCCGGTTCCGGCCGTTGCGGGTGTTCCCGTTCTGCGTCTAACGGTTGCAGGCGCTCCCGTTCCACCTCCGAAGCCCGCTCCTGCTCGGCTTGTCGCGCCAGTTCGGTTCGGAACTCGTCCAGGGCTTGCCGGCAATAGGCCCGCGCTTCCGCTATCCGCGCGGCCTGTTCTTCTTGTTCCCGGTGCTGGGCGGCGGCGGTCAGTTCGTGGAGGTGTTGCGCGAGATCGAGCGGCGCCAGCTCCCGCTGGCTTTGTCGCAGCTCGTCTTCGGCCTCCCGCCGTTCCAGTAGGGCCTCGCGCTGTTCCGGTGCCAGTTGCCGCACCCGTCGCCCGCCCAAGTGCTGTTCCGGTGCCCGGTCGATGCCTTGCTCCGCCAAGCTCCGGTGATCCACCCGCGCCGCGTGGCCGTATTGCTGGAGGTGGGCGTTCTGCACCTCGGCCCACCGCTGCCGGGTTTCCAAGAGCCGCTCTTCCGTCCCGGCGCTGTCTTTCCGGCATCCCCCCAGTTCGGGATGTTGGCCGTTGTACCGCTTGAAGTACTGCGCCGGGTCGCGCTCGATGCCGTCAACCGTCCGCTCCGAGTACATGAGGTGGGCGTGCGGCTGTTCCCCGCCCGCCAGCGCCGCGCCCGGATTGTGGATCGCCCATTGGTGGGCGTGCCGCTCGCCGATCTCTTGCCGGATGAAGTCCAAAACCAGCGCTTGCCGCTGCGCGGGGTTCAGCTCGCGCGGCAGGGCGATTTCGATCTCGCGGTAGGTCGCGCCGTTGGCCCGTTCGTGCCGGTCGGCGGCGGTCCAGAACAAAGCGGGTTCGCCTTCGGCCCATGCGGGTAGATTGCCGTATCCGGTCGCTTCCAGGTCTTCGTGGCCCGCTCGCTCGGCGTAGGAACCCTCGCGGGTGATGTAGGCGGCGTGCCCGCTCGCTTTGCCTTTCCCGCCAACCTTCACGCTGCAATGGTAAGAGGCCATGTCATTGTGTCTCGATGCTCGTGGTTCGTGTCGTCGTCGTTCTGCGTGCGCGGTGGTTGGCGGCTTCGCTGCTGTCGGTTAAGTTGCTGGTGCATTAGGGGTTTTGTCTTTTGCCCCCCGCAGGGGCGCACGCGGTGTTTCGACGCAGCGAAGCGGAGTTGAAACCACTAAGTGCGCTTTAGATTTCGGTGGCCACTCAAGCCGAATCGTAGTTGCCCGTAGTAGCTGGCTCCGTCGCCACGCTCTGGAGTCGCTAGTCCTGCGCCGCATCCGGTTTCCGCTGCGCTCAGCTTACGCCGCCGTTGCCGCCGCGTGAAGGGGGCGCTAGGCTTGGAGGTACAATTGGACCTGCGATGCCGGTGATGTTCGCTGGACGCGCTCGAACGCAACAATGGGGGGAATGGGCATGAACCGTGACGAGTGGTTGATAGATCGGGTGGCGTATCTGAAGCGCTTGAAGGCGCGCACCGAACACCAGCAACTCTTGGTGCTGCTGGCCGAGAAGCCGGACCGCTCGGCGGCGGACAACCAGCTTTTGGCGGCCTTGGTCCGGCTGGAGCAGGCCAATGACCGCGCCGCTCAAGCCCGCGTGGCGGCGGCCAAGCTGATCCAATCCAGCAAGCGCCAGTCCCAGCGGGCGGAACGGAAAGCCCGCGCCCATCGCTTGATTCAGCAGGGGGTGCTGTTCGATCTGGCGGACTTGGCCCACCGCAGCCGGGGGGAACTGCTCGGCCTGCTCTTGGCCGCCGCCAAGACCGACGACCCCCAGCGTTGGGCGCACTGGAAAGAGGCCGGCGATGCCCTCCTGGCCGAAAAGGGCGATGCCGTGAAGGGGTGATTCCTGGCGGCTTCACCGCTTGGGGGGCATCAGCCGAACAGCTCGCTGTGCGACCCCAGCCGCGCCAAACGCAACGTGTCGGCGTCCGCTTTCCGGTAGATCAGCAGCAAATCCGGCTTGAGATGGCATTCCCGGTAGCTGGACCAGATGCCGCTCAGCGCGTGATCCCGCAAGCTCTCCGGCAAGGGCTGGTCGTCGGCCAGCAGCGCCAGCGCCGCCAGCAGCAGGCCGTCCAGGTCGTGGCGGTGCTGCGGCGTCGCCTTGACCCGCCGGTAGTCCCGCTTGAACGCCGAAGATCGCTCAATCGTCCGCATTCAGGTCGGCCAGCAGGTCGTCGATGCTCTCCAGACGCGCGCCTTGCCCGGCCTCCAGCTCCCGGATGGCCGCCGCCGTCTCGGCGTTCGGCACCCGCACGTCGAACGGCAGCGCCCGTTCCGCCGCCACCCGGACCAGCAGCATCCGCACCGCGTCCGACACCGACAGCCCCATGTCCGCCAGCGTGGCCGCCGCCTGGGCCTTGATCGTCTCGTCCACCCGGACGTGGACCATCGTGGTGGTCGCCATTCCCGTTCCTCCCGAATCCGCCGAAGTGAGATACATCGTATCTCGATTTTACCCCTTCGACCACCC
>JAKPEE010000122.1 GCA_029552125.1 Bacillota bacterium | reverse complement strand
GGCGGTATAAGTCCGGTCGCCCGTGGAACCCTGCTCTATAGTTACTTCCATCACCGGGTCGTCGCCCGTAATCCCCGTACCCGTCCAGCCGGTAAAGATATAGCCCTCCCGCGCCGGGTCAAGCAGCGTCACCTCGTCCTTCACCGTATACGTCGCGGGGTTGGCGGGGTTGTTCGTGCCGCCGTTCAGGTAATAGGTAATCGTGTATTGAATCACCGTCCACTGGGCATAGAGGGTCACCGTGCCGCCTTGTTCCGCAAGCAGGTTTTCTACTTCTGCTTCGTCCGCATAGACCACAGGGCCGTCGGGGGATGTGGCCCAGCCGGCGAAGCTGTAGCCGGTGCGGGTAAACGCGTTCTTCGCTAACTTCGCCGGCAGATCGTAGGTGTGTGTAGTTGGAGCCATGGTTCCCGTGGCGTCCTCGGCGTTGGCGTCATACTGGATGTTATAGGTGATCGGGGTCCAGTGGGCGGTGTAAGTCCGGTGGCCGCCGGAGCCCTTTTCAATGATCACTTCCGTCACCGGGACGTCACCCGGAATCCCTGTGCCCGTCCAGCCGGCAAAGATATAGCCTGTTTTGGTCGGGTTGTTCAGCTTGAACGTTTCGGTTTCAACGGTATAGTTATCGGGATTCGGTGTGGTAAACTCGCCGTCATTCAGGTAATAAGTAATCTGGTATTGGATCGGTTCCCAGACAGGGAAAAGCGAGAGTTCGCTCGAGAACGTATGTTCTGTACCCGGATTCCGTGTTTGCTGTGCGGACGTTTTCCATGTCTTGAACTCGTAATGCTCGGGAGCGCTGAAGCCGGTAGCTGCAAAGGGCAAAATTTCCCCTTTGGTGCCGCGAATCTGCGATTGTGTGAATACGGCACCCGGCTGGTTCTCAAATTCAAAATAAAGAATCGACTCCAGCCACAAGTGGGCGCCGATTTCGTCTTCCGTTTCCCCTCTCCAGTGAGTAATCTGGTCCGGCCACAAGTTTTTAAGCCAGTTTTGGTCCTTTCCTGGAATTTCGACTTCGGGCCATTTCTCGGGATCAGCGAAGGGCCATTCCTCGGGTTCACCGCAATGGGAGGTAAAAAGCTCGTAAAGTTCGATCCCATAGGCGGAAATAGCCTCATAACTCACTGGACCCACGTGGGTATATTTATGACCCCATCCGGGATTTTGGATAGCAGGGGTAACATTGTTATGGCGCAAAAAGATCTGGGGGGGGATCAGCCACGGGAAAGCCAGTGACTGGGTCTACCTGCACCGAGAGAGAGATTTGCCCTTTGTCTGGATTGCCGCCAGATCCTATGCCGATGTCTTGGCCGCCGTCCGTTCCGCTGGCAAAGATAACGCCGCCAGTAATCAGGATTTCATCGACGTTTCCTCCGTCATTGTTATCGTGATGTCCGCCCCCGATGCCCGCGCCGCCCCCACCACCGGCGGCGATAACGGTACCGCCCGTAATCGTGATCTTCCCGCTGGTCCCGTTGTTTCCGCCGCCGATGCCCGCCGCCAGCCGTCCGCTGATAGCAGTGACAAAGCCCCCGGTAATAGTAATCTGGCCCCCGTCGCTGTCGTCGTCGCCGCCGCCGATGCCCGCACCTTCAATGTCGCTGTAGGCGATAACCGTACCGCCGGTGATGGTGATTTCGCCTCCGTTTGCCGACCGATTGCCGCCGCCGATGCCCGCGCCTTTGACGCCGATAGCCGTCACAACACCACCGTGGATGTTGATTACACCGCCGCTTTCTTGATCGGCGCCGCCGATGCCCGCGCCGCCGGTGCCGCCTTCGCCTCGCGGGCCGGCTATAGCAGTGACGGTTCCGCTCTTAATGTTCAGTATGGCGGGATTGCTGCCATCACTCTCGCGCCCTACATTGATGCCCGCCTGGAATGGACCGCCTTTGGCTAGCAGAGAAGCCGGCTCCGACTCCACGAGGTTTTTGATACTCGCATGAGATCCGTGCCACATGCCCAGCGCAGGGGCCTCGTTATTGTTAACAATTCTGTTCGAACCTCTTAGAAGCAGGGTCCCATTGAAATTATTTCGCAGGTAAATTGATGGCATTTGCCCGCCATTTACTTCCATGCTCAAGTTGTCCAGGGTGATATCGATATTTCCTTCAAAAAATAAACAGTGGTTCGTTGCGGTTCCCGAGACGGTCACGTAAATGCGGTCATCAGGGAAGGGATTGCTAACTTGAACTCTCTGCAATCCTCCTATCATACCCCCCCAACTCAAATAACCATTATCAAGGAGGTTAGTCTTGCTTTTTATTATCAGCGTATCTCCGCAGAATTTATATTCATATTCCTCTTCCTCAGCTTGGGCGCTGGCGAGGGCTACCAGCACCGCCAGGAGAACCGTGCAGAGCAGAACAAACAGAGGTTTTCCCATTTTCATTCCTTTTTCATCTCCGATCTAGGCCCCGCAGAGCCTTTCGGCTTTTCAGGGGGCCCGTCTTTGTTTTCGCGACGCCGCGCGTCGCACATGCACACGCCGATGGGGTCATAAGGCGCCTGCTCCCGGTAGAACCAGCCGCAGCCGCCGCAGTCGCCGGGCGGATCTTCCCCCGGGGCATTGGGCTTGCCATGGGGACAGCTCTCCTGCACCGCCGTGGCAAAGGGCCGTCCCCCGGCGGTGTACTCGGGGTGCTCCGCAAAGTCGGGGTAAGCCGGGTAGCTCCGGCCAAGCTGCGGGTCATATTCAAGGTAAACGGGAAAGCGGCGGCCTCCTGCCCGGAATACCTTGTAGAGCCGCTTTGGTTCAGGTTTCAACCGTGCACCCCCTTTTCTCTAGCGGATATAAAAAACCCCATGATCGCTTATGCTACTACGATCATAGGGGCAATTTTAGGCGCCGGGTAGTGACTTTTTACCCTCAAAAAGTCACGTTTTTGGGGCGCTAAAAGACATGCCTGGCCAGTTCGTCCCGGCCGGAGATGAATAGCTTTTCGTAAACCTCAAGGACGATGTTTTTGAGCCTGCCCACCGAAATGCCATACTGCTCCGCGATTTTGGCATAGGGGACACGCCGCGCCACGAGCAAAGCGATATGGTATTCGCGCAGGGAGAGCTTGAGCGTGATGTGATCGTTGGTGAACCGGTTATGGAAGGCGATCCAGTTTTTCCAGGTGTGCTTCCACTGTTCCATGACTGCGCTGTAACGGTCCGGGAATTCCTGCTCAAGGCATTGCTCCACCAGGCCGCCGAGGGCGGTGATAAGCTCGGCAAAAGGGGTGATCAGGCCGTGGGGCAGGGCGAGGCGCATAGCCTCCAGCAGCCAGCGCCTGGCCTCGGCCACGCGCCCGAGATAGTAGCAGGCGACGGCACAGGTGACACGGAGATAGAGATCGATAACGGTGATACCCCGTTCCGGCGCGCAAAGGGCCAGCGCGGTCTGCGCTACGGCCAGGGCAAGTTCGTCCTGGCCCAGGCAGTGAAAGTACTTGGCGCGCAAATAGAGGGCGTCCGGCCTCGCCAGCGGCGCCAGGGCGCTGAAATCCCCCTCCTGAAGCCAGCCGGGAGCCATCTGCGGCGCAATCATGCTGACGGCGGCGGTGGCCAGCGCCAACTCTGCGAAAACGGCTATGCTGCTGCCCTTGTGCGCTTCCACGCATTTTTTCAGGTAAGAGTCAATTTCCGTGTAAGCCTGGTAGTCTCCCATGCTGATGGCCGCGGCAATGGCCGCCGGGCAGGCGCGCAGCCTGGCCGCGTCGTCTCCCTCGATTTGGCGGAAGCAGGCCTGCACCCGCGGGAAGTCGCCCCGCAGGTAGGCCAGCCAGCTCTCATACAGAAGGTAAATCCTTTCTTCGGTGATGGTATCCAATATCGCGTCCGGGTGATGGCCTGGCATGGGAATGATGGTAGCGGCGATAACTTCGTCAAGATCGGCAGAAAGCGTTTTTTGAGGCGGCGCCTGCTTGCGCCTTTTATCGGCAGGCCGGGCGGCATCTGCCGGTATTAGCCAGAGGTTTCCTCTTTTTCTGGCTCCTGGAATTCTGCCTTCCACGCAATAGAGGGTCACTATCCGCGGGCCCAATCCCCATTTGGCCCCGGCCTCTTTGACGGTCAGGTAGTTCACCTGGCGACCCTCCTTCCCAGAGCATCTTTTTTACAGTATATTGCAAGTATTGGCATAATGCAAATAAAAGAAATGTGCTTCCGGGGGGAGGCCACGAGTGAAATGAGCCGCCCTTGCGTGCGGACAGCCCATTTTTCTTCTTGATTCATCCTGGCTTCATTTGCCTGCAGGAAAGGGCAAAGCAGCCTTTTTGAGTCAATGCTGCTTTGCCCAGCGGGCGACGGCAGGCCATGTTTTGCTGTTGACGCTTACGCGCTTGATAAAAAAAGAAGGATCTTCACGCTGAACAATTCCTGCCCTGCTGGAAAAGATCAAGCGTATGCCCGCACTCATTAAAAGATCGTCTGTTTCCGGAATGCCGAAACCATACGGGTAAGAAAAATAACCCGGCTTATAACCCAGCTCTTTTTCCAGGGCCGCCATGGACAGGTTTAAGTCCGCGGCAAAGACATCGATATTGTCGGGGTTTAAAAAAGGGGCGCTGCCGTTTTGCTCGAGAAAGTGAAGGTTGTGGGTGTGCATACCTACTGTGGCCAGGCCGCTGGAAGCCATTGTTTTAATCTCGTCCCACGAGGATAGGGCCAGCCCCTTGTAGTCAGGGTTGCCCACATGGCCGGTGATCAGAAACAAGGCAAAAGGAATTTTCTCTTTTTGCAGGACGGGGAAAGCATGTTCATAGACACTTTGATGGCCGTCGTCAAAAGTAATTAAGGCATATTAGCCCCGGCCCTTCTCTTTTCCGGCAACGAGGTGCTCCAACTCTTCTGCGGTAATAAAATGAATGCCCTGCTCTTTTAAATATTGAAGCTGCCGGATAAAATCGGCAACGCTTACTGTCCAGGGGTCTTCTTGGCCTGAAGAGCTGTTTGGGGCGGCCAGCTTATGGTAGAGCAAGACAATGCATCCGTCCCCGTCCAGGGAAATCCGGTCAGTACGGGCAGTAAAGCCGAAAAAAAAGGCGGCCAGGGCTAGAACTGCCGCCAGGCCGATGATAGCCTCGGGGTGAGCCAAAATCAGCCGGGCCAGCCCGGCGGCCTTCCCAAAGTGGCGCTTCCGGTTGAGAACAGCGGCCACAGAAAGGATCTTTTTCGGCGAACCGCTGATGAGCCCGGGGAGGTTTAAGGGGGGAGGCTTAAATTTAATGAGATATAACGGCGGTTCTGGCGCGGCCGGAGCCTGGGTCTTGATCAAATCCAGATAAGCCTCGCTCCAGGGCAGGAGAAAAGCACCGGCGGAGAAGTCCGCTGGCTGCCGCCGGTCCCGCCGGTAATAGCGGTGGCGATTGTATTTTATCCATATTAATAAGCTAGTCGAAAATGCTGCCGCCCCGGCTAAAACATAAGCCATTGTTTTTCCGCCAGTGAGCATACCGGGTGGAAGGGTTAAGCCGTCCCACCCCAGGCGGATCGCCGCCCAGGCCAGGGTGGCGGCCAAGACTTGAAAAAATAAAACCAAAACAATGATCCAGGCCATGGTAGTGGCGGCGATTAAAAGCAGCGGTTCTTGGACAGATTGCCTCTTTAGCAATGGGGGCATATTTTATTCATCCCTTTATTCTTCCTAAGCCTGATGGCGGACAAAATACCTTTATAACTATATGTAAGGCCACATGAAAATAATGACCCCTTTTACTTAGAAGCATTTTTTTTGATCGGGCTCACCATTTCGGGTGATGTGATCTTTAAATCTTAAGTTTATGATGATAGCGCCAGATTACATTACATCAATTTCGGAGGAGGAATTGTTTATGAGAGGGCATTACTGGATGGCTCTGCTGACGGCGCTGGTTTTGTTCTTTGCTGTAGCCGGTTGTTCAGGTGATAGCGGGGGCAATGATCTGGCCGATGATCCAGAGTTTAATGAAGCACTTGAACAGATCATAGCCAATGAAATCAGTTCTGAAGAGGTAGTGGAACAGTTCTCCGATCGCTACGATCCGGCGGAGATCATCGACGCCATCAAGGCCAGGCTGGAAGAAGCTAAAGCCGAAATAGAACAGGAAAAGCAAGATATTCTTGAAGGAGAAGTAGAAGAAGGAGAAGAGGTAGAAGAATAAGGGGGAATTGATTTTTTCCCCCTTAAATTAAAATGATTTTTCGCTATTGATCGTTTGAAGGCGATTACTCCAGGTGGCCGGACAACAATATTCACGAGGCTCGCCTGCCAACTTTTTTGCCCAGCCGCACAAAAGACATCCAGGCAGGATACCAGGTTCAAAATTAGGGTATGATGGCCAAATTTTTTTAGGATTCGGGTAATAGAGCTTGCCCCGGGGAAGCCAGGCTGCCTCATACTTTCAGGTAATGTGCATTTAAAAAATAGTGTTAATAAAAAGGTACGGTTTTCACGGGCTTGCCTGGTTAACAGCCATTTTTTTTCGAGCCTGTTATTTTTCAGCAAGTGCCGAAAAACACAATAATTAATTTTAAGGGGGTTTTAATGATGCCTGAAGTATCTGAAAAGAAATTGTTACCGGCTTTTTTACTCTGCTTTTTCCTTGGGTTCCTCGGTGCGCATCGTTTTTATGTGGGGAAAACCGGCACAGGTATACTCTGGCTGATTACCTTGGGGATTGGCGGAATCGGTGTTCTTGTTGATCTAATCATAATGCTATTAGGTTAATTTAATGACAATGAAGGTAAAGTCCTCAAAAATTGGAGTTAGCAGTATTTGAGCATGGCGATGCGTCCAAAGCAGCACCTGAAAACAGAGTGATCATGCTCAGGAATATTTTCGCCAGTTGAGGAGGAGCGTTTTATGGAAAACAAGCAAAATCTATTAAAAAACCTGGAACTATTTGTTGCCATATTATTAGGGATCACCGCTGTGCTCACAGCCTGGGCATCGTGGCAGGCTTCGCTTTATGGCGGTAATCAAGCCACAAAATATACCAAGGGGATTGCCCTTGTTGGTGAGGCCAATTCACTCTATAATGAGGCAGCCCAGTATATCGCACAGGACATGGATATTTGGAACAAAATCTGTGATTTGCGCATTGAACTTGAATTTGCTGAACAAAACAACAATGTTGAGGAAATTGAAAAACTGGAGTGGAAGCTCGAACAAATTTTTGTCGACAATGTAACCGAAGAATTAGCGGCCGCAATCGAATGGGCAGATGCCCAGCCGGAGTTCGCTTCGCCTTTTGAGAAGGAAGGGTTCATCGAAAGTTATTATGAAGAGGCCAATGCCATCTACGAAGAAGGGTATGCCACCATAGAAGATGGCCAAAGGGACAATTCGCTGGGGGACAAATTGGGACTTACCACTGTGATTTATGCGGTTGTATTGTTCTTACTGGGCATTGCAGCGTCTTTTGAACAAATACGGACGAAAATCATGATCATTATTCTGGCCATTGCCGGATTTGTGTATGCCACGATCATCATGCTTAGCGTTCCTGTTTTAACACTCTAGGCATTGCAGGCAGCGCTCAGCAAGTTCAGCCCGCAGCACTGATGCGAAAAAAGGGGCTGTCCCGAAAGGGCAGCCCCTTTGCCGGCACTATCAACCTATTTCAAAGAACAAACATAAGGGGCCGTCCTAACTGACTTTTGGGGACGACCCCTTTTTTTCATGCAAGGATTTTTATTTTTCACCATAACCTGTCCAACCCGGCCCCGGCCTGCAAGCGGCTGGCTGAAGGCGGCGCCGGCGGCAACGGAGTTGTCTTTTGGGCCGCCGGGTCTCCAGTAAAGGGGCGGGAGGCAGGCCGGGTGGCGAAGCCGGGGTGAATGGGTGCCACAACTTCGTCACTCCGGACCGACACGATCGGACAATCGGTTGTGTACATTTTTAGTAGGTGAATAGGGGTTGAATAGAGAATGAGACCTCTATCGGTGACTCAGCCGAACTCCCAAGAAAGGAGAAGAGGTCTCATCCATGTTTAAGATTCGCCAGATAGTAATTGTAGTCCTGTTA
>JAKPEE010000092.1 GCA_029552125.1 Bacillota bacterium | reverse complement strand
GCGGTGCCCTTGGTGAAGCAGCTCAGCCACCTGCCGGTAATCGTGGATCCCAGTCACGGCACCGGCAAATCAAGCCTGGTACCGGCCATGAGCCGGGCGGCCGTGGCCGCGGGGGCGGATGGGCTGCTTATCGAGGTCCATCCCCATCCCCAGGAAGCCCTCTCCGACGGGCCGCAGTCCCTTAACCCGGAGCAGTTTGCAACGCTGATGCAGGAGTTGAAAGGGGTGGCTGCCTGTGTCGGCAGGGAGCTTTAACCGTATCGGCTCTTACCGCCGGGTGGCTCTTATCGGCTGCGGCCTTATCGGCGGCAGCCTGGGTATCAGGCTGCGGGAGCGCCGCCTTGCCGGGGGGATCACCGGTTTTGACCGGGATAATCAGTCGCTAAATCTGGCCGTGGAGTGCGGCGCGGTGGACCGGGCCGCTTCTTCTGCGCGGGAAGCGGTGCAGGGCGCTGAACTGGTGATCCTGGCGGTGCCGGTGTTAAGTATCGCCGGCCTGGTGGGGGAAATTGCGCCGGCGCTGGAGCAGGGAGCGGTGGTCACCGACGCGGGCAGCACTAAGAGCGGGGTCATGCGCCAGGTGGCGCTGCTGCTCCCGCCGGGAACCTATTTTATTGGGGGGCACCCCATGGCCGGATCGGAGGAAAGCGGTATGCGTGGAGCTGATCCGGCGCTTTTAGAGAACGCCATCTACGTGCTTACCCCGGGAAGAGATGTGCCCAAAGAGGTGGTGGAGAGGCTGTTCGCACTGCTGGAGGCTGCCGGAGCCCAGCCGCTGCTGCTGGATGCGGAGATCCACGATCGCCTGGTCGCATCCATAAGCCATCTGCCCCATCTTATGGCCGTGGCCCTGGTGGTCTGCGCTTCCCGGATGGGAGAGACGGAAATGATCAAGACCCTGGCTGCGGGCGGTTTCCGCGATACCACGCGGGTGGCCCTGGGCAACCCCAAAATCTGGCGTGACATCTGCATCAGCAACCGCCATCACCTGATGGAAGCCGTAGCTTCCCTGGAAGAGGTTATAGCAGAAATGAAGGGGCTTTTGCGGCAGGCAGATGGTGCGGCCCTGGAACAGTTTTTCAACGAGGCCAGGGATTTCCGCCGCACGGTGCCGCACCGCGGTCGCGGGATTCTGCCAGAGCTGTTTGAGGTGGTGGCACTGGTCCCTGACACACCGGGGGTAATCGGCCGCCTGGCCGGCCTGCTGGGAGAAGCGGGCATCAATATCGCTTCCATCGAGATCTTGCATGTGCGGGAGCTGGAAGGAGGCAGCATCCGCCTCGGCTTCCGCCACCGCGAGCAACAGGAGGCAGCCCTGGCCGCCCTAAAAGAACACGGCTTCCGGGTCCACCGCCGCAATTGATGGTAAAAGCAGTATGCAGTATTCAGTATCCAGTATTAAGTATTAAGTATTCAGTATTTAAAGAGTTACTGCCCAGGCTGCCTGCAGAAAAGAGGGTTACCCCCTACCCTAAGGGGCTGTCCCACATATTCTTTTTGCATATTTGCATGGGTCCTTTACGGGTAAGCACAATTTTCGGGATATTGATATTGCCATATACGTACAGGCGGGCCGACTTTGAATCGCTAATGATCAGGAAACACCTGGATTTTTTACCTTTTCGACAACGTTACCTGGAGGAGGCGCTGCGTAGTGAATTATGATTCCGGTAAAATTACCGCGCTTCTCTCGGAATTAAAAAGTCCTGCGCCTTGTAAATGCCCTGTCATTGCAACCTCAAGCAATCCGGTAATTTTGCCTTTATAACTTGCAATGGCTGCTTTTTAAATTAAATGAAGCTGATCCGCAAACCCCTGATTAGCCACAGCCCTGCAGCAAAAAGAATTAATCCGGCCAAGGTCGTGATGGCCTGGCCGCTTCCGGTGGGCGGGAGCGGCTCCGGTTCTCCCACCCTGGCATGGAAAATAATATGGCCGCCGAAGTTCATCAGCCTTTGCTGCGGGGGGATATGAAAGCAGAAGCTGATGGCCCCGCTCCTTTGACCGCTTTCAAGGAGAATCTCTTCATGCTGTAACCATATTTTTTCTGGTGGATTCGCCGCGCAAAGCTGCAGGATGCCCGCATCGTAAAGCTCAGCCATGCCCCCGTCGAGGGTGTACCAGACATGGATGGTTTCGGAAACATTGTTCTGCACCCGCACCAGGTCGTGGTAATAGTAGGTGCTGTGAGGCTGAAACCCGAACTGCTGTCCCCCGATACCGCTCCCGAAAACAAAGGACATCTTGTTGCCTGCCACGCAAACCGTATTATTTTGGCTGGTATCGGTCTTAATTACCGAAAAAAGGTACGGGTCGGAATCGACCCCGGGCCCTGCCGCCAGGACCGTCACCGTGCCAATCACCGCCAGCCAGGCTGCCAGGAGAACCAGCAAGGCCCTGCCCATTGCCCTTCTCATTTCATCTACCTCTCTTTCCCCCCTCTTTAAAAGGGGGATCGGAGTTTGTTTCTACTGCCAGTGCATTTCCTAATTATTAGCTGCCACCCTTCGCCAGCAATCGACTCCCGGGAGGTGCTGTCACTGCTGCCGCATCGATCTAGACCAGGTAGGCGCAAGGAAGATCAGAAATAGTAATCCGGGTGAAATTATTTCACCCGGGCATTTTTATACTTAAAGCACAACTATTTATTTACTCTACTGCCCAAGACTTGACAATTAAGTTGCCGCTAATTGCTTCAAGCGGTGCATCAGCAGGTACATCAAATTTAATGGAAATGGCGCGATGGCTTCCAGGAGCGATAGGAAGCCTGTTGCCTGTGTTCACACCATTATGCACAAATACAAACTTGCTGGTTGGAGGATGATCAATATAGCCAACTTCAGCAACATATATGTACTTCAACCCATCATTTTCAATAGTAATTTCAACATTGTCATTTGACCTGTTGTAAACTCTAAACACTGTCCCCCACCGGTATTCGCTACCTGGTTGGAAACCTTTAGTTCCCTGGCCGGCTTGATCACCTAAACCTGCAGCAAAATTAAGGTACAGCCTGCCGTCAGTTTCATCTATGTATACTGTTTTGTCTTTAGTGCCAACACGGTCTGCCCAGGGATACAAACCAACCAGTGCATCATTTGAGTTAATTATGGTCATGTCAGCTTGACTCCATACTGTTGCATTTGAATACGCCATCGCTGCCATAATCCCCGAAATTGCCAGCAAGGCCACAATGACAATGATCCCGACTTTTTTCATTATCCAATCTCCTTTGTCCTTGATATTGGGGAGTTTATTCAACTCATCCTATTTCAGAGTAATGAAAAATTATTTGAAGCACATCACTCATGGGGTTGAAAAGGCGGTGTAACAATGAATAGTCTTGGATAATACTAAAGTGTAATGATATAATCGCCCCTAAGAAGTACCCGGGAAGAGTGCGTGAAGTTATTACTGGAAGCAGATTTAGAGCAGGGGGAGCCAGACTCAATATCTTAAAACAGTGCCGGTTAAGCAACCGGCAAATTTAAATGCTCATAATTTAATACCCGGCATAACTACGGTTCCACTGGCCAGGGAGCTATAGCTCCGCCGGAAAAGCTTTAATGCTGATGATACCGGTAATTTGTTCTGAACAATCCGGCGGTATATTAAAAGCTACTTTTATCGCCGTTCGTTCACCGGGTGATAAGAGGTGATATAATCCGGTATTTTCACCTTCGTTAATAAAGTGTTTCCCGGTTACATAAGGGCCAACGGAAATATATTTAATGGTTGTGTACATTTTTAGTAGGTGAATAGGGGTTGAATAGAGAATGAGACCTCTATCGGTGACTCAGCCGAACTCCCAAGAAAGGAGAAGAGGTCTCATCCATGTTTAAGATTCGCCAGATAGTAATTGTAGTCCTGTTA
>JAKPEE010000062.1 GCA_029552125.1 Bacillota bacterium | reverse complement strand
CTTAGAGTATCTCAATAACGTTCCCCTGTTTCGTAGTGGCAGTAACTTCACCCGAATGGTTTTGAAGCAGTTAAATGAAAAAAGTGTTGTTTAATCTGAATGCGGGGTTTCTAAATACCTACAGTGCCTTGACACGATCTTATGATGGTAGAGCGGTTTCTTTTTTTTCATCACGGCATCATTGACTTTTAGGCGAGGGCGTGCTAAAATATACTTCGCAAGTTTGAAAGACGCGGTGGGTGTAGCTCAGCCGGTTAGAGCGCCAGGTTGTGGCCCTGGAGGTCGTGGGTTCGAATCCCATCACTCACCCCATCTGAGAATTATGCTGGGGTGTCGCCAAGCGGTAAGGCACGGGACTTTGGATCCCGCATGCGTAGGTTCGAATCCTACCGCCCCAGCCATTCTTTTTAGCTGGCCTAAAAGGGCAGCTTTTTAATGCCGAAAAGCAAAATAGCGGTCAAGCCAGTTAAAAAAGCTGCGCCATACCACCTCCTGGTGCGCTGAAAACTGGTGGTCCGCCTCTTCAACCATGATTAATTCTTTCGGTTCAGCGGCAGCGCCGGCGAGCAAACGGGCCTCTCCGGGAGGGACCACTTCATCGGCCGTGCCGTGCAGTACCAGCAGCGGGCGCGGGGCAATGCGGGCGGCGCAGGACCGCAGATCATACTTTTCCAGATCGTAAAAGAAGCTTTTGCGCAAATATAAGGTCCCTTCTGGCACGGCCAGCCGCACCAGTTCTCCGGCCGGCCCTTTTACTTTCCCGCCGGCAAACTTGCTGAATAACTCTGCCAGGCGGGCCGGGGCAGCCCAGGTGCACACTCCCGCCACAGTGCGGTCAGACGAAGCACAGCAAAGGGCTGTGGTTCCGCCGAAGCTGCGGCCGTTTAAGATGATGGGATTAAAGCCTGATTCCCGGCACCACTGCACTACTGCGGCCAGATCCCTGACATGGCCGGAGAGGCTGATCTCTTCCCAGCGGCCTTCGCTCTCACCGCATCCGGCAAAATCAAACAGCAGGCAGCAATAGCCCCGGGCCGCCAGGGCTTCCCCCATTTCCAGGGCCCGGCCGCCTCCTTCCTTGGAGCCGGTAAAACCGTGGCAGACCACAACAAGCGGGCCCCTTTGCCGCAAAGAACCGCTCTTTGGGCCGGGTGCCTGACAAAGAAGGGCGGATAGGCGCAACCCGTCGTGATTAGGGATTTTAAATTTTTCCCAGGCCTGTTTGATGTGGAATTACCCCCTTTCTCTGCGCTAATTTATAACAGCATAAAGTACAACCTCCGCCTGATTTTCTACCAGGAATACATGAGGAGAAGCGGAATCACAGCCTCTATCACCATCAGGCGGCAAAGGTGAGTCATGGAAACTTTAAACGGCTCCTGTTTATAAGCGATGGCCAGCGTGGTAATGGTGGTAAAGCCTCCCGGGGCTGCGGCCAAAAACCCGGTAGCAAAACTCCACTTAAAAATCCTTGAAATTAAGTAAGCGACTAAAATTGAACTGGCCAGGATCAGGAGGGTGGATAAAACAATATACAGTAACAGCCCGGAGGAAGCCAGGGGTTTAAATGTCTCCCTGGTAATATTGTCCGAGACAGTGATACCGACACCGGCCACGATTAGTCCGTATACGACTGATGACGGTGCTATAACGCCTATCCCCAGGACAGAAAGCAGTATGGTAACGAACATCGAGCCCACCATGAAGCCGGCGGGGATTCCCAGCCTGGAGAAAATAAAACCCCCCAGGGAAGCAGCGGCAAGGGGCGCTAACTTTCGTGCCACAGGCAATAATGTTGACGGCCGGCAGTAAAACTGGAGCATCTTTGTTATATTAAAAGCAGTAATGCTTTGTTTAAGCCTGGACCAGGCCAGCCCAAGTGTGGCTAAGGCGGCTTTATTTTTCCCCGTTGTGCCTGTTTCAACAGCCAAGGCATTTTTTTTCATGACTACTTTCTCAAAAATAACCGGGAAGAGCACTATGGTGGCCAGGAGACGTAAAGATTGCATAATTACTACTATGGAGATGTTTGCCTCTGTCGCCGCTGATAATACCGCCATTTCGGGCAGCCCGCCCGTGCAGGAAGAAAGAATAGCCGTGTAAGGATCAAGCCCTGCTCCCCTGGTTAAAACGATGCCCAGTGTTCCGACCAGGCTAATCACCCAGGCTATGACTACCAGCGCCGGCAGGACAATGGTTCTTAATTCCTTAATGTTATGGCGGTCGATGCGGGCACCGATCCCGTACCCCAGAACTATCTGTATTAGCGGCGTTAAAAAAGCTGGCGAGAATGGTACGGGAAAGCCAAGAAATCTTAATGAGCCCGCGAGCACCATGGGCCCCAGCAATGACGGTGTGGGAAGGTGCAACATCGAAAACAAGACCCATCCGCCCAGAGCAATAAGCATCAGTACTAGTAGATCTGTAACTATATCCATTGTCTGTGCCCCATAACCTGGTATTGAAAGCGTGCCGCCCGGTTAACCAGGATTCGTTTGATCAGGCTTTCCCGGAGTTTCCCTCTGCTGGAAAAGGGAAGATACGGGAGGAACTGGGCGAGAAAAGGATCTTCTACAATCAAATTAAAATATATCATAAGCGATTATTTTAGACAAATATTCCAACTTGAAATCTCAGGCCAGGCCCAACAGCCGCGCTGTCCCGGCGATAATAATGCATATAATGATGCCGGTCAATGTGGGCACCAGAAACGAGAGGAAGGTCATTTTAAAGCTATTTGTCTCCTGGCGAATGGTAAGCAGTGTGGTACCGCAGGGAAAATGGTTAAGGGCAAATAGCATGGTGCAGACTGCGGTCAGCCAGGTCCAGCCGTTGGCCAGGAAAAGTTGCCGCAAATCTTCCAGCGATTCCAGCTCGAGCATAGATCCGGTAGAAAGGTAGCTCATGATCAGAATAGGGATAACCAGCTCATTGGCCGGAAAACCAAGAATAAAGGCCATGAGAATAAACCCATCCAGACCCATCAACCGGGCCAGGGGTTCTAAAAACGCCGCCCCGTGCTTGAGAAGGCTGGCCCCGTCAACTGTTACGTTAGCCATAAACCAGATTACCAGGCCTGCGGGAGCAGCCACAGTAACAGCTCTCCCCAAAACAAAAAGCGTCCGATCCATAATCGAACGCATGAGCACCCGCCCGACCCGGGGCATGCGGTAAGGGGGCAGCTCCAGCGTAAAGGAGGAGGGCAGGCCTTTTAGTGCGGTGGCCGAGAGGACCCTGGAGACCAGGAGGGTAATGAAAAAGCTAATCATAATGCTGCCCAGCAACGCCCCGGCCGCCGCCAGTGAGGCCAGAGCTCCGGCTGCTTTACCGATAAAGATAGTAGAGAGGGCAATGAGCAGGGGGAAGCGGCCGTTACAAGGCACAAAATTATTGGTTATGGTGGCGATAAGTCTTTCTCTGGGCGAATCAATGATGCGGCAGCTAATCACCCCGGCCGCGTTACAGCCGAAGCCCATGCACATGGTCAGAGCCTGTTTGCCATGGGCTCTCGCTTTTTTAAACGAATTATCGAGGTTGAAGGCTACCCGGGGCAGATAACCGAGGTCTTCCAGCAGCGTAAACAGCGGAAAGAAAATGGCCATGGGCGGCAGCATTACGGCAATAACCCAGGTCAGCGTCTTATAAAGGCCAGATACCAAGGCGCCATGCAACCAATCCGGAGAGCCGGCCCGCACAAAAAGTGCTGTCAGCTTCTCTTCGCTAAAGTGGAAAGCCGCGGATAGCAGTTCCGATGGATAGTTGGCCCCGCTAATGGTAATCCAAAAGACCAGGCCGAGCAAGGCCAGCATGATCGGAAAACCCCATTTCCTTGAGGTAACCACGTTATCAATCTTGCGATCCAGCCGGTTTTGCTCCATATTTTCCAAGCGGACCACACGGGAGGCAATTTTTTCAGCCCGGTCGACCAGGGCGGAGACCACCGCGTCCTGAAAGGTGGAGCCGCCCTTTTGACGAACTTTTGACGAAAGTTCAAGCAAAGCTTCTATTTGGGGATGGGGCAACCCCAGGTGGCGCTGTAAAGAACTCAGGATAGTGCTGTCTCCTTCCAGCAGCCGCAGGGCCAGCCAGCGCTGGTTTACCTGTTCTTTTAAGGAGGCCCCAAAGCCCGCTGCCAGCTCAGCAGCAGCCTGCTCCAGCCCGGGGCCATATTTTACCCGGGCCGGATGTAAACTTTCCAGATTGAAGGCGACCCGGTAAACAGCTTCCTTTAACTCGCTTAACCCCTGGCCGTCCCGGGCATTAGTGCCTACCACCGGTACCCCCAGTAATTGAGAGAGCGCCGGTAAATCAAGATGAATCTTTTTCCGGCGTGCTTCATCCATTAAATTGACGCAGACCACAACCTGGCCTGTAATCTCCAGTACCTGCAGCACCAGGTTAAGGTTGCGCTCGAGACAGGTGGCATCGGTTACCACAACGGTAACCGCCGGGCGGGAAAAACAGATGAAATCGCGGGCTATCTCTTCTTCTGCAGAGTTGGCCAGCAGGGAATAAGTCCCTGGCAGGTCGACCAGTAAAAAGTTCTTTTGGCGATGCATATACCTGCCCCTGGCGCCGGAAACAGTTTTGCCTGGCCAGTTTCCGGTATGCTGCCTCAAACCGGTCAAGGCATTAAAGATGGTACTTTTCCCGGTATTGGGATTGCCGGCCAGCGCCACCACCAGTTCACCGGGGAAGAGTTCCGGCTGCAGCAGATCTTTATTAGGTGCGCCGCTTTCCGTGGAATTTACGGTAAAATCCATCTAAGATCCCTTCAAATTTAATAAGCCGGCTCCACCAAAATTTTGGCCGCCTCTTCAGAGCGCAAGGCAATTACCGCCCCGCGAATCTGGTAAGCAGTGGGATCGCCGGAAGGGCTCTTGCGCAGCGACTCAACCAGGGTCCCGGCGACGAGCCCCAGATCCAAAAGACGCCTGCGGGTTGGGCCCTCCGCACTTAACTGTACTACTTTTGCCATTGAGCCCGGGGCAAGGCGGTTAAGAGAAATCAGCAGTTCATGCATTTTTACCAGCCCTTTTGCGTCTATTTTCGCCAGATACTTCATAAGTTTTAGACTAGGGAAAGTTTCTTTCTTCTGGCTAATGTATGTCTGTAACCTTAAATGTGTTACAGGTTTAACAACTAGTTTTTACCCAAAAAGCAACAGCAGTTTAATACTTTAAGCATAACAAGGTGGTATAGGTGAAAAAAAACCGGGAATTTCACACCTTCAGAGGTTACCAGTTGCAAAAAGAAGAACAAAGACAGATGACTGCCAGTATGGAGGATTACCTGGAGATGATTTATCGCCTTAGTAAAAACGAAGGATATGTCCGCGTCCAACAACTGGCTGATCACCTTCATGTGCAGGCTCCCTCGGTAACCAAAATCGTCCAGAAGCTGGCCGCTGCGGGACTTTTAGATTATCAAAAATATGGTTTAATTCAGTTAACGGAAAAAGGTAAAACCATGGGAAGCTTTCTGTTGGAGCGGCACATGGTTATTGAAAATTTCCTGCGCATCATCGGGGTGGATGAAGAGTTAATTTTGAAAGATACCGAGATGATAGAGCACCACCTCAGCACAAATGCGGTGCAAAAAATAAAACTACTCTTCCAGTTTATGCGGTTAAACCCGGAGATTTTGGCGCTGTTTCAACAATATACTGCAGGGGAGGATGAATAAATCCGGTTTAAAGCCGGATTTCATGCGCCAGTGTCCTTCTTTATTCGGGCGATCATCGCGGCAATTCTTGATTCCAGCGCCTCCAGGGGCAAATTTCGATAAAGCTTAAAGAATTCCGGGCTGGCCAGCTCTTCCATCAGCGCGCTGCGCCGGGTCTCGTCGGGCAGTTCTTCCCAAATATAATCTCTCAACCCTCCCAGGTAGGAGAGAAAAGCGCCGTGGGTTTCAGTAAACTGTTCTTCCAGATCTCGCTTTAGCTGGTGGGCAAAGGCGGGACATTTGCCTTCTGTCGAAATGGCAATGGTCAGCGGCCCCCGGCTAACCACAGTGGGAAAGATAAAACAGCCCGCTTCAGGAGCGCCGGTGGCGTTGAGCAAAATATTGCGGGTATGGCAGTCCCGATAGACCTGTTGATTTAGTTCGGCCTGTCTGACAGTACAGATAACCAGAAAGGCGCCTTCCAGGTGGTGCTCATGATAGCGCTCTTTTAGCCAGGTAATCCAGCCAAGCCCCGCCCATGCGCTGATCCGGGAAACCGCCCTGGGACTGACCACGGCGACCGTGGCGCGGCATTGCAGCAGCTCGCTGATTCTGTCGGCAGCCGCTTCACCGCCCCCGATGACCACGCATTTTTTGCCGCGTAAATTTATAAATAGCGGGTAATAATTTTCCATACGACAGCTCCTGAATTATTCTATAAGTAATATAACACAGCGGCCAAAATAAACAAGGACCCGCCTGCTGGAACAACAGGCGGGTCACGATCTCAATTCAGGGTTTGAGCAGATGCTCGGAGACACCCTGGTGGAAGGCGTGGCAATCGGCGCAGCCCAACTGGAATGGATCAGAGTCGTCATAGACAAACCCGGATTTAGAGCTGTCGCAGGGAAAATAGTATCCTTCATTATCTTCCAGAGTGTTAAGCTCTAAATTGGGCTCTGCCGGATCAGCATCCTCGATCCCGGGAGGAGAAGCATCACCGCCGGAGCGTTCTTCATCCTCCAAATGACCTGACTCTTTATCCCGATCTTCGCCCGGATTTTCACCGGGGTTATTCCCCGGTGTGCCTTCTTCACCCGGGCCATTATCGGAGTTTTCTTCCGTCCCTTCCCCGCCGGGATTATCGCCGGAACCGCCGCCCTCTTCCTGGGCTGCTGCCAGGGAGGCGGAGAGCAGGCAGACAACCAGCAGCAGGACAAAGAAAACAAATATGTTAGAACGCTTAATTATCTGTATCATATATTTCCCCCTTTCCAGGGGTAATCCTGGCTACGCTTACTGCCACTGGAATTCTTCAGGCCTTCTCTCGTTGTCATACATAAAGGTTTCCCCGTGACTATTGTAGTGGCAGCGGGCGCAAACGGAACCGCCGAAATAACGCTTGTTGGCCGGCTTGGAATCGGCTATTGTGGTACCGGCCATCAAGGTCTTGGTGCTGTCAATCATGATATCTTCACGGGTGCCATGGGCATAATGGCAGCTCAGGCAGTTGCTGTTACCGTTACTGGAGAACGGAGTAGCATAGCTTTCGCTCCAGCTCCGGGTTACGTTGTGGCCGTGGTAAGTAATACCATCGACTACATAGGGCTGGTTCGCCCGGTTGGTGATATAGTAGTTGCCGTGGCAGGCGGCGCACCAATCATTGATGGAGGCGGTGTATTTGTTCACGGTTAAGGTTTTTTCTGCACCATCCGCTTCATAGATGGTACCGGTAAAGGTGCCGTCAACCTGGACAATGATCGGTTTGAAAACCTTGGCGGTCAAGGTATCGCCGGCAGGAGCAGCGGTTCCGCCCGCAACGTCAAATTTGACCGCACCCGTGTGCGGGTTCACGGAAAAATTAGCTTGCCGCGGATCAGAAGGTTTACGGTTGAAGACCCACTGCCCGTCAATTTGCACCGCTACGGGGTACTTGGCATAATTGCCTTGGCGTTCGACCTGCATGCGCAGCCAGGGCGCGTCACCTGCATTCGCTACCACGAACTCGTCGGTGCCGGCCACCCGGGTCAGGGTTACTTCGACCGCATCGCTTTCAGCCAGCAAAGCTGCCCAATCAGCATTTTTGTCAAAATGCCCTTTCACCGCTTCATTGGGGTTGACCTGCAGGTAAGCCCGCTGGTTGTCATAGTTGCCATGCGGGTTATGGCAGGAGGCGCAGGTTAAGGTTCCTTCCGCATCAGACTTGTTGCCGGGAGCTTCACTGATATCCTTTACCGAGCCATCATAGGCCACGGTATGGGCGGTAAAGTTTGTATTGGAATCCTCGGGCCAACTGTTCAGATCAAAGACACCGGCGCGGAGCATCACACTCGCGTTCCCCCCGATGACGTCCCTGCCACTGGTCCCGTCATGGCAGGCGAAGCAGAGGGTGCTTACAGCCAGGGCCGGATTATTTGATACTCCACCGGGTTTATCCGGAACGGTTGTAACCGGCCCGGTCGGAGATCCGACGTTACGTTGAAATAAACCGGTAGTCATCCCGGCGTGGGTGGAATGGCAGCGGATGCAGTAGCGGTTGTCGGTATCCTGCTTGTGCAGTGCCGCTGCAGGCGCACTCAACAGCATCACCATTACTACTGACAGCGTGAGTACAATCATTGCTTTTTTCATGTTTAATTAACCTCCTTCCTTATTTATCTATTTGAACACAACCACGGAGATGAGATCGGTAACAAATACACCTCCTTTGCCATCCAGGGCCAGGCCATTGGGCAGGTTCAAATGATTGCTCCCCAGACGATCCACAACATTCCCGTGTCGATCAAGGACCACGATTTCGTTCATTAATTTACTGGCAACGAGCAACCGGCCAAAGCTGTCAAAGGCCAGGCCCCGCGGGTTGTCAATATCATCGGTAAACACTTTTAGATAATTCCCATCAGTGGAAAAAACCTGGATCCGGTTATTGCCCGTATCGCTGACATAAAGATTGCCGTCTTCGCCCAGGGTTAGAGCATTGGGGTAGGACAATTCACCTTCCCCGCTGCCCGGCCGGCCAATCGTAGACAGGTGCTCACCGGAGGCGGCATCAAAAACCAGGACACTGGCCGGATCAAGATTGGCCACATAGAGCTTTCCCCGGTGAAACAGCATTTCCGCCGGCTGAGTCAGGGCTTCGGCTTCATGGCCGAAGTAACGCAAGAAAGAACCCTGGTCGTTAAACACGCTGATCTTGCCAGTATGGCTATCAGCAACAAAAATCTCGCCTTGATCAGATACGGCTAGGCCATAAGGGTATTCAAACTGGCCTTCTTCCGGTCCGCGGGAACCGAATTCAAACAGGTAATCGCCGTTGTGAGCGAATACCTTGACACACTGGTTCATCGTGTCAGTAACATAAACGCGGTTACCGGATAGCGCCAGATCCATTGGCTTGCTCAGCAGTTTGTCCCCCTGCCCAAAAAATGAGTAAGCATATTCAGGCAAATTAGGATGGAAATCGGGCAAAAGGATGACACCCGGTGAACGGCCTTGCAAGAAAAAGAACAGGAAGATCAGTACCGTTAACAATATCACCAGTAACAGAACCAGCAGCAAGGAAGATATTTTTACCCGGCGCAGGCCGAAGGCATGGATATGATCACGCAAAGCAATTAGCCGGTCCATTTTCCCCATCTCCTACTCCGCTCCTTCCAGCCGGGCCAGGCCTTCTTGAGCTTCAGCAGAATCAGGATTATAGCGTAAAGCTTCCCGGTAACTTTCCAGGGCGTTATCAAGATCACCCTGCTGCTCTGCAACGTAGCCCAGGTAATAGTGGGTATCGGCAACATGCCGGTTTAGCTCCAGCGAACGGCTCAACGCTGCGGCCGCAGCGTCCCATTTTTCCTGACCGATATAGGCCAATCCAAGATAGAGATGAGCTTCCCAGGAAGCACTCTCGATCTGGACCCCTTTTTCCAGGTACTCGCGGGCACTGTCATAATGGCGCAACTGCAGATACGTCAAACCGGTGTTAAGCAGGGCGGCGAAATGATCGGGATCAAGGGATAGGGCCTGATCATAACATTCCAGGGCCTGTGTATAATCGCCGCTTTGATAAAAATGCCATCCCAGGTTGACCCAATTTTCCGGGCTGGGTTCCTTCTCTACCAGGGCCTGGTAATAGGCCAGGCCTCGCTCCTGGGGCGTGGCCAGGGAAGGCCGCCAGAAGTAACGCTGTCCGATAGCCGTCATACTGGCAATGACCACAACCAGGGCTGCAGCTACGATCAGCGCCGCTTTCCAGAGAGCAATTTCCCGGTTAAGAAAGGGTTTTTGTGCCGCCGATTCTGGTTGCCTTTGGAAATCCGGCATTTTTGTTGCTAGTCACCTTTCCAGTTATCTAATCTAATATCCCCGCAGTGAATCGAGGGTGTGGCAATTTATGCACAACTGGTCTTTGCCGTCATAGGGCAGGAGGTTCGTTACCGCCGGCCCGTGGAAATCATGGCAGGAGGCGCAGTAAACCGCCTGGCCGGCATGGATCCCGCCGCTGGGATGGTTGTGATAAGTAATTCCGTCCGCGGAATAAGTCCCGGACTTGTTTTGATGGCAAACGGTACAGTTGGCATCTTCGCCCCGCTTCAGCAGGGCCAGGTGGAGCGAACCGTGGGCGGTATGGCAATAGGCACAGTTGATGCCGCGGTGCACGGTGGCCTGGAGCCTGGTCGTCTCGCCGCTATGGCAGATGCGGCATAAACTATTTCCGGTGGCAAGCAGCAGGGCGCTGTTATTAGCCGTATGCACGCCGGAGTGGCAACTGGTGCACTCCATTTTCCCAGAAACCACCGGGTGGCTGGATTTCATGGCGAATTCTTTTTTAACACTACTGTGGCAGGTGTAGCAAAGCCCCGGCGATTCTTGCGCCAGCAGGCTGCTCACTCTGGCAGCATGGGGTTT
Source organism: Bacillota bacterium (assembly GCA_029552125.1). Classification (GTDB taxonomy): domain Bacteria; phylum Bacillota; class Dethiobacteria; order DTU022; family DTU022; genus JAKPEE01. The sequence continues at coordinate 22,304 of JAKPEE010000062.1, read as the reverse complement.
ATGGCAGGAAACGCACCCCTTGGCCACAGGGGAGTGCATATAGTTGCCGGCAAACTCGGGATTATCACTGTGGCAGTTGAGGCAAAGCTGCCGTTCATTTTGAACCAGCAAGCCGGTGAAAGAGCTGTCATGGGCTTCATGGCAGTCCAGGCATTCCCCCCTGGTGAAAGGAGGATGCAGTGCGGTCATGGAGAGGAGGTCCCGCCTGGTGGCATCGTGACAGGTGAAGCACAAAGCGGGAGGCTGCCCGGCCAGCAAGGCGGTTGTGTCTGAAGCATGGGCTTCATGGCATTGGCTGCAGTCACCGCCGAGAGGCCCGTGCTGGACGGGGTTGGCCGGATTAACGGCATCGCTATGGCAGTCCAGGCAAAGAGAGCGCTCCTGCTTCACTAAAAGCGCGGAAGCGGCCACGAGGCTGCTGTGCGCCTCGTGGCAATTCAGGCAGTTTCCATCGGCAAAAGGCTGGTGCGGCAGGTTTTTTGCCAGCTCTGCTGCAATGTCACTGTGACACTGGTAGCACATCTCCGGTGTATCTGCAACGAGTAGGGTCTGGTAATCGCTGACATGAGGTTCATGGCAGGAAACGCAAGATTCGTTAAAGGGCTGGTGGACCATGGGAGCTGCCGCGTTTTCTACTGAACCGTGGCAGCTTAAGCAAAGATCTCGCTCTTCCCTGGCCAGGATTCCCGGGAAGGGCGACTGGTGAGCGTCATGGCAGGAGAGGCAATCGGCTCCCTGATAGGGAGCGTGAACCGATGTTTTACCCCGGCTTTGATCCGGGTGGCAGGAACTGCAGAGCTCGTTTACAGGCATGACCAGCCCGGCTTTTTCTCCCATGGCGTGAGTGGTATGGCAGCTAGTGCAGTTGGAAAGAGGGGCATGGGCATAGTTGCCTTCCTGCGGGGCCATCTCCCCGTGGCACTTCAGGCATTCAGCCATCGCTGAAGGGGGTTCAAAGTATTGTTGGGGAAAGTAAAGATTATATGTAAATAAGGCCGCGACTACGATAACTGTCCCCAGAACCATAAAAAGAACGCCTCGGGCACCGAAATTAGTTCTGTGTCTGGACAAAGAAGGAGAACCCCCTTTTGCATTTGTTCAACTGCTTCCACATTGAACTAGTCCGCCTGGTCAATTTTGTGAATCGTGTCACTTCTAAAGCAAGGATAAAGACAGGGCACTCCAGCCCTGTCGGCCTGATCTACCTGTCAGGCAATACTTGAAAGCAAATAAGACTTATTGCCACAATAAAAATAATTGAATTGACTATAACCATTTAAATGGTTAAGTTAAGATATAAATAAAAATTCTCCAACATGGCCAAATTATCCTACCGCTTTTCCTATAACAATTTCTTATGGCGAGCGAGTAGTAAAACGGCGCCAGACGGCGATGAGGGTACCGCCAAGCAGCAGGGTGGTGCCTAAACCCAGCACGACAATAAAGGGTTTGTGTTTTAGCTCCACAGCCAGCACCTCTTTACCGGGGTGGCTATCCTCGCCGATAGAAAGCCCGGCCAGTCCCCGGGTAGCATCCACGCCGACCAGGAAGATTTCAATATCGCTGCCAGGTAAAAGAGCGGGCAAATGCTCCTGGTTTGCTCCATCTACTTTTAAAACCGGCATAATGATTTCCACGGCATCGCCTGACCGAACTTCCAAAACCGCGCCGATCTCCATGCTTTCTGCCCCGCTGCCATGGGGCTGCGGGAAGCTGAATTCGTTAAAGCGGATCATGTAACCTTCATAATCAAATGATTCGCCCTTGGCCAAAACAACTTGATGGTTGTGATCATCGATGGTCAATTCAACAGGGCTGATATAGAGGTCGCGCCAGAGATTGCGCAGAATGGCAGGTTCGCGCATGAGGCTTTCCCCGGCCATGTACATCTTAGGCTGAGCCATAACGGTCTTTTCCCCGGCAGTGACAGCGATATTCAAGATATATTTTTCTCCCGGGGTGTGACCGCTGTAGGTGAAGGTGTAGCCCAGGGTTTGCACAGGCTGCTCCGGAGTCAGGTGAATCATACTGGAGCGGGTATAGTTGGTCGAGGCCAGGATCGCCACAAACATCAGGGCCAGCCCCACATGGGCCAGGTAACCGCCGCTGTACTTAAAACCACGGCTTAAGAAAACCCGGAACAGCACGATCAGGTTGCTGGCCAGGGCAAAGGCCCCCGCACCGATAAATAGAAGGTCAAACAGCGACATCACTCCGGCAAATAGCGCTGCCGCAACCGCCACGGCAGCAGCGGCCAGGGGCACACCCAGAGATAGCAGCAGCGCCCGCCGCTCTTCTTGCTGCCAGCGGGCAAAGGGGCATAAACCGAGCAGTACCAGCACTACCAGGGCTAACGGCCCGTTAGTGCGGAAATAAAAAGCCTCATCCACGCTGGCCGGTGTGCCGAACAGGCCGGTGATCAGTGGCGAAAGCGTACCCAGCAATACCAGCAAGGCGGAGGCGCAGAGGGCAGCCATGGTCAGTCCGAAGGTGCCGGGACGGTTGAGCGGGGAAAAGGGGACATCGGCCTGTTCACCGATGGCGCGGAAACGCAGGGCCAGTAATATATAGCCCGCCAGGGCAAACAGAATCAGAAAAGCGGCCAGGAAGTAGGTCAGGGCAGTTTCGTTGAAAGCATGAACTGAATATTCCGCCATGGCGCCGCTGCGGGTCAGGAAAGTGGCAAAGATAACCAGAAGATAGGTGGTAATGCCCAGGAAAAGATTGGCCCGTAAAAAAACTCGTTTCTGTAACTGCAGCAGCATCCCGTGGACCAGCGCAGTCCCGGCCAGCCAGGGAATAAGGGAAGCGTTCTCTACCGGATCCCAACCCCAGTATCCGCCCCAGCCCAGGACGCGGTATGCCCAGACTCCGCCGATAAAGATGCCCGCCCCCAGGAAAAGCCAACCGCAGACCGCCCAGGGCAGCGCAGGCATAAATCCACGGTGGTAATCTTTAACATAAAGGGCAGCTACAGCATAGGCGAAGGGAATGATTAATAAAGCATAGCCCACAAAAACGATGGGCGGGTGAATAACCATCCACGGATCCATCAGCAGGGGGTTTAGTCCCGCTCCATCCGCGGGTATCCAATCCAGCAGTTGGAAGGGGCTATCCAGGACTAAGAATAATAACAGGAAAGCCTGCCCGGTCATAATTACCGGCATAACCAGATGCCGCAGGTTTTGTTCTTTCTTCAGCAAAAAAAGACCCGCCACGGCACCGCACAGGGCCCAAAAGAGATATGAACCTTCCTGGCCCGCCCAGAAAGCGGAAAACAGGTATATTGGGCTCAGGCTTAAATCGGTATTGGCGTAGACATAATCGTACTGAAACTGATGGGTCAGCAGGGCATATAAAAGGAAGGCGGAGGCAGCGACGACCGCGGCGGTATGAAGATAGTAAAGTTGAATCGCAGCCCTGCTGCGGTTATCCTTTTTTTTCGTTAAGGGAGTCAGCCAAAAAAGAACTCCTGCCCCCAGGGCTGAAAAAAAAGCGATGTACAGTGCGATTTGGCCGGGCATCGTTATTCTTTCCCCTTTTCTTCTTCATATTTAGAGGGACATTTCACCAGGAGGCGTTGGGCGTAGAAAGTGTCACCGCTCAGTTCTCCCACCACCACCAGGTTTTGCGCATGCTCCATATTGGCCGGCTTGGCTCCGGCATAGACCACCAGCACTTCAGTCCCTTCGTCATCGGCCATGTAAAAACGCACCTGCTGGCTAGCCGCATCATATTGAACCATCCCGTCAGCGAGGTAGCCGAACACCTGCACCGTCCCCCCTCTCTCCGCGGCTTCGCGAAAGCTAACATAAGGATTCAACGACGCCCGGAAAGAATATATGGCGAAGCCGGAAAAGATAATAATGATCACCAGGCCGATTATTACTTTTTTCTTCATTTTTCCTGCTCCAGTTTTTTAAGGCGAAGGTCCAGGCGGACAAGGTAAAGGAAAATCCCCAGCCAGGAAATGGCCGCTACCAGTAGGACTGCGTAGAGATCTGACATTTACTTTTGTCCCTCCAGTCTTTCGACTACTTTATACAGGCGTACTTGTAGACTGTAAATCCACCAGTATATCCCGGTAAAACCTAGCAGCGACGCCAGGAAGACCTGCATCATCCTGGCGTTCATTTGCAACTGGCCCGACTGGTTGATAATGGGGTCCGGATGCAGAGTCACATATAGCCTGGGGATGATAAATACCAGAAAAGGCACGGAAATAAAAGCCACAATGCTATATACCGCGGCGAGGCGGGCCCGTTTTTCCCCGTCTTCAAGGGAAGAGCGTAACACCAGGTAGGCGCCGTAAATCAGCAATAAGACAAAAATAGAGGTCTGCCGTGGATCCCAGTTCCAGTAAACGCCCCAGGTGCCACGGGCGAAGATGGCCCCGGTAACGGTGGCCAGCAAGGTAAAGACAAGGCCGATTTCCGCGTTAATGGCGGCGCGGAAATCATATTCCGCCAGAGGGCGCTTCAGGTAGCGAATGCTGTTTACCATGGAAACAAGATAGGCCAGAACGCCGACCCAGGCCAGGGGCACATGAAAATAAATAATGCGCGATATTTCGCCCAGGCCAAGGGCGGGGGGAGCATACAGAAACGCAGCCGCTATCACCAGAAGCATGTAAGCCCCAAACAATATTTTCAGGATCATAAGAAACCTCCCATGCTCCGAAACCGGAAGTCAAAATGATTATACTATAGAGCTATCCGGATAATCAGTTTTGGGGCCATAATTCTTATTTATACCGGGGAGCGCACTCAATCACTCCATACAAAATCAAACAGGAGCAGTGAGGCAGTAATAATGATGACTCCGTAGGCCACTAGAAAGAGCAGTCCCTGGGATACATCGCCAACTCCGCCGCCTTCTATGGCCACGCGGGTCGCGTTAATTGCCGTTATCAACAGGGGCAGCAATACCGGGAAGGAGAGCACCGGCAGCAGAGTCCCCTGGTTTGCCGCCCTGGCGACGATGGCCGCCAGGATGGTGGTGGCGCCGCTTAGCCCGGCCACGCCCAAAAATATTACCAGCACCAGCAGGGCCGGGCTACCCAGGGGAGGGTTAAGCAAGAACAGGTAGAGCAGCAGGATCAACGCTGCCAGGACAAGCATGATCAGAAAATTAAAAACAAGCTTGCCCACGTAAACTACCTCGGCCGGGGCGGCCAGCCGCAGCGCCGGGGCGGTATTTTTCTCTTCTTCCTTGACAAAGCTTCTGCCCAGGCCGGACATCGAAGCAAAAAAAAGAATAATCCAAAGCAAGGCGGCATGCAGGGTAGCGCTTAACGTATTCACACCGACGGCAAAGCTGACCATGACCAGAGCTGTTACCGCAAACATAAGTAAAGCGTTGATGGCATAGCGGGTCCTGAATTCTTCCAGGAGGTCCTTTTTAAGCAGCGCCGCCAGGCGGGACACCCAGAGAGAGCAGCTTTTGCCCAAATTTTTCGACCTCCTCCGTCTCATTGGTGGCGATAATGGTAATACCATGCAACGGCCTCAGGTTGAGCAGCTCTTCCAGAGCCCGCCGGCCTTGCTCGTCCAGATTGCAAGAAGGCTCATCCAGCAGCAGCAGGCAGGGTTCATGAAGCAGGGCGCAGGCCAGCTTAACCCGCTGTTTCATCCCCGAAGAATAACTACAAAGAGGCTGGTGCATATATTCTTTTAACTGCAGGCGCTTTAGCAGCTCCACCATCCGTTCGCGGCAGGGAGGCAGGCCGCGCAATGCAGCAAAAAACGACAGGTTTTCATAAGCAGTCAACCGGTCGTACAGGTTAACTTCAGGCGAAGCGTAACCGCAGCATTGTTTACGTTCAGCAAGGTCCATTTTCTTGGAGCCGTTGCTTAAATGGACGGTGCCGGACGACGGCTGCAACAGGCCGCAGATTATTTTTAACAGAGTAGACTTGCCCGAACCGTTGGGTCCGGTTACCACCAGCCGATCACCCGGTTCCATGGTAAAAGAGATTCCTTCAAATATAATGCGCCTGTTGTAAGACTTCGATAGCTGCTCTACCTGTAAAATCACGATCATTGCCCCAGTTTTAATTAAATTGGCAATATTGGCTCAATGCAAGTTCCAGCATTAAAGCAATAGTAATCATAGGCATTAACCGGTTATAAAATATCAAGAACCATATAAAAAAGCAAGGTTTAACTGCTGGATACAACTGGGGCTGCATGGTATACTCTGTGCAGGAAAAACCGTTAGCAGCGGGTTAATATAAACGGGAAGAAGGTGGGCGCTCCTTGAAAAAAATCTTTACCACCGGTTTAATCACCCTGCTGCCCCTGGGCATCACCATTTATGTATTTTACTTAATCTTTAATTTTCTCGATACCCTGCTGGGTAAAGTAGTAGAAAAAATCTTTAACATTTCTATTCCGGGAATCGGCTTTGCCGCCGGAGTTATTTTAATTTTCCTGGTTGGCTTTATCGCCTCCAACCTGGTTGGCCGAAAAATAATCGCTTTATGGGATTCTTTATTTCAAAAAATACCTTTAACCAGAAGCATTTACAGCAGCGCCAAACAGATCATAGATGCTTTCACATTGCAGGGCAAGCACGCTTTTCAGAAAGTGGTGCTGCTGGAATACCCCCGCAAAGGACTTTATGCCCTCGGTTTTGTCACTGGCACTTCCAAGGGAGAGGTTCAGGAGAAGACGGATGAAGATGTGATCAACGTATTCATTCCGACCACACCCAACCCTACCTCGGGAATGCTCATCCTGGCACCGCGCCGGGAGGTCATTGAACTGGAGATGACCATCGAAGATGGGATGAAAATAATTATCTCCGGAGGCCTGGTAGCACCCCCGGCGGGGAAAGCCTTGCAAAAGCCTTGAAATAGTATATTTTACTCCTCCCTGCAAAAACTACGCGGGGAAGGGGGTGAGCCTGTGGCTGTGGAAATCAAGTGCTCTGTAACGGAATGCGAATATAACCAGAATGTTAAATGCGACGCGCCGATGATCCAGGTGGAGCGTAACCATACCAGCGCGGCCAGCAACTCCGAGGAAACCAAGTGCGAAACCTTCAAGCCCAGGGGATGAGCCTGCTTAATGGGCTAGCCCGGGGTTAAGCAAAATATTATAAATCATGGTGAAGACCCCGCCGGGAAGCCCCTGGCGGGGTCTTGCGGGGATAGATGCATCAATACCAGTGGCAAAATCACCACCAGGCAGCGCACCGCTACAATAAAGCTGTGAGGCTAGTAGCACTTACTTATAAGATAAGTGCTAATTCTCTTCAGCCCAGCCCCGGCAGCGCTCCACAGCGCGCTGCCAGCCGTAGTAGAGGGCTTCCCGCCGCTTTTCGTCCATTTGCGGAGAGAAAGAGGCGCTTTCCCGCCAGCGGGCCAAAAGTTCATCACGGCTGGACCAGACCCCGGCGGCCAGGCCGGCCAGGTAAGCCGCGCCCAGGGCTGTTGTTTCCAGGCTGGCGGAGCGTCTCACCCTGGTGCCGGTGATATCCGCCTGAAATTGCAACAGCAAGTCCATGACCCCTGCTCCTCCATCCACCCGCAGTTCTTCTACGGGCAGGCCTGCCTCGCGGCGCATCAGTTCCAAAACCTCCCGGGTCTGGTAGGCCATCGCTTCCACCACGGCCCGGGCAAAATGAGCCCGCGTTGTCCCGCCGGTAATGCCGATAACCAGCCCCCGGGCGTACGGATCCCAGTAAGGGGCTCCCAGGCCGGCAAAGGCGGGCACCAGGTATACCCCGCCGTTGTCTTCAACCTGGCGGGCCAGGGCTTCCGTTTCCGCAGCCTTACCGATCAGTCCCAGGCCGTCCCGTAGCCACTGGATGGCAGCGCCGGTAATGAAGATGCTGCCTTCCAGGGCATAATCCACCGTTCCGTTCACGCCCCAGGCCACGGTCGTCAAAAGACCTTTCTGCGAGAGAACCGCTTTCTTGCCGGTATTCATTAACAAAAAACTGCCGGTACCGTAGGTATTTTTAGTCATTCCCGGACGGAAACAGGCCTGGCCGAAAAGGGAAGCCTGCTGGTCGCCGGCGATGCCGCCCACCGGCAGGCGGGCTCCATGGAAAACCGCCGGGTCCGTTTCGCCGAAGATGCCGCTGCTCGGACACACCTGCGGCAGAATATCCTGGGGCACCTGCAGTATCTGTAAAAGCTCAGCATCCCACTGCAGGGTATGAATATTGAACAGCAGGGTGCGCGAAGCGTTGGAGTAATCGGTAGCGTGAACCTTTCCGCCCGTGAGGCGAAAAAGTAAATAGCTGTCAATGGTGCCGCAGGCCAGCCGGCCCGTGCGGGCCGCTTCCCGCACCGGCGGCAGGTTGTCCAGGGCCCAGTGGATTTTGGTTCCAGAAAAATATGGATCCAGCAACAGGCCTGTCTTTTCTTTAAAAGTCGCTTCGTAGCCGGCCTCTTTTAGTTCGCGGCAGATGGGCGCCGTGCGGCGGCACTGCCACACAATGGCGTTGGCCAGCGGGCGGCCGCTTTCCCGGTCCCAGAAGACTATCGTTTCACGCTGGTTGGTTATGCCTACAGCGGCCACGCTGGACAATGCAATCCCCGCATCCTGCGAGACATCTTGCACCACCTGCAGCGCGGCCTGCCATATTTCTTCCGCATCGTGCTCCACCCACCCCGGCCGGGGGTAAATCTGCCTGTGCTCCCGGTAGGCTTTTCCCCGGGCCAGGCCTTCTTCATCCCACAAAATGGCAGTTGTCCCGGTGGTGCCCTGATCTATTGATAACACATACTTTTTCATGAACTATTCCTCCCCTGCCAATTGGAGCGCCGGCACTGTTCTTTACCTTAGCTGCCCTTGATAAATGCCGCCGTCCGTTCAAAAATAATCTCTTTGTCAAAGTCCAGGGTCGCCACATGGTAGGAATTTTCCAGCCAGATCAACTCTTTTTGCTCTGAACCGATATGCTCAAATATGCAAGGAGGATTAACCGGCGGGACCACGTGGTCCTCCCGCGCCCCGAAGATGAGGGCGGGCTGCTTGATCTGCGGCAGCACCTCTTTGACCATCTTACAAATGCGCAGCATTTCCGGCACAGAGCGCACCGGCACTTTGTCGTACGACGATTCTTTTACCGCCGGATCCTTGATATCACTGCCCACTCCGGGCACAGTTTTGATCAAATGTTTTAGGAGCGGCACCAGTTTGTACTTGAATTCTGTAAACATCACCGGGGCGCAAATCGGAATTACCCCTTTCACCTGCTCCGGGTAGCGGTGCGCCAGGTAAAGGGCAATAGTTCCGCCCATGGACAGCCCGGCCACATATACTGTGCCGCACCGGGAAGACAGCTCCTTCAGCCCGGCTTCAGCCGACTCCAGCCAATCCCGGTAGGAGCAGGCGGCCATATCCTCCACGGTGGTGCCATGCCCTTTCAACCGTGGCCCGAGAACCGTAATTCCTTTAGCGGCCAGGAATTCGCCCATGGGCCGCAGACTGGACGGATTTCCGGTAAACCCGTGCACCAGCAAACATCCTCTCTCTCCGCCCTCAAAGAAAAAGGGCTCCGCACCGGGCATAAGCCTTACTTCCATGATTTAGACATCGCCTCCTTTTGCTGTCAATATTCTTTATTTACATACAAATTCCTTCAAAACGGCCCGTAGCCGGTGAGCACCGCCGCCGCCAGAAACAGCGCTGTTACCAGCAGCACCAGCAGTTGCAGCACGATGATCCATCTGAACCATTTAACATAGTTAACCGTAGTTAATCCTAAAGAAATCAGCAAGACGGGGTTGGTGGGGAATAGCACGTTGGAAAAACCATCTCCAAAGCAGAAAGCTTGCACCATAGTCTGGCGGGTTAGCCCGATCAAATCGGCCAATGGGGTAATGATGGGGATAAGCAGCATCGCCTTGGCTGAAGCTGAGCCAATAAAAAAGTTAAGGGCAAGCACCAGGCCGTAAATAATATAAGAAGATATGATCGGAATTTCATCGGAGATTAGTGAGGAAGCGCGAAAGATAATGGTGTCCATGATACCGCCCCGGCTAATGATATAATTGACGCTCATGGCCATCAGAATGAGCACAATGCCCGGGGCAATCCCGGAGACCCCTTTAATAAAAGTAGAGACAGTCTCCCGGAAGGTGAGCCCGCCGCGCCATCCGGCGCCGATACCGGCAACCAGGTAAATCACGGCTATGGCCGGCATGGAGAAGTCGGAAAAACCTTCCACCAGGGAAGCGGTCACAATTACCGCCAGGATGGCTCCGACGCAGCCTAGAAACCAGGAGGTGGCCCGCCTTACTTTTTCGGTATCTGCCCCAGCCAGGCCGCTTCCCGCCGGCGTGGAAGAGCCTGGTGCATGCTTCTCGCGCATCTCCCGGTCTTCCTCGAAGACCAGGGATCGGCGGGGATCGTCATCCAGGCGCCTGGCATAGCTTACCAGAAAGAGAGAAAGCAAGGCATAAAGGACGGCAAAGATTAACAGCCTGAAGGGCAGCCCGGAAAAGACAGGCAACCCGGCCAGCCGCTGGGCTATACCCACGGAATAGGGATTCGATACCGCCACGGAGAAACCGAAACATGTGGAAAGCAAGCTCATACCCAGCCCCAGCAGCGCGTCCCAGCCCATGGTGTACGATAAAAGAACCACCACGGGAACTAAGGGAACAACCTCCTCGAACATGCCCAAAAAGGAGCCAAAAAACATGAATACCAGGGCAACCACGCAAACCAGAAGGTAGCGCCTGGCGCCAAAGCGCCGCACCACCTTGGTAATAATCTCCTCAAAAACCCCGACCCGGTTTAAGATAGCATAGCCGCCGCCGATGAAAACAATTAACATAACCAGGACCAAAATAACGGGGGCATTTTCGGAAAAAAGCACTTCCAGCGGCGCGGTAAACCAGCGTAACACGGGCAAAGGCACTTTCTCCACGTACTGAAAAGTATGGGGTTTGATCACGGTGATGCCGTCCGCGGTATAACGTTCATAGCTGCCCGAAGGGATGATCCGGGTCAGAATTCCCGATAGGATCATCAGACTGAGGGTAATCGCAGCCGTGGTAATAAAGGCCTTCTTCCCGATTTTAAGCTCATGCGTTTCCTGCATGCAAGCCGGACCTCCTTTACAGGTAATGAACTTTCCAGTATTCTTTCGGCCATGGCCGGCCGAAGGCGAAGCAATCCCTGCTTCTCTCTGGCTGGGTTTGCAGAAGACACCGGCTTTAAGCCTTGCTCCCTTCCTTAAGCATAATTCTTGATTCGCCTGGTTGTATCCTTTTATTTTTCGGAAAATTTAACATCCGTCACTATAGCACAAGGCGGGTTTGCCGGTTAAAAGCCGTGGAAGCAGTAAAAGGAACCAGGCAGGCCATGAGCCGGCGGCAGCCCGGCAGGAATAAAAGCCGTACCCCGGCCTCCGCAGCTCAAGGCTTTATATTGTCCACAACGACAGAATATAACTTGGGCCAAACAACTGAAAATATGGTATGATATTTGAGAAAATAATCCGGGATGTGATCTGTTGGCAGGAGAAAATGTGCACCGCATTGACCTAGATGGCCGCACTCTCATATTAATCGGCACCGCCCATGTTTCCAGGAAAAGCGCTGCCGAAGTTAAAGAAGTTATTGAAACCGAAAAGCCCGACACGGTCTGCGTAGAGCTCTGCCAGGCCCGCTACCAGGCCATCACTGATACCGATCGCTGGCGCAAAACCGATATAGTGAAGATTATCCGGGAACGCAAAGCGATGCTGCTGCTGGCCAACCTGGTCCTGTCATCATACCAGAAGAGGCTGGCCAAAAAATTTGGCATCGAGCCGGGCCAGGAGATGATCCAGGGCATTAAATCGGCCGAAGAAACAGGCGCCGCTTTATGCCTGGCTGACCGGGATATCCAGGCGACCATGCTGAGGCTGTGGCGCAGTCTTAGCTTCTGGGACAAAATAAAGTTATTTTTTCAACTTTTGCTAAGCATGTTTTATGAAGAAGAGCTCAGTGAAGAAATGCTGGAAGAGTTGAAAAGCAAGGATATGCTCAGCGCCGCCCTGGAAGAGCTGTCGCGCTCCCTGCCCCGGCTGAAAGCAATCATTATCGACGAAAGAGACAAATACCTGGCCCAAAAAATTAAAAGCGCTCCCGGCAACAAGGTGGTGGCCGTGCTGGGCGCCGGCCACATCCCGGGTATAATAAATGAACTCTCCCGGGACCACGACCTGGAAGCGTTATCCCGGGTTGCACCGGCGCCAAAATACACTAAAGTAATCGCCTGGAGCATCCCGCTGCTGATCATTGTATTAATCGTTTTAACTTTTTCCGCCGACAGGGCTACCGGAATCAAGCAAATCATGGCCTGGGTGTTCTGGAACGGTTCCCTGGGGGCATTAGGCGCACTGGCGGCGCTGGCCCATCCCCTGTCCCTGTTAACCGCGTTCCTGGTGGCGCCAATCAGCTCGCTCAGTCCCCTGCTGGCAGCCGGCTGGTTCGCCGGGCTGGTTGAAGCCCTGCTCAGGAAACCGAACGTCAGCGACTTTGAAGACCTGGCTGACGATGTTCATTCGTTCAAGGGGTTCTGGCGCAACAAGGTAACGCGCATTCTGCTGGTTGTGGCCCTGGTCAACCTCGGCAGTACAGCCGGCACAATCATCGGCGGGGCGGAGATTATCAACCGATTTTTCAACACCTTTTTTTAAGACAAGCTATTTTTTAAACCGGTATACTTGTAACCATAATCCAATTGAAACATTGATGTATTATGGTAATCCGATTCGGTTTAAAAGCCACAAGGCTAAACCTTACGGCTTTTAAGACGGGGGAGCAAATGTCACAGTTTTGGAATCCACAGGTAGTACGATGGTACGAAGAGGCCATACAATGGAATAATTACCCGCAAAGTGTTTTGGGAAATATATTTAGTCAAGAAATAAACGGCAGCGATACGGTGCTGGATGTGGGCAGCGGTATTGGAGCTGTTGCTTTGTATGCAGCTCCCCTCTGTAAGCATGTTAAAGCGGTGGACAGCCAGGCTAAAGCTTTGGAAATTCTGCGGGAGAAAGTACGCAGTTCAGGCCTGCGGAATGTAGAAACATATTTAGGTAAATGGCCGGATGTGAATGTGGGAAGGGCAGATGTGACAATCTGCAGCTACTCGCCGCCTATTTCACGAACCAGGCAGGGCCTGGATAAAATTTTTGATTTAACAGCGAGAACGGGAATTATTTTAACCCCTTATAAAAATATGCACAGCAACAAAGCTTTTAACGAGTTTGCCTCCATCCTGGGTATTCAGAGCAAACAATCCTCGTGTATTAATGGTTGCTGGGAAAAAGGTTTTATAGAGTGCAAAGGGGTTGAAGTGCATTGCCAGTTAATAAAACACGACTTCAGTCAGCCGGTAAGCGATTACGGGGAAGCCTGGGAATTTCTGCGCCATCAATTAGCTGCACCGGCACATTTAAGGAAGCAGGCCCTGCAAAAGATTTCCGATTATCTTGAAGAAAGAAACGGCCAGCTTTTAATTCCGATCATACGGGAGAGTTGCTTAATAGTATTCAGAAAATTCTATAGTACCGGTAACGGACAAGTTGAGAAGAAGTAATTAAACCCAAAAAATGAACAATATAAAAAAACTCTTGTCAAGCCGGTTCAAATTATGGTAGATTTCTAGTAATAACAAATGAATATATATTCGCATCCTTCGATTCATGGAATTCCTAAAGGGCATACCTATGGACCATGAACGGTAGGGTTTAACTGGAAACGGTTAGGCCTCCCTCATTGGAAAGAAGGAAGTTTTATTTCTCGCTGTCTTTTCTTTGGGGGGCAGCGATTTTTATTTTTATAGTTTGTTCGTGGACATAAAATTTACCTTTATCAAATATGAGACCATAAGCATTACGGTTCATATTTCAAAAGAAATGATGAAGAAAACAATTAGCAACCTTCCATTACAAGTTAAAGGCGTAAATTTCAGTTACGGGAAAAAGAATGTTTTACGGAATATTACTTTTTCAGTTCCCCACGCGTCAATTTGTGGTTTGCTGGGACCCAACGGTTCCGGAAAGACTACATTACTGGGCTGTATCAGCGGAATTAAAAAACTGGAAAGCGGCAGTATTTTCTTACATGGGAAAGCGGTTCAAATGATGACCCGGAAAGAGATCGCGCGGGAAGTGAGTGTCGTTCCCCAGCAAACTGGCTTTATTTTCCCTTTTAAAGTTCTGGACATGGTTCTGATGGGCAAGGCCCCTGTAAAAGAAATATGGGAAACCCCCAGTTTAGCCGACCGGGAAGAGGCTCTGGGTGTTTTAGAGAGGTTAGGCATCCGGGAACTTTCCGGGAGAACATTTCAGCAAATCAGCGGCGGGGAAAAGCAGATGGTCCTTATCGCCCGGTCCCTGCTCCAGAACACCGATATTATGCTGCTGGATGAACCGACCAGCCATCTGGACATGAAAAACCAGATCTTAATTTTGGATTTGATCAAAAAAGTGTCTTATGAAAACCGTATAACCGTATTAATGACCTTACATGACCCAAACCTGGCGCTACATTATTGCGATCAGATAATCTTGCTCAAGAATGGACAAATCATGAGCCAGGGGAATACCAGCGAGGTGATGCAATCCCAAAAACTCAGCAATGTGTACGGTATAGAAGTTGAGCTGGGGATTACCAGCAAGGGAACAAGAGTGGTTGTGCCTTCGTGCTGGCGGTAGAAAAAATTGTTGATCAAGAAAGGAGCTTGACGATGAAACCATTGAAGGTAAACAGTATAAGAGACGTACTGCTGGTGGGATTACTCTTATTATGTTTTGTAGCGAGTGGGTGCGGGCAAGGAGCAGAACAGACAGGAAATGAAGAAGCCGGCGAGGATATAGTGGTTACCGACGGTCTGGGTCGCGAAATTACCCTGTCACAGCCGGCAGAAAGGATATTAACCAGCTATGGGATTGCTACCCACATGGTGTTTGCCCTGGGAGCCCAGGATAAGATTGTCGGTTATGACAGTCCTTCCAGGAACAATGCCTTTTTTAACAAACTGATGCCCGAACTCTCCAACATTCCTACTCCCGGAAGCCCCGCCGAATTTAACCTTGAGGAAGCCATGGCTCTGGATCCGGATCTTATCCTGGTGCCGGGGCGAAACATGGAACTGGTTGAAAACCTTGAAGAAAAAGGCCTTACCGTATTTGGAGTGGTGGCCGAGGATCTGGAGCAATTAAAAGACAGCATGCTCAATTTAGGCAAGGCCTTGGGCCGCGAGGAAACTGCCCAGGAATTTGTTAATTACTACGAAAATACTCTGCAAAAAGTAAAAGAACGTACCGAGAATATAGCCGAGGAAGACCGGCCCGTGGTATACCTGGTCGGCCCCATGGGCTTGCTTTCCACCTGTTCTTCGGAAATGTATCAACACCACCTTATAAGACTGGCCGGCGGGGAAAATGCCGGCGGCGAATTGACGGGAGGCTGGGTTGAAGTCTCTCCGGAACACCTGATCGAGTGGAATCCGGATCTAATCTTCGTAGTCCAGTATACTGCCGACACCTCCCCTGAAAGTATCATGGAGGACGAACGCCTGCAGGGAATCAAGGCTGTAATGAACAAGCAGGTTTTCTGGTTCCCTTCGACTTTAAATCCCTGGGATTATCCTTCTCCCCAGGCAGTGCTGGGTCTTTACTGGGCAGCCAGCAAGATCCAACCCGACCTGTTTAATGATCTAGATATGCAGGCGGAAGCAGACCAGTTTTTCCAAAAATTCTACGGTAAAACCTATACGGAGCTGGGAGGAACTCTCGATTAATCATAAAAAGATCCTGGTCATTGCCACTCTACTCCTGATTATATGCTTTGTATTGTCCATCGGCGTCGGGCTCTATTCCCTTCCCATGGAGGTCATTTTCGAGTTGGTTAGCTGCAAGTTGACCAACCGTGCGGTTCCCAGTGAACTGTTTTCGCCCTCCGTTGTCTTCTGGTCTGTCCGCTTGCCCCGCGCGATCATGGCTTTACTGGTGGGGGCGGTACTGGCTCTAGCAGGAACGGTATTCCAGGGGGTTTTTCGAAACCCCCTGGTTTCACCGGATATACTGGGGGTCTCCGCCGGTGCCGGATTTGGGGCCGGGCTGGCCATTATACTGGTTGGCCGCTCCGCCCTGGCCGTTCAAAGCATGGCCTTTATTTTTGGCCTGGCAGCGGTTGTCGCCGCCTATCAAATCGGGCGTCGCAGCCGGAGCGATTCGGTTACCGTTTTGGTGCTGGCAGGAGTGATTGTCACCGCCATATTTACAGCAGGGCTCTCTTTTCTGAAATACGTGGCGGACCCTTACGAGCAGCTGCCGGCCATCGTTTTCTGGACCATGGGCGGTTTCAGCGATATTGTCTGGAAAGATGTGTACTGGACCCTGCCCGTATTCATCGCGGGAACAGCGGTGCTCTTTTTTTTGCGCTGGAGGCTTGATCTGTTGTCATTGGGCGACGAAGAAGCGCTAACCCTTGGGGTGGATGTTAAAAAGATGAGGGTCCTGTATATATCCGCCTCCACCTTGATCGTTGCCTCGTCCATATCTACCTGTGGGACCATCGGCTGGGTAGGGCTGGTAATGCCGCATATGGCCCGGCTCATAGTCGGACCCAACCATCAGTTTCTGATTTCATTTGCTTCCGTTTTAGGGGCAATTTTTATGTTGATCATAGATACTCTGGCCAGAACTATTAGCAGCGGAGAAATACCAATCAGCATTATGACTTCCGTTATTGGTGCTCCCTTCCTGGCATACCTCCTTTTACGGCAGGAAGAGAGTAATTTTTAACCACGGCAGGAGGAGAATGAGAAAGTGGAATGTGCTTACTGTCCCCGTCGCTGCTTATTGCAAAATAATGTCCCCGGCACCTGTGGAGCGTATTACGCGGAACAGGGAGAGATAAAAGAAAAATATCCCCACCGCTGGACTGTAATGTATGCTGTACATATCGAGTCGGTACCTTTTTATCACGCCTACCCGGGCAGCCGCAGTTTTTTATTTGGAAGCAGCGGATGCAACCTGGACTGTGCTTACTGTTCCAACGCCTATGTGGCCAAGGGAGATCCTTCCGATCTGTTTACCTTCAATCTGCCGCCGGCGAAACTGGTGGACCTGGCCCAAAAAACAGGCTGCCATAACATCGTCTTCGGTATAAATGAGCCGCTCGTATCGCTGCCTTCCCTGCGGGAGCTCGCGGTAGAAGCGAAAAGCAGAAATATCCCCATGGGCTGCCTGACCAACGGATATATGAGTGAAGAATCAGCCCGCGAAATTTCGGCCTTGTTTTCCTTTATCAATGTCAGCCTGAAGTCGCTTTCAAATGATTTCTACCGGGACTTAACCGGGGTTCTTTCTGTGCAACCCGTGCTGGATAGTATAAAATACTTTTCAGAGAGAAACCACCTGGAAATTACCACGCCTATTATCCAAGGCATAAATGACGATGAAATTGAGATGATGGCCGATTTTATTGCCGGCATTAATCCCGCGATCCCCTGGCACGTCTTTCGACTGCTGCCGGAATATAAAATGAAAGACCACGATTACCCCCACATTATGCATATAAACCGCAAGCTGGAAGAAGTCCGGAAAAAGCTGCCTTTTATTTATTTTAGCAACTTTGCGGGCTCCCGGTGGGTGAATACCCTTTGCCCCCAGTGCCGGGAAATAGTTATAGAAAGGATTAACTTTAGCGGCTGCGGCGGCAAAGTTGTGGATTATAAACTGCAAGGGAACCGGTGCCCTTTTTGTGGCGGCGGAGTGCCCATACATGGTCAAAAAGTCAGTTGGAATTCCATGGATGAAGATTATAGGGGAGGTTAACAGCTAATGCTGGCCGTATTGGATGTGGTAGAATGGCAGACAATTCTCGATTTTGAAACGGGGAAAGAGACGGCAGAAAAATCAGCCCTGGCTGCCATGGCCCAAGAGCTGTTGAAAAGGAATAGATACCCGGGAGATATGCACCTGGAAAGCATATCCTGGGTAACCAACGTGGCCCTGGATCTGTATCGGAGCTATTCCCCGCAGTTTATGTTCTTGAGCTTTTCCAAGCCTTTTTTTTCCTCTGTTTTTGAAGGAGCCGACGACGTCAAGTGGCAGGTGCTGTTAACCTTATTATTTTCCCGCATCAACCATTTCATCGAGACAACAAGAATGACACCCGTAGTTATAGGGACGGGGCAGATGGTCCCCCTGAAAGGGTATATAAACTTGAGCACATTGGACAGCCTGGCCTGCGGCGGGGGGATGATTCCCCGTTTCGCAGGCCTGTACAAGCCTTCCGCCGGAGATCTTAAGTTGGTGCGGACGCATGAACATATAGAGACGGTCAAAACAAAAGAAGAAATAATAGAGCTATTTGGGAACAATGAGGAGTTTGTGAGGCGGCTGCCGGATTATGTTCTGGCAGCCAGGGAAGGATACGCTTTTAAAACATTTGGGGCCATAGCCAGGCCTGTGCACAAAATTCCGGCCAGAAACATGGAGGTACCTGTTTTTACACCTTTGGGAGAAGTTAATTCCATTACGGAGATCGCCCCGCTGGTGTTGAAAAATCTTGAAACCCAAAAAGTAGTCCTGATCGTGCTCGAGGGAATCGGCCAAGACGATTTCCTAATGCCTTACGCTGTTTGTTCCAACTCCCTGGACTGGTATGATTATGCGCCCGGAGACGGTCAGTACCTGACTATAGGCAGCGGCCGACACCTGGCCAGCCACTCCTACTTTCCGGGCTTCAAGTATTACCTGGACGACAGCAAAGAAAAGAAATATCCTCTTTCCGCATATTTTAATAAATATGTTCCCATTATGATTGGCCACTCTTTTAAGGGGAAAAGTGCTGCCGTAGGTTCACGAAGCGTACTTACCCACATGGCCAGCGGAGCCGATATATCCGTTGAATGCTTTGCCCGCGGATTGTATAACTACGGCACCATAGCCATCTTAAAAGATCAGGCATGATTCGCTTGGCTGCTTGCTCAAGCTAATGATCAGCAAAAGTAGGCTGGTGGCTTAAAAGGGAAATTTTTCCTTCATTAAAGAAGAGCGGCGGCTAGGCCCTGGACACCGGCTGCGCCGCCGGCGACACGGCCGCCGCGCTGATTGTAACGGTCGGCTAAAAAATTTTTTTCCAAGGATGCAAATAATTCAGGCTGTCCCAAAGTAAACCGGAACAGCCCTTATTCTTTTTATGTAATATTGACTTTGATAAAAGCTATAAGAATATCCGGCTAACAATGATCCCGTCAGCTCAACGCCTTGCCTTTAACGGCCAGGATAAGGCCAAAAACTACGCACCATATGTTGATGAACGCGTTAAGCAGCAGGTCCGCCGTAGAAAGGGCATAGATGCCATTCTGGAAATTAAAGCTGAAATCCAGCAGGCCCAGAAAGATCAGGGCGCCCGCGCACACGTGCGCTATCTGCATACCCAGGAGCTTCCTCCTGAGCATGAGGACGCCGGCAGCAATGAGGGCTATGGCTAGGATAATATCCGGCAGCGGGAAAGAATGCTCGTATTCGAAATATCCCGGCGGCGGATTTTCCGGTGCCAGTCCAAAGGTAAAGAAGCCGACCCAGAAAAGAAGAAGCCCTATTCCGGTAACGATGGCCAGGGCAGCTATCCAACCCCTTCTTGCATTAGGCATTTTTACCCTCTCCTCTCTCTACAATGTTATACTTTTTCTGGTAGGCTATTTTTTTACTTACGGCTGCTTTTTCAAGCATGGGCCACAGCCTTATCACCGCTCCCGGCGCGCACATCAATAATTTTGACAACAGGCCCGAGGAATAGGGCACATACTGCTCCAGCTTGTTGCCGGTTATCGCCCGCAGCACCGCCCGGGCCACATTCTCCGGCTTCTGCGGCGTATTTAAAAAGGTAAGCGGCGATCCGCCATGAGCCGCTTCAAAGCGAAGCATTGGCGTATCCGTGGTGTCGGGGAAGATAGTCGATACGGCAATATGGTGCTTTTTCAGTTCCAGGGCCAGCGTCAAATTAAAGCCGCGCAGGGCAAATTTCGTGGCGGTATAAATTGAGCTATACGTCTCGGGGACAATACCGGCCATGGAGGATATGGTGACAATATTCCCGCCGCCATTTTTTATCAACACGGGTAGAACCTCATAGGTAGCGTTGATTGTTCCCATCAGGTTGATGGCAACCTGTTTTTCAATTTGATCATAGCGGCAGTCTTCAAAGAGGGAGGGGATAATTATCCCTGCATTGTTGACCAGGACGTCAATAGTGTTAAATCTCTCCTGCGCCCGGGCCACAAGCTCCGCAACTTCTTCCCGCCTGGTAATATCGCATTTCACGGCCAGCGCCGGCCGGGAAAGCCTCTCTGCAAGCTCCTGCAGCCTGGGCAGATCAATATCCGCCAGCACCAGGTTTGCGCCCTCGCGGTCCAGCAGGGCCGCTGTGGCCGTGCCGATGCCGCCGGCCGCCCCGGTAATGATCACGGTTTTGCCATGCAGTTTCCCCGGTTTCATGATCTCACCTCCGTATGCGCGCCCTGCAACCTCTTCTGCACTTTCTCAATCTGCCGGTTCAGCACTGCGTCCACCAGAGCCGGGAAAAAACGCTTGATCCGCCAGGTAATTTTCCCATCGAGGCCGGGGATGATCAGAAACCTGTCCTTTTTAAGGCCGATGATCAGCTGCCGGGCCACCTCGTCGGGAGACATTAGCTTGGCCCCCTTGGAAGCCTCCTTTGTTTCTTCCGGCTTGGTTTTATTTTCAGCGGCAAAGCCAGGCGTATCTGTATCCGGCGGGCAAAGGACCGCCACCTTGATCCCATGGCTTCTGAGCTCGCTCCTGAGGGCTTCGGAAAAGCCGATCACCCCGAATTTCGAGGCGCAGTAGGCAGTATAGCCAAAAATGCCAATGAACCCGGCAATCGAGGAAACATTGACGATGCAGCCCCCCTTCTTTTTCATTTCCGGAACAAGCGCCGCCGTGGTATTCCAGATGCCATAAAGGTTGGTCTTCATGGTCTGATCGAACTGCTCGTAGCTGATCTGCTCAAAATAATGGGGATAGGCCCTGCCGGCACAGTTGATCAGCAGGTCGGGAGGCCCGAACTCCTGCACCGCCCTGGCCATGACCCTGTTTACACTGTCATTGTCGCCCACGTCAACCTGCAGCGAGGAGACTCTCTGCGTTTCCGAAAGGCAACTCTTTCTGATCTCAGCGGCTGCTGCTTCCAGGCGCTCCTTAGTGCGCGCGAAGATGAGGATATTTGCGCCCAGGGCCGCCAACTGCTTCGCCGCCGACAAGCCAATGCCGCTGGAGCCCCCGGTGATGTAAACATTTTTACCTGCAATATGTTTTTCCATGTTTCACCTCTATCCTACCTGTACAGGTCTTGTTTCCCCGCAAATCACCCTAGCCGCTAAAGTTGACAATAAAATGCTTCTTTGATCAACTGCTTGAACACTTTTTATTGTTTTATTGCCGTTCCCTCCCCTGTAAAACAATAGAACAACTCCCAGGCCTGGTAAGAGCCGCTACCTTCTGTTTTCCTGATGCTGGAATCTAAAGGTGGATAATGAAAGTTTCAGGTGACGATTCGACTACTATTGAGAAAATTCTTCAATTAACATCAATTTCCTTCTGAATCAGGGAATAAATGCAGGCGGAAGGTGCTGAGACAACCCTCCCGGCCTACCCGGCAGGTATGATCATCTCTTCGCCAACAGTAAGCCCTTGGTTTCGGAAGGAGTTAAACAAGGAGACTCTGCCCGGGATGTTGCTGCGCCCCGAGCTCTGAAGCAAGGGATGGCTGTCCCATGGCCTCTACAGGTTAAAAGAATACAACAACCCCGGAGGATCATACCTTTCCGGGGTTTTGCTATAGTGGACCCGGCATGGGTGCACTGCCAGGATCATTCGTGTTTTGCTTTGACGGTTAACGGTTCCTTATAATTTTTAAATTAAGAAGAGTTGCATCTAATACTCTAATAACTATATTAAACGCTTGGGCAATTAATTTGCCAACCCGGAAACCCTTGATATACAAGGCTTTTGGGCGCATCAACTTCATAAAAAAAATGGTGCGCCTGGGAGGATTCGAACCCCCGACTAACGGATTAGAAGTCCGCTGCTCTATCCCCTGAGCTACAGGCGCACGCACTATTATATTACCCTAAAAATCCTTTAAAATCAATGGCATTAGGGAATGTCGACTGTGTCAAGACTTAGTAGGTGAAACTCCCGCATTTTTTTAAGCCGGCCATTGCACTGAGGCGATTTCTTTAAGCACATATTTGATCCAAGGCCTGCCGGCGAAGGGCCCATATAAGGCCGGCATAGTGGCCCTCAAC
>JAKPEE010000038.1 GCA_029552125.1 Bacillota bacterium | reverse complement strand
GTAGCCATTCATTCATGCAAATCGGAACAAGCATTAGTTGGTTAGGTTGATAGTCTTTAAACTTTTTCATACTATTTAATTCGACATCGAGATCCTAAATCTTGCCTGTTTGGGAAGAATTCTCACACAGGCTGCTAGAATCCAGCTAAGCACAAAATACGCAACCCAGAACAAGAAAAGATTCAGCCCCTGATTTGCATGATACATGGCAAACTTGGATTCTTTCGCCGCCAGAAGGGGAATGAAGAAAATAATGTAGGCAAGAATAGCCATAGCCTTATTCTTCTCCACATCCTCCGGATCCGGCTGCAAGTTGACTTGGGTTTCCATTTATTTCACCTCCTTAAGAATACTCTATATATAGATCTATCATTTTTTACGAGAAATTGCTATATCGATTTTTTTTTGTCATTGGCATTGAGTTCGCAGATGGACACCTTTGCCTGGAGCTAACGTCCAAATGCCGCCTTTGCCGTGCGGGACCCTCACCCTGTAGACAGTGGCCATGCCGGGCGCATTAAAATAGGCGCTTCCGCGTTACCGGAAATGCCTAAGCCGGCCCTACTTATTAGGCCGGCCTCTGGCGTACACATCAAAGTATATGTTTTTAATTAAAGCTCTTTAAAGCATAGGCCACAAGCGTGTCAGGATTAGTAACGGCTGACTCAACGATTAACCGCATATTACCGGCCACTTTATAAGCCCATTGCGGGTCTGAAGCATACGCCCGGCCTATTCCCACCAAATGGGGCCCATGATAATGTCTGCCGGCAGGATTAACATAATCGCGGGACAGCAGCGCCGCCAAATAATAAATGCAGTCCTCTTTTGTATCAAAGCTCATGGCCGAGTAGCCGGCACTGCCGTCGTATGCTCCCAGGCCGGCTAAATTGTTTCTGTACCTGGCGATGGAGCTTTGGCCCCAACTAGATTCATGGACAATAATCGCCGCCAGGACCAGGGCGTTTATTTGATAGCGTTCTTCCGCTTTAATTAAAGCTGCCCCGGTGCCATAAAGGTCGTGGGCCCCATATATCTGCCAGACATATTCAAAGTCATCCGGCATGAGCCCGGATCTACTCTGCACCGGCATCTCTACCGCACTGAAAAACTGCCTTGCTCCTTCAAGCCCTGAGCGGGAAGGCAGCATATCGCCTCCGCTAAAGCTTAAGCCTTCTGTAACTATCAGGTAAGTCTGAGCGCGCCTGAAAAGCAACTCTTCCAGCGCTTCATTATGCCGCTGCAGCCGGGTTAGCTGTTCACCAAACCGGACTAGCTGGTCCGCCATATCCCTGTTTTCTTCATGTACTCCCCTTAACTCGTTGACTGCCTCTTGTAGCTGTTCCTGCTCCAGGTGTAAATCGGCTATATAAGACAGAGACAATAAAACAGTTAGACTTAAACTGGAAACAACCACAAACTGCAGCCGGCTAATCTTCAGCCTGTTCATATCTCTCTTCCCCCGTCATTCCCGGCAATCTCCCTCGAAAGCTGAAGCGGGAATGTTAGCAGGAAAGCGCGTGTCATATCTAACGCTTTTCCTTTATCTATCGCTACCGGATATTATTCCCCTTTTTTGTAATATTTAAAATACACCTGGACAATTTTTAAAGGATTCCGTTTTCTTTTAATGAGGTTACTTGAACGAATCATTACTTTTAGTCATAGGTGGAAATTATTGAAATAGACAGGAGGGCTTGTCCCAAGAAGGACAGGCAGGAGGGCCGAAGCATGGCCATGATGGTGGAGGCGCTACTGTCCCGCGTATACACAGGATCCAAAGAGCTGCACAGTTATAAAAGGGCATAAATAAAGGCATTTCCGCGATTCCGGAAATGCCTCTGCCGGCTACTCGTGAACAGCCTTACAGGCGCACAACGTTCGCCGCTTGCGGGCCCCGATTTCCCTCGACCAGCTCGTACTCTACTCTTTGCCCTTCATCCAGAGTTTTGAACCCTTCACCCTGGATGGCGGAGAAGTGAACGAATACGTCGCCGCCTTCATCACTTTCAATGAAACCGTACCCTTTGTCTGGATTGAACCACTTTACTGTGCCAATCAATTAAATGGCCTCCTTAGATATTATCAGTCATCAAAAAGCGGAATAACTGTAAATCCAAATGCCTTGCTTTGAAAACAGAGGCCTTGAAATGGCTCAGTTCTTCTACTTTTTAACGCTGACGTTAACATTACCATATTTATAAATAATAATCAAGCAAAAACTGGATTGGTCCCGCTAATATCACCATAGCGGGAAAAGCGATCATACCCTCACAGCCCGGGGCCGTAACTGATCAAAGCCCCGCAACGCATACGCCACAACCGCCTCCGGATTTTTTCACGGCAGCCCCGGCGATTAACCGCATATTGGCAGCAGCCACTGGGGCTTAGTGGTGCGGCCAGATAATCAATGCTGTCCCCCTTCGTGGCAAAACCCATGGACGGGCGACTATCGCTACCATCGAAGGCTCCCAAACCGGCCAGATTATTTTGGTTCCTGGCAATTGTACTAAAACGGGGTTTTACCCTGATCCGGCGAAACCCCTTTCTTTATCTAATAAGTAAATGGCGGAGAGAGTGGGATTCGAACCCACGGTGCCTTGCGGGCACACACGATTTCGAGTCGTGCGCCTTCGACCAGCTCGGCCATCTCTCCGCGTACACACTATATATTACAACAGGAGCTGTTACTTTGTAAAGCGCAGGGGCAAACCTAATCCCGGGTTTAAAGACTGGGGGAAAGGCCGGCAAAGTAAGCATACCCAAGACAGCCTTTCCAATGCCAACAATAGAGCAAGATTTTTCCCCTGCCATGCTTGCTCCGCAAAGCAGAAAGAATCCGTAAATCGTTTTACCCGGCCGGCCTGGTGCCCCCTTTTCCAGGGCTACGGGTAAAATAAAGCGGATACTGCCGTCCGCCCAGTTGCAGTTAAAGCCGCCGGTTGCGGAAAAAATGGCGCAGTTGTAAGGCACATTCTTCTTCCAGCACACCCGGGGTGACCTGGAGGCGGTGGTTAAGGCGCTCGTCCCGGACAATATCATAAAGAGTTCCTGCAGCGCCTCCTTTTGGATCAGCGGCGCCGAAAACCAGCCGTTCCACGCGGGCCTGAACCAGGGCGCCGGCGCACATGGGACAGGGTTCCAGGGTAACGTAAAGAGTTGTCCCCGTAAGGCGCCACCCGCCCAGCAACTGTCCGGCTTTACGGATGACCAGAAGTTCAGCATGGGCGGTGGCATCGCTCAACTGTTCCCGCCGGTTATGATCTGCCGCCAAAACAGAACCGTCCTTAACCAGCACTGCACCGATCGGCACTTCGCCCAGGTGGGCCGCTTTGGCGGCTTCTTGAAGGGCCAGCTTCATAAACGATATATCCGCGGCTGTTATTCCGGTTTCCATAGTGAAACAATGATAGCATAGATAAACGGGAAAATAAAGGTAATAGCGGACGCCAACTATCGGCTATGGCGTTTTATACCGTAGCTTTCAATATCACGGATAACCCTTAAACTTGATCGCTACGGCGTTGCAGCAAGTTAAGCAGGAGATCCAGCTTGCGGCTTATTTTCATAACCCGCTCATTGCTGAAATCATAGCCGGCCTCTCTGAGCTGTTCCGCCAGTTCAGCCCTGGTTTGCTCAATTATTTTTTCAAGCCGTTGCCTGTCCAAGGCCGCCCCTTTCCGGCAGCCTTTTCATTAAGTTTTCCCCTTTGTTAGCGGCTGCCTTGCTTCGCCGGGGTCGTAACCATTATATATTACCATATTGGTAATTGTCAAACTAAAATTTTCCGGAATGGTAAAATTTCTTTAATAAAAAATTTCCTTATGCTAAGCTGGTTTTAAGAACAGATGGTGGAGGATTATATGGAACTCGGCAGCCGTTTAAAAAAATTAAGAGAGGAAAAAGGGTTATCCCAGCTTGAACTGGCCAAAGCACTCCGTATCAGCAATGTCATGATCTCCCGCTATGAAAATAACAGGCGCACCCCCGACTACGCCACTCTCAACAAACTGGCCGACTTTTACGGGGTATCAACCGATTACCTCCTGGGACGAACCAATATCCGTAATTACGAAAAGCTGCTGGCGGCGGACTCTCTGACCCACTATGAAAGCCTGCCGCCGGAAATATATCAGCAATTAAAAGCGATTGCACAGTATTTCATCGAAGAAGACAAAAAAAACAGGCCAAAATAGTGAAGTGATGATATGAGCCGCATCTATTTAATCAGGCACGGGCAAACGGCCTGGAATAAAGAAGAAATATTTCGCGGCACTATCGATGTGCCCCTGGACGATTACGGAAAAAAACAGGCCGCTGCGCTGGGGAAAGCGCTGCAAATCCGCAACCTGAAAGATCCCCTGTTCTTCTCCAGCCCGCTGAAAAGGGCCGCGGAAACAGCGCAAATCGCCGCCTCCTTCTTAGACTGTGGCTTTGTTACAGAACAAGCTTTTACTGACTTGAATTTCGGCCGGTGGCAAGGCCAGGCCAAAACTGAAATTGCGCGGCTCTACCCCGATCTTTTCCGGCAGTGGCTGACTGAACCCCAAGAAATTGTTTTCCCCGGGGGCGGATCGCTGGCAGAAGTAACTGAACGCGCTGAAGCGGCGCTCTACCGCCTCGCCCAAAAAAACCAGAACCGCGACCTGGTCATTGTTACCCACCGCGTTGTGACCAAGGTGCTGCTATGTCGCTTGCTCGGCGCGGGTTTAAGCGCGTTCTGGAAAATAAAGCAGGACACCACCTGCCTGAACGTTCTCGAGTACAGCGGCTCAGCCTTCGTTGTGGAAAGCATGAACGACACCTGCCACCTGCTGCCGCTCCGGTCGAAGAAATTTCTGAATTTAAACAACCGCTGATAATAGGCGCTTTTTTCGTGATTACAACGGGACTCCATCGCCTGTCTTAATTGCTTGGCCAGAGCCATAGGGCGGCGTCTCGATCTCGCCAAAAATTGTAAAGAGAAAAATAAAAGGGTTTTTGAGCTAATCACTAACATAATGCTCCAAAAACCCTTTAAATTCAGTGGTGCGCCCGGCAGGATTTGAACCTGCGACCTCCTGATTCGTAGTCAGTTACTCTATCCGGACTGAGCTACGGGCGCCTATGGCGGAGAGAGAGGGATTCGAACCCTCGAAGCAGGTTTTTACCCACTTAATCGCTTAGCAGGCGACCGCCTTCGACCTCTCGGCCATCTCTCCGTATCTCCCTGTACTGGCGGAGGGGGTGGGATTCGAACCCACGGCCCTTTCGGGTCACCGATTTTCAAGACCGGCTCCTTAAACCGCTCGGACACCCCTCCAGCAAAGCGGTAAGCTAAGCAAGAATAAGTATAACAAACGGGCTCCGTATTGTCAACGGAGCAAAACCGGCAGCCCCAATAGCCGGGGCGGAAAGTTAAGGCCGCACCTGTTCAATTTAAGGGGCGGTAATGTGGCTGCGCCCGTTAAAGTAGGGCCGCAGCACTTCCGGTATGACCACGCTGCCGTCTTCCTGCTGATAGTTTTCCAGGATTGCCGCCACGGTCCGCCCGATGGCCACACCCGAACCGTTTAGAGTGTGCACATACTGCGCTTTCTGCCCCGGGGCCGGGCGATAGCGGATACCGGCCCGCCGGGCCTGGAAGTCGCTGAAGTTGCTGCAAGATGAAATTTCACGGTAAACCCCGGCGGAAGGCAGCCAGACTTCAAGATCGTATTTTTTTGCCGCCGCGAATCCAAGTTCGCCGCTGCACATGAGCATGACCCGGTAAGGCAGCCCTAAAAGCTGCAGCACCCGCTCGGCATCTTGAACCAGCTTTTCCAGCTCTTCATTGGAATGCTCGGGCTTAACAAATTTAACCAGCTCCACCTTGTTAAACTGGTGCTGCCGGATCAGGCCGCGGGTATCGCGGCCGTGGGCGCCGGCCTCGGCGCGGAAACAGGCGCTGTAGGCCACGTAGTATAGGGGCAGCGCTTCGGCCTCCAGGATCTCGTCGCGGTGCAAATTGGTCACTGGCACTTCGGCCGTGGGGATAAGGTAGTAATCCGTGCCTTCTACCCGGAAAGCGTCCTCGGCAAACTTGGGCAGTTGCCCGGTGCCGGTCATGGACGCGGCGTTGACCAGGAAGGGAGGAAAGATTTCCTGGTAGCCGTGCTCGCGGGTATGCAAGTCGAGCATAAAGTTGACCAGCGCCCGCTCCAACCTGGCCCCTTCGCCGCGATAAAGGGCAAAACGGCTGCCGGTGATTTTACCGGCCCGGGGGAAATCCAGAATACCCAGGCGTTCACCGACCTCCCAGTGGGGCAGGGGCTCAAAAGAAAAGCGGGGAGGCTTACCCCAAGAGCGCACCTCCACATTATCAGCCTCATCCTTGCCCGGCGGCACCGCCGCATCGGGCAGGTTGGGCAGGCGCAGCAGGATCTGCTCCTGGGCGGCCTCGATCTGGCGCAGCTGTTCATCCATCATTTTTATTTTGTCGGAGACCTGCCTCATTTCTTCTTTTTTTTGATCAAGTTCGCCACCCCGGAGGCCGCCCTGGCCGATTTCCTTGGAAACCCGGTTGCGCAGCTGCTTTAACGCTTCTACTTCCTGCAGCAAGGCGCGCCGCTCCTGGTCGTATTCCAGGAGGTGATCCAGGTCGGCCGGCTCCCCTTTGAGCTCCATCGCTTCCCTGACTTTATCGGGATTTTCCCGGACAAATTTTAAATCAAGCATTTCGTCTTCCTCCCTTTGAAGGGCTGGCCTACCGGCATATCAACAGCCCGGCGATCCCTCTGGTTTTTAATTAACTTCACTTGGCATCAAGCATGTTTGCGGGCGCAGCACGCTGCGCCCCACCTTTACCTTCCCGCCTCTGTGGCCAGGTAGGATCAAGTCAATCGTATAAAAAGGTGCCACCTTGCCTGGCAGTGCACCCGCTCACATTTCCTCCGGGGCGGCGATGCCCAGTAATGCCAACCCGTTGACCAGCACCTGGCGCGTGGCGTCTATCAGCAGCAGCCGAGCCTGCTGCAGGGCGGCATCGCTGCCCAGCACCGGGCACCGGTGGTAAAACCGGTTAAAGCCGCGGGCTACATCGATGAGATAGCGGGCCAGGATGGAAGGGCGGTATGCTTCGGCGGAAGCCAGCACTTTTTCCGGCAGCAGGGCCAGGATTTTCACTAAAGCCCGTTCCTCTTCCTGCTGCAAATAGGCTGCGGCATCATCACTCCAGGTTAACTCGGCACCTCCAGCCTTACGCAGGATACTGCAGATGCGGGCATGGGCATACTGGATATAGGCGGCTGTTTCCCCGGAAAAATCAAGGGCTTTATCCCAGTCGAACTCAATATCTTTGATGCGGTCATTGCTCAAGTCGCCAAAGCGCACCGCACCCAGGCCCACGGCAATGGCGGCGCTTTCCTTGTCGGCCAGGCCGGGATTCTTCTCTTCAATAATCTCCCGGGCCATGCGGATAGCCCGCTGCAGCACTTCTTCCAGAAAAATAACATTTCCCTCGCGGGTTGACATGCGCCCTTCTTTAAAGCGAATTAAGCCAAAAGGAATATGAAAGCAGTTTTGCGCCCACTCAAACCCGAGCAGCTCCAGGACTTTGAACAGTTGCTGGAAGTGCAGCTTTTGCTCCGCGCCGACCACGTAAAGCGCCCGGGCAAAATTAAAGGTTTCATAACGGTATATGGCTGCGGCCAGATCCCTGGTTATGTAAAGGGTAGCTCCGTCTTTCTTCTGCAGCATTACCGGGGGCAGGCCATGGGGCTCAAGGTCAACAATTAAAGCGCCTTCGCTTTCCCGGGCGATGCCTTTTTCCCGGGCCAGGCGGATGACCCCCTCCAGCATATCGTTATAATGGCTTTCTCCATGGAAAAAGTCAAATTTAATCCCCAGCAGGTCATAGATCTGATTGTAGTTGTCCAGGCTCATCTGGCGGAAACGGTTCCAATAATCATATGCTTCGGCATCCCCCTCTTCCAGCTTTTTAAACCAGAAACGGGCCTCGTATTCCAGCTCCGGCTCTTTGTCAGCCAGCTGGTGAAATTTCACGTAAAGCTGGAAAAGGTAATTTACCGGATCGGCCAGAAGTTCCGCTTCGTTGCCCCAGCGCTTATAGGCAACGATGAGCTTGCCGAACTGGGTGCCCCAATCCCCCAAGTGGTTAATGCCGATGCAGCGGTAGCCCAGGGCCTGGTAGAGCAAATAAAGGGCATGTCCGATGACAGTGGAGCGGATGTGGCCGATGCCGAAAGGCTTGGCAATATTGGGCGAGGAGTAGTCAATAACCACGGTGCGGCCCTGTCCAATATTGGTCTTGCCGAAATCCGTCTTTTCTTTTAAAATCCGGGCCAGGGTATCGCGGGCAAAGACTACCGGGTCAAGGAAAAAATTAAGGTACGGCCCCCGGGAAACGGCTTTTTCCCAAAAGGTGCCCCGCTGACCGGATAGCTTCCGGCTGAGTTCTTCCGCAATGGCGGCTGGAGATTTTTTTAAGACCGGAGCAAGGCTGAAACAGGGAAAAGCAAGGTCGCCCAGTTGAGGTTCAGGGGGCACCTCCAGCAGATCCATGATCCTAGCTGCGGTCAAATTGACCAGGGGTTCTAATAAACGGCCGATTTCATCTTTGTACTCACGCATGGCTATCCCTTCGGTTATTTTTTAACTTATTTTAGCCCAAAAACATACTTTTGACAAACCAAAATAAAAAAGCCTCTAATTGGGCCTGGTGTGACACTTGCGGCAGAAGTGTTCTATTCTGGATTAAGAAAATATGGTTCAGAGAAGGTTCGGATAAAGGAAGGGTATCCTTCCGGCGGAGTCCAGCTTTCCCCTTCAACCAGGATTTCAATTCGTGTAGCGCTGCTGTTTTCCAGGGCAGTGAGGAAAAGCGCGTCTAAAAGTAGCGCGGCATGGAGTTGCTCCTCTTTTCCTCCAGCTTCGGGGAACAGGGGCAGCAGGGCATCGTTCAGGTTTATCTTGACTACTCCAGCCTCCACGGTTACTCCCAGGAGATTCAGGTCGCTGGGTACAAAATAGAAAGAACGGGAACTGCGCAAAACAGCCCTGAGCAGGCCTTCCAGATCGCGCTGTTCTATTTCCATATCTTTCGCTTCCCGCGGGATCAGGTAATACCGCTCGCCGGTACGATAGGGAACAAACAGGGGGTCCTTCCAACGGTATTGTAAAAGGGGCTGCTCCAGTACCAGCCCGTCGCCAAAGTATTGCAGCGGTTCGCCGTCTCTGGTCAGATAAATCTCTTTTATTTCCGGAAACCCGCTTAAGGTAAGGCGCAAAGAATTAAGGGCGGTGATGCTCTGAGCAGATCCGGCCATGGCCGCCACTTCAGGAGAAAGCTCCAGGTAAAGCTGGCCTGTATCCTCGTTAAAACGCGGCTCGATTACAGCTTCCTTGGGAAAGGTCCGGTAAAGGAAGCTATCACGGGCCGGTCCGCGAATTAGCTCCTCCAAGGCCGCCCGGATGCGGCTATCTGTCTGGCTGAACTGGCGGGTTACCGGAACCAGGTGTTCACCGTCGCTAAAATAGAGGGTCACCAGGTTCGATCCTGTGGTATAGGGACTGTAAATGGGACAGGCGGAAGGAGCTCTGTTTTCTCCTTTAACCAATTGTTCATCTAAGTCAATAACCTCAATAAATCCATCTTCCCCGCCCACCACAATATAACGGCGATTGCCTGTTACCAAAAGATGCTCCACGCGCATGGCCACATCCCAGCGCTGTAACTCGTTCCCTTCTTCATTAAAGAGAATCATTTCGCTGAAATCTTCTTTATAGTGCTTCCAGGAACTGGTTACCAGGTGGCGCCCGTCAGGGGTAAAGGCAAACAAAGATCCGTCCGGAACGCGCTCCTCCCATAGCAGTGCCCCCTCGGCGCTGTAGTAGTAAAGGTTTTTAGCGCTGCTGTCCACTTTTCCATATAGCAAAATATTATAGTTCAGGGGGTTAAAAAGCGCTGTTTCCAGCGGAAAAGGCAGGATGCGGGACCAGAGAGGATCGCCGAGATAGTTGCAGATGACAATGCGGTCTTCCCGGATAACAGCGATCCTGTTTCCGGACCGGGAAAGAGCTACCAAATTTTCGCCTTCATGCTCCCATTCCGTCTCACCGTCCAGAGTTACGGCAGCAGTAAGCAGGGTTTCATCCGCACGCTGGCTGCAGTAAAAAATTCTGGCCTGATCGATATGTTCGCCGGATAAAAAAAGTTGCCGCAGCGGCCCGGTCGCCATACTCCACTGCAGGTTGCCTTCCTGATCATAGAGTTCCAGCAGATGCTCTTCATTTTCCGGGTTGCCGCGGCTGACCGCTATCCATTTACCAGTGGCAGAAATGGCAACATGGTTAATCGGGGTATCCCCGTCCTTCTCCCACCACATTTGCTGGTTGGCGGACATAAAAAACAACTGGCCGCCCTTCGTACCAATGGCCAGATAACCTCCGGAGGAAGATAGTTTGGCCTGTAGTGGTTCAGAGGAAAAACTTTTTTCCCAGAGCAGCCTCTTCTTGCGGTCCAGCAGGCTGACTTTATTATTGCTGGTGCTAAACAAAATACCGGTCATATTCCGGTCAGCGCTAAGATCGATAAAATCGGCTCCGGCCAGCCAGAAGTCGATCATGCCGTTTTCTCCGCTATGCACCAGCGGTTCTACCGGGGTACCGCTTTTTAACGGAAAACCAAACAGGCGAAAGCCCAATAGGGTTATCCCGCCCGCCAGGAATATAACTGCCAGAAGTATTAACCAGTAATATGGTTGTATTTTTTGCTTCATTCAAAGTGAGCTCCCTGTCAAAGTCAAAGCAGGTTGTTTTAATAGTACGATTTTAACAAATATGATGGATGATTTATTATTTTCAACTTAAATTTCGTTAATTATAATTAATACTCTCCTGCAGGGGCAACTTAAAATAAAAGGTGCTGCCTTCTCCTTCTCTGCTTTCGGCCCAAATTTTGCCTCCATGGGCCAATATAGTTTCTTTGACAATAGCCAGGCCGAGACCGGTACCTCCCATTTCCCTGCTGCGTGCCTGGTCGACACGGTAAAACCGCTCAAAAATATTAGGTAAATCTTTTTCAGGAATGCCGCAGCCGGAATCCTCAACCTTTACTTCAACCGCCTCTTTTAGAAGCTGCATTGATACTCTGACCCAACCGCCGGCAGGGGTATATTTTAAGGCATTATCGAGCAAATTGCGTAAAGCCTGGCTGAGCTGTAAAAAGGAACCAGACACATAGACAGGGCGGGGCGGCAGTTCCATAATCAAACGAATATGGTACTGCTCAAAACGGGGCTTCAGCTTTGAAGCGGTATTTTCCACAAGTTCCACCAGGCAGATCGTATCATGCCGCTGTTCCCCTTCCTGCAGTTTGGTCAGCTCGAGAAGATCATTAACCAGGGCAATGAGGCGGTCCAGTTCCCGGTCCATATCTTCCAAAAACTCTTTTTGCTGTTCCGGCTCCATGTCATAATCCTTCATCGATTTGGTAATCAGGCTGAGCGAAGTTAAAGGAGTGCGCAATTCATGGGAAACATTGGAGGCAAAGTGTCTCAAGTTGCTGGTATAGTAGTTCAGCCGGGCGGCCATGATATTAAATTGCTCGGCCAGATGCCCGATTTCATCTTTTGAAGAAACTTCAATGCGCTGATTAAGCTCACCTTCACCCATGCGGCGAGCCGCGCCGGTCAGCACTTCCAGCGGCCCGCTGAACCGCCGGGCCAGGATAACCGATCCGCCGCCAACCACGGCCGCGGCTATTAAAGTCGCTAGTAAAAGGTAATTTCGCACCCTTTCCAGGATTCCCTGCCCCTGCTCTCCGCCGTAAATCTCTTGCATGGAGGCAGACAAAAATACTGCTCCAATAGGATCGCTGCCCTCTTCCAGAATCGGTACAGCCACCTGCAATACGAGCTGTCCACTTTGTTCACTGACCAGGATACTGCTCCCCACCTCGCCGGCCAGGGCAGCGTCAATTTCTTCCTGCCCCAGGATTTGCCCCAGCCTTCCGCCCACCCGCACCGAATCGGCAATAACAATACCTTCACGATTAACAAAGATAATGCGGGCTCCCGCCAGGCGGCTGACGCTTTCGGCATAGGCACTGAGCTTGCCAGAGTCGGCTACTGTGCCGGTTTGATCCCGTAAAAGGCCGGCCACATTTATCGCCGCTTCATATCCGGATCGGGTAAGGCTGTCCACCATGCTTTTAATAAAATATCGCTCCAACTGATTATATAAAAAAAGGCTGGTAATCATCATTACCGCCGCAATAATCGCCAAAAAAGTCACAGTAAGGCGGGAGCGGATACTGTGAAAGGTAAACATCAGGGTTCCTCCCTAAACTTATAACCGGTTCCCCATACTGTAATAATCAGCTCCGGGTTGCCTGGATCCTTCTCTATTTTTTCCCGCAGGTGGCGAATGTGCACATCTACGGTGCGCGCGTCACCGTAATAATTATAGCCCCACACTTGTTCCAGCAGCTGTTCGCGGGAATAAACCCGGCCGGCGTTGGAAGCGAGAAAACTTAGCAGGGCAAACTCTTTTGACGTCAGCTCAATCTCTTTATCATTAAGACGGACCCGGTGCTGCAGCAGGTCAATCTGCAGGCCGCCAATCTCGATGAGCTTTTTCACACCTTCTTCGCGGTTTACGCTTCTTCTTAGTATGGCTTTAATTCTCGCCACCAGTTCCCGGGGGTTAAATGGCTTGGTCAGGTAATCGTCGGCACCCAGTTCCAACCCCAATACTTTGTCGATATCGTCACCGCGTGCGGTCAGCATAATAATCGGCGTGTCCAATTTTTTGCGGACCTGGCGGCAGACTTCAAAACCATCCAGCCCGGGTAGCATCAGGTCAAGGACTATGATATCGGGTTCTACCTCGGCCACTTTTCTTAGCGCCTCTTCGCCGTTATAAGCTTCTTCGACCCGAAACCCCTCTTTTTCCAGGTTAAATTTCAAGGCTTTGACCAGGGTTCTCTCGTCGTCTACCACCAGCACTTTTACTTTGGTCATGCGTTACCGTCTCCTATCCAAGTCAAGCAATATTATTAGCGGAGGCCGCACACCCGGTAACGAATAAGGTGGCGGCCGGAGTCTTCAGGCAACAGCTTATGAAGTTAAACAGCCGTTCCTTGGGGCGGAAAAGGCCGGGAGCCTGAATTCTTAAGGTTGCCGGCTACTCTTTGCTTCCCATATCAGCTAAAGCAATATTTAGAGTTCAACAAACATCCCTCTAATCCTGCCGCTGGGAAATTAACCCTCCAGAAGCGCTTCTTCAGCGGCTTTAAGCCCTGAACCCAACGACACGGGATAACCGGAAGTGTTAAGCGCCATCTCCAAAGCAGCTATACCGGCAATTATATCCAGCTCTACAGTGGCGCCCAGGTGGCCAAGTGGTTCATCATTTCGGTGGCCATGGCTACCTGCGGCGGAATGGGAGTAGGGCCGGGATTTAACAAAGTTTTTTTATTCTGGCGGTGAAAACCGTAAATTGCTGCGCCGTTGAAAACGCTGTTCCGCCAGCTCCAGAAGCCGGCTCACCAGCAGGTTATAGCTAATCCCACTGGCTTCCCAGAGCTTGGGGTACATGCTGATGCTGGTAAACCCGGGCATAGTGTTGATCTCATTAATGATAACTTGACTTTTTTCTGGTTCAACAAAGAAATCTACCCGGGCGAGGCCGCTGGCTTCCACTGCCTTGAAGGCATTGCAGGCAAGATCCTTAATCTTTTGCTCCAGGCTTGCTCCCAGATCAACGGGGATAATCAGCTCGGTGCGATCATCAACATACTTGGCCCGGTAATCGTAAAATTCATTGCAGGGTATAATTTCTCCAGGGCGGGAGGCTTGCGGTTCCAGATCTCCTAAAACGCTGCATTCAATTTCTCTTCCACTGATACTGGCTTCGATAATAACCTTATCATCATACAACTGTGCTTCCTCTATGGCTGCAGCCAGGGCGTCTGCGGCGGCAACCTTGGTTATACCGACGCTGGAACCTAAATTGGCCGGTTTGACAAAGCAAGGAAAACCAATATCCCGCTCCACCTGCCTGCTCAACTTGTGTGCACCTCCGCGCCATTCCCAGCGATTAAATGCCAGATACGGCCCTACCGGCAGGCCATGTTTCTCAAACAGTGTTTTCATGACCACTTTGTCCATGGCCGTAGCCGAAGCCAGCACGCCCGAGCCTACATACGGTAAGCCGGCCAGTTCCAGCAGCCCCTGGATGGTACCGTCCTCTCCATAAGGCCCGTGCAGCACCGGGAAAACCAGGTCCAGCGGTACAAATTCCCAACCCGCTGTGCTGTGACGCTGCTCAATCAGCAAGCCCGGATTGGCGGGATCGGTTAACAAAGTCGCCCGGGGTGCTTCAGTGATCGGGCGCCGTTCCCAGAGAATTTGCCATACATTCTCTCCGGCCAGCCAGGTGCCATCCCGGGTAATCCCTACCGGAATAATCCTGTAATTCTCCCGATCTATTACTTCCATGATCGAAGCGGCCGAGCGCAGGGACACCACATGTTCTCCAGAGCGCCCCCCGAACAGTATAGCCAGATTTTTTTGTTTCAAGCAAACCACTCCTTAAGTACAATATTCCACACTTGATAATAATATATGGCGGCCATAGTGCTAATTGTCATGAATTAGTTTACTATTGTTCGCTACAGGGCACTTCTTCCCTGCAAAAAAAAACGATCCGCAGAAAAAAACGGACCGCTAATACAATAAGCCACAATCAAAACCAATTCCCCTTAGAAAACATTACTGGCGGACCGTAATTTTTCCCCCCGGCGCCCGGGAAGGCCACACAAAACGGCGCAACTTCAATAATTGCAGTACCGTTTGCCGGGCAAAGGGGAAAAGGTGTGTCCATAACCAGTAATAGAACGGAGAAAAAACCAGATCTTTTTCACCGACAAAGGCGAAATAAGCGCCCCCAAAGCTCTTCTTAAAATGGTAAATGCCGTAAAGGGGGTGATCTTCGGAAACTTTACCCGGAACTCCGTAAAAATCGAACCAGCGGGCCCCTTTGCTCTTGGCCCATTTGATACGCTCCCAGATCATGGCATGATAGACGTAAAGATTGCGGAAGCGATCGGCTTGGCCTCCGTAAACAGCCCAGGCCTTATCACCAAAAGCAAAAGTAATACCGGCCGCTACCGGTTCACCCTGGAAATAACCGAGGGTAAGGTTTACCGCGCCCCGGGTTTCCAGTATGCGGTACACTTTCTGATAATAAGCAAGATTCCTGATCACAAAGCCGCCGCGCCTGCCGGTTTCTTGCATCACCTGCCAGAACAGGGGCAGCCCCTTTTCGCCGGGCGACTGGAAGGTGAGGCCTTTGTTGGGGCCGTAGCGGATTTTGTAGCGGGTTTTTTTCGGGAAACGGCCCATAATCTCATCAAGATCACCGCTGATATCGAGGCGGAAGGTATAGCGGGGCTGAAGCCCCCCAAAGTCATGCTTTCCCGGGGCATGGATAAAACCGGCTTCCCGCAGGGACGCCGCAGCGCTGCACTGTTCTTCGGTCAAGCAGGGATCTATTTTAATAAACACCGCCCTGTGCTGTTGCGCCAGCTCCCGTAAATGAGCCATTAACTGTTTAAAGACTCTCTGATCGTTCCAATCCTTCAAAACCGGGCCGCGTGGCAAATAAAAAAATGTTTTGCCCATAAACGGAAGACGCCGTTTTAAAACCGAGGCGGCGGCAACAATATGGCCCTCTTCTTCCAGTACTACACGCAAAGGTTCCCAAACCGGACGTTTAACTTCTCCCCACAGGTAGGACTGAAAGATATGCCCATTCGGTGTGCTCTGCATAAATTGGTCAAAGCGATCAGCCTCATCTGCGGAGATAACCCTGAATTGCACCGGTACAACCTCCCTGTTCAAGTATAGCTTTGGGGGAAAGATCCTGTCAATTTACCCGGCCACATAGCACTGACGGAGCTTACTAAACATCATGAGGTAATAACAAGAAAAATATGCACGGTCAGGAGGACAATTCCTTTAAAACCCCCAAAAAAGATTAAGGTTTCCCTCGCCATGGGAAGGAAACCTTAGCCCTGTTTAATAAACTGGCCGTGTTATATTCAATCTTTCTCTTTTTCCGCTTTGGCCGCGGCAATTACCTGTTCTGCTACCTGGAAGGGGACTTCTTCATAGTGTGAGAAGGTCATGGTAAAAAAGCCGCGTCCCTGGGTCATGGAACGAAGATCGATGGAATACTTAAACATTTCGGCCATGGGAACCTGAGCCCTG
Source organism: Bacillota bacterium (assembly GCA_029552125.1). Lineage (GTDB taxonomy): Bacteria > Bacillota > Dethiobacteria > DTU022 > DTU022 > JAKPEE01. Next base: position 33,347 of record JAKPEE010000038.1, on the reverse strand, counting down.
ATCTTTTGCAGGCCTTCAGTGGGTTCCATGCCTTGAATGCGGCCGCGCCGGCTGTTTAAATCTCCCATAATATCTCCCATAAATGCTTCAGGGACGATGATCTCCACGTTCATTATCGGCTCCAGCAACACCGGCTGAGCCTGTTCCATGCCTTTGCGGAAGGCCATGGCGGAAGCGATCTTAAAAGCCATTTCTGAAGAGTCAACAGTATGGTAAGAGCCGTCAACCAGCTTTACCCGCACACCGACAACCGGGTACCCGGCCAGGACCCCTTCTTCCATGGCTTCGCGGACCCCTTTTTCCACAGCCGGCACATATTGTTTGGGGACAACACCGCCGAATATTTTGTCTTCAAACTCAAAGCCTTCGAATGCTTCAAGGGGCTCCAGTTCCAGGAAAACATGCCCGTACTGGCCCCGGCCACCGGTCTGTTTCTTGTGTTTCCCTTCAACCCTGGCCGTGCCGCGGATAGTTTCTTTATAAGGTACTTTGGGCGTAGATAAATCAACTTCAACGCCAAACTTTTGAGCCAGCCGGCTAACGATAATTTCCAGATGCAGCTCTCCCAGTCCAGAGATCACTGTTTGCTTCGTTTCGACGCGCCTTTCCATGCGGAAAGTGGGATCTTCCTCCAAAAAACGGGCCAGACCGGTACTTACTTTTTCTTCATCCCCCTTGGTTTTCGGTTCAACGGCAAAAGAGATAACCGGAGCAGGAAATTCTAGCGCCGGAAATACTATCGGGTTGGCTCGATCACAGAGGGTATCCCCGGTGGCCGTATGCTGCAGCTTGGCTACTGCGGCAATATCGCCGCAGACCACTTCTTCCATGGGAATCTGATTTTTGCCCCGCATGGAGAAAAGCTGGCCGAACCGCTCCGCTTTTCCCTTGGTGGCGTTAAAAACCTGCGAATCGGGCTTTGCTGTTCCAGAATATACTCTAAAATAATTAATGCGCCCCACAAAAGGGTCTGCCAGCGTTTTAAAAACAAAGGCGGAAAAAGGCTCATCGATGCTGGGCTTGCGGGTAGCTGCCTCTTCGCTCCCGGGCAGATGACCTGCCACCGGTTCCCGATCCAGGGGAGAAGGGCAGTATAATTTAATCAGGTCCAGGAGAGGCTGGATACAAAAATTCTTGGTGGCAGCGCCGCATAGGACTGGGGTAATCTTTCCGCTAAGCACACCCTTGCGCAGCCCCTGCCGTATCTCTTCCGGCTCCAGGGGCTCCCCTTCAAGGTATTTCATTAACAGCTCGTCATCGGATTCAGCCGCTGCTTCCACCAGTTTTTCACGCAGGGTCTCCACCTGTTCCTGCAGGCCGGAAGGAATCTCGCCTTCCTCCATTTTTAGACCGTCACCGGAGAACAGGAGTGCTTTCTGCTCAAGCAAATCAACTACACCCTTAAAATCTGCCTCTTTCCCGATGGGCAGTTGCAGGGGAACAATCCCTTGCCCAAAGAACTTTTCCATCTGGGCTACCGCTGCTTCAAAATTGGCATTTTCCCGGTCTAACTTGTTAATAAAGGCAATCCGGGGCAGGCCAAAATCATTGGCGTAGCTCCAGACCTTCTCCGTGCCCACCTCAACACCTGAAACGGCGCAGACCATCATAATAGCGCAGTCGGCGACTCTCAGCGCCCCCAGGACGTCCCCGATAAAATCAAAATATCCAGGAGTATCAAGAACGTTAATTTTAACCCCCTTCCATTCCAGGGGTGCCAGGCCCACGTTTATGGTAACCTGCTTCCTGACTTCATCGGGATCATAATCGGTAGTCGTATTACCTGACTCAATTTTTCCGAGCCGGTTTATGGCGCCGGAAGTATAAAGCATGGCTTCCGTAAGAGAAGTCTTTCCGGCACCTCCGTGGGAGATTAAAGCTACATTGCGAATAGATTCGCTGTTATACTTCTTCATGAAAAACCCTCCTTGGAAAATTCCGGATGCTTTGCCCCGCGCCACCCTTCCGGCATTTATAACAAACCAGGCCTTATTGGAAACATTGCCTGCTAATCAAAACACACTAGCCATTATAGCTTAAAATACACAAAATGCAAAATAAAAACTTAGAGTAGGCCATCATTTTGCAATCGCGCCTGAACATATTCGATCAAGCCGCCGTGCTTCAGAATCTCTTGCATAAACGGAGGCAAGGGGGAGGCCTTAACTTCGCTGCCGCCGGCCAGGCGAATAATGCGCCCCTGATCCAGATCTACCTGCAGCCGCTCGCCGGGTGATAGCTGAGCAGGCAGCTCAGCCGGGCATTCAAGAATGGGCAAACCAATATTTACCGCGTTGCGGTAAAAGATACGGGCAAAACTAACCGCGATGATACAACCCACGCCTGCCCCTTTCAAGGCCAGGGGGGCATGCTCCCTGGAGCTGCCGCACCCGAAATTTTTACCGGCCACCACTAGATCGCCGGGGCGGACCTGGCGCGCAAAGTTCGCATCAAGGTCCTCCAGGCAGTGGCGGGCCAGTTCTAATGGGTCTGTGGTCACCAGGTAGCGGGCGGGGATAATGGCATCAGTATCGACATTGTCTCCAAACAACCAGACTTTTCCTTCCAATTTCACCTAGGCCACCTCCTCTGGGTGGATTATTTCCCCGGCCACGGCCGATGCCGCAGCCACTGCAGGACCGCAGAGGTATACCTGGCTGTCACGGTGGCCCATACGACCGGTAAAATTACGGTTGGTAGTGGCCAGGGCTACTTCTCCGCCGGCCAGAATACCCATATGCCCCCCGAGGCAGGGGCCGCAGGTAGGCGTGCTCACCGCCGCTTCCGCATCAATAAAGATTTCCAGCAGTCCTTCAGCCAGGGCCTGGCGATAAATGGCCTGTGTGGCCGGTATTACCAGAAGCCGCACCCGTGGGTTAACCTTCCGCCCTTTTAACAAGGCAGCGGCTATGCGCAAATCCTCCAGGCGGCCGTTGGTACAGGATCCGATCACTACCTGGTCAATGCGGATTCCCCTCGCTTTACTAACCGGATGCACATTTTCCGGGGAAGGTGGGAAGGCCACCTGGGGCTCCAGGCTGCTAACATCAAAAGTATAGGTCTCCGCGTATACGGCATCGCTGTCGCTATATACAGCCTCATAAGAGCTTTTAGCCCGGCCTTCCAGGTATTCAAAGGTAATCCGGTCAGGCTGGATATAACCGCACTTGCCTCCGGCTTCAATGGCCATGTTGGCCATGGTCAAGCGGCCGTCCATAGGCAGGGCTTCAATTGCCGGGCCGCAGAATTCCATAGCCTGGTAGCGGGCGCCTTCTACGCCGATGGCACCGATGGTATATAAAATTAAGTCTTTTCCTCCGACCCACTTGGGCATTTTACCGTTGTAAACAAAGCGTAATGTCGGGGGCACCTTAAACCAGAGCTCACCCAGGGCCATGGCCGCGGCGAGGTCGGTACTGCCTACCCCGGTGGCAAAAGCGCCCAGGGCACCGTAAGTGCATGTATGCGAATCGGCACCGATAATAATTTGCCCTGGCAATACTAGACCTTGCTCCGGCAAGAGCGCGTGTTCAATGCCCATGCGGCCTACTTCATAATAATGAACAATGCCGTAGCGAGAGGCAAAGCGTCGTAGCGCCAGCGCCTGCTCGGCGGAAGGGATGTCCCGGTTTGGGGTGAAATGATCCGGCACCAGAACCACCCTGGCCGGATCGAAAACGCGTTCCAGCCCCAGCCGGGCAAATTCTTTAATAGCCACCGGGGCGGTTACATCGTTGCCCAGGACTAAATCTACTTTGACATTAACTAAATCACCGGGCCGCACTTTTTCTTTCCCAGCACCCCTGGCTAATATTTTTTCCACCATAGTTTGTCCAGGCAATATTGGTTCCCTCTTTCCCTGCGATTTTTGCTAAGCGTAAATCTTTCGAATACCGGCCAAAATCAGCCTTTTTAACATTCTATGGGCCGGCAAATCTCTCTGCAGTATTCTTGATCAGTCCTTCTATATCCTGCTCTACGCCTCCCTGGTAACCTTCGAGCCGCGCAGAAGCGCCAGTTTACCGGTGCGCGCCAACTCTCTGATGCCATAATGCTGCAGCAAAAGCTTAATTGCTTCCAGCTTTTCATCATTGCCGGTTACTTCAATAATCATGGAATCGAGTGATACATCTACTACTTTTCCACGGAAAGTTTCTACAATCTGTTGTATATCACTGCGCGTTTGCGCTTCAGCCCGGACTTTGATGAGCATTAATTCACGCATCACTGCGGGCTCATGAGATAGATTGCTGACCTTTATCACATTAACCAGCTTGTGTAGCTGTTTCATGACCTGTTCAACAACCATTTCGTCACCCTCGACCGTAATGGTCATCCGGGAAATCCCGGGAGAAGTAGTTTCGCCCACAGTTATATTTTCAATATTAAAACCCCGCCGGCTGAAAAGACCGGCTACGCGGGTTAACACACCGGACTTGTTTTCCACCAGTACTGCCAGAACATGTTTCATTTTCTTTCACTTCCCATGATGATTTCATTAATCGGACGATTGGGAGCGACCATGGGGTAAACATTTTCCTCCGCAACTACCTGGCAGTCGATGATTACAGGCCCTTTTGTCGCCAGCGCCAGCTCGATGGCTTTTCTCAACTCGCCGGGCGTGGAGGCACGCAGGCCTTTCGCCCCGTAAGCCTCCGCTACTTTTACAAAATCTGGATTGCCCTGCAAAGATGAATACGCGTACCGCCCCCCATAAAAGAGTTCCTGCCACTGGCGAACCATGCCCAGGTAGCCGTTGTTAATAATGGCTACTTTGACGTCAATGTTATGGGTTACCGCTGTGGCCAGCTCCTGAATATTCATCTGAAAACTGCCATCGCCGGCAATGCAGAATACCGTGCTCCCGGGCGAAGCAAGTTTCGCTCCCAGGGCGGCAGGGAAGCCGTAACCCATGGTTCCCAGGCCTCCGGAGGAAATGAATGTACGCGGCAAGCGGAAACAATAATGCTGTGCCGTCCACATCTGATGTTGCCCCACATCTGTGGCGATGATGGTATCAGGCGCTGTGAGCCGATCAATCTCACGGATCACATAAGGGGTGGTTAAGACATCATTTTCTGGCTGTTCTTCAGCACAGGTGAAACATTCTTCTCGCCATTCGTCAATTCGTTTCAACCACGCCCCGGTATCTCCAGGCTGCACTTTTTTTAATATCCCCTGCAGAACCCGCTTCACGTCACCGACAATGGGAATATCAATGGCTACATTTTTACCGATTTCCGCAGGGTCAATATCTATATGAATTATTTTGGCCTCCCGGGCAAAACTTTCCAGCTTGCCGGTCACCCGGTCATCAAAGCGCACTCCGGTGGCAATGATTAAATCGGCTTCTGATAAAGCGTAATTGGCGCAAACCGCTCCATGCATGCCGGGCATACCCAGAAAAAGAGGGCTGTCTCCCGGATACGCGCCCAGGGCCATCAAGGAAAGGGTCACCGGAATGCGGCAGCGTTCAGCCAGCTCTTGCAACTCTGCCGCCGCTCCGGATATAATCACGCCGCCTCCGGCAAAAATAACTGGACGCTTGGCCTCCCTAATTGCTTTAACCGCCCGGTTGATCTGTCCCCCGTGCCCTTCCACAGTAGGCTTATAACCGGGAATATCTTGTTTAAGCTTATAATCAAATCTTCCCTCCATTTCAAAAATATCTTTGGGGATATCCACCAGCACCGGCCCCGGCCGGCCCGATGAAGCGATATAGAAAGCTTCAGATAGGGTATCAGGCAGTTCTTTTATATCTTTGATTAAATAGTTATGCTTGGTAATGGGCAGGGTGATACCGGTAATATCTGCTTCCTGAAACGAGTCAGTGCCAATAAGCGGAGTGGCCACCTGTCCGGTTAACAATACAAGGGGAACAGAATCCATGTAAGCGGTGGCAATACCGGTAACCAGGTTGGTGGCGCCTGGGCCGGAAGTGGCGATAACAACTCCGGTCTTGCCGCTGACTCTGGCATAACCATCGGCGGCATGAACCGCACCTTGCTCGTGGCGAACCAGGATATGCTTGAGCCCCGAACGGTAAAGCTCATCATACAGGGTTAACACCGCGCCCCCGGGGTAGCCGAAAACCAGGTCGACCTGCTCTTGCTCCAGGGCTGCGATAACCATGGCCGCTCCTTTCATCTTCACGCCTTTGCACCTGCCTTCGCTTCCGGCTCCAGCACTGCACCGCAAGAGGCTGAAGTAACCATGGCAGCGTAACGTTTCAGGTAGCCACGGTTGATTTTAGGTTCTGCAGGACGCCATTTTTCCCGGCGGCGCTTTAGTTCTTCGTCAGAAACAAGCAAATCCAGCCGGTGATCAGGAATATTGATGCTGATTTGATCCCCTTCCTCTACCAGGGCGATAGGACCGCCGGCGGCAGCCTCGGGAGAAACATGGCCGATGCAGGCACCCCGCGTCGCTCCTGAAAAGCGGCCATCGGTAATCAGGGCCACACTCTCCCCCAAGCCCGCACCGACTACGGCGGCGGTTGGGGCCAGCATTTCCCGCATGCCCGGTCCGCCCCGCGGCCCTTCATAACGGATGACGATAACCTGGCCTGGCTTAATCTGGCCTTGATGTATCGCCGCGACAGCGCTGTCCTCGGTATCAAAAACACGGGCTGTTCCTTTAAATACCTGCATATTGGGTGATACAGCTCCCTGCTTAACCACGCCCCCTTCAGGCGCAAGGTTACCGAAAAGGACAGCCAGGCCGCCTTCAGGGCGGTATGGCTCGGCCACAGAACGAATTACTGCCCGGTCAGGCTCTGCCGCCAGGGCGAGGTTTCTTTTGATCTTAAAGCCGGTTACCGTAAGAAGATCCGTATCCAGCAGGCCGGCGCCGGCTAGCTCTTTCATCACCGCCGGTATGCCGCCAGCCCGGTCTAAATCTTCAATACGGTCTGTTCCCGCAGGGCTGAGCAGGCACAACTGTGGCGTGCGGCGGCTAATTTCATTAATTAAATTTAAATCCAGGTCTAGTTGTAGTTCGTTGGCCACGGCCAGCAGGTGCAGCACCGTGTTGGTTGAGCAGCCCAACGCCATATCCACAGTAAGGGCATTTATAAACGAAGCGCGGGTAAGGATATCGCTTACGGTAATCCCCTCTTTGAGCATGGCCATTACCCGCATCCCTGCTTCCTTAGCCAGGCGAAGCCTGGCCGCGCTAACAGCAGGGATAGTCCCGTTTCCAGGTAAAGCCAGACCCAGGGCTTCAGCGATGCAGTTCATCGAATTAGCAGTAAACATACCGGCGCAGGAACCGCAACCCGGGCAAGCCTTAAGCACAATTTCCTCAAGCTCTTCTTCCGAGAGATTACCGCTGCGAACCGCCCCCACACCCTCAAAAAGGCTGTTTAAATCAATTTTTTTGCCACGATGTTCGCCGGCCAGCATGGGCCCGCCGCTAAGCAGAACAGCAGGGATGTCCAGCCGCGCCGCTGCCATGAGCATGCCGGGAGTAATTTTGTCGCAATTGGTTATCAGGATAAGGGCATCGAAACAGTGTGCTTCGGCCATAGCCTCAATGCTGTCTGCCACAAGTTCACGGCTGGCCAGTGAATAATGCATCCCCTTGTGATTCATGGCAATCCCGTCACAGATACCAATGGTTGAAAATTCGATCGGTGTACCACCACCCATGCGCACGCCTGCTTTTGCCGCTTCGGCTACAACATTCAGGTGAACATGGCCGGGCACAATTTCATTGGCCGAATTAACAATGCCCACCAGAGGCTGATCCAACTCGACCGGGTGAAAGCCCGAAGCCCAAAAAAGAGAGCGATGGGGGGCCCTCTCCAGGCCTTTAGTAACTTTATGGCTGCGCATTTTTTCTCCTCCTCATACTGTCACTATTTCTAAGAGCAGGCCTCCTAAACCGCTAACCCAGAGGCACACCCTCCGTGCAAGTCAGGTCTCGGAAAAGCTTAATTAAACGGCGAGTTACCGGACCTGGAGTTCCTGAACCGATAGTGCGGCCATCCACTTCAATTACCGGAATTACCTCTGCCGCTGTGCCGGTAAGGAAGCACTCATCGGCCACGTAGACATCATGACGGGTAAAGGGTTGCTCCAGCACCTCGATTCCATCCGCCCGGGCCAGCTCTATAATCGCGGCCCGGGTAACCCCTTCCAGGATTCCCAGATACGGCGGGGGAGTAAACAGGGTGCCTTTGCGATAAATGAATACATTATCTCCGGAACCTTCACTGACATAACCGTTCGCGGTTAACATTAAAGCTTCCATGACCCCGGCACGATTTGCTTCAATCTTCACTAAAATATTGTTTAAGTAGTTAAGCGATTTAATTTTCGGATCCAGAGCCTCAGCCACATTGCGGCGAGTCGCTACTGTAATTACGGAAAGCCCTTTTTCATAAAGTTCTTCGGGATAAAGAACAATTTTATCGGCAATAATGATTACACGGCTGGCTTTGCACTTTCGCGGATCCAGCCCCAGATCGCCCACACCCCGTGAGACTACAAGGCGGATATAAGCATCCTTTAGCCCGTTGGCATTTACCGTTTTGACAACCGCCTCAACCATTTCCGCCCGGCTATAAGGAATGGGAAGCATAATCGAGTGGGCTGACTCGTACAGGCGGTCCACATGCTCAATCAGTTTAAAAACCCGCCCGTTGTAAGCACGAATTCCCTCAAATACTCCGTCACCATATAAAAAACCGTGATCAAATACTGAAATGACCGCCTTCTCCTCAGGAACCAACTCTCCGTCCATAAAAATAATTCTACTCATAACTGCTCTCCTTCCCTAATTCTAAGATTTCCCCGCTGGAAAAATATATTTAAAAAAAGACCCCTCGCCCAAAGGGACGAAGGGATCTCCTCCGCGGTACCACCCTTTTTCCTCATACCAGCATTACTTAGAGTTACACGGCTTCTCTGGCTCGTTAACGGCAGCTACCGGCCCGTCCTACTTGAAGTTCAGACGGGCAGCTCATGGCCGAGCTTCAGCAGCATTCCTTACCGGGTTACAGCAGATTCCGGCTCTCTGTCAAGGAAAAACTGCTTACTCCTGCCCTTCATTGCTTGTATACTTAATTGCTTTTATGCTCATATACTTACTACAAAAATATTGCTTAATATTATATCCTGCTCCCGGGGCAGTGTCAATCATCAAGAAACGGGGTAAGCCACATTTCTATCGTCCTGCCAGATTAAAGATAGATCTACCTGCGCCAGCGCCTCCAGCTCTAGAGCGTCACTTTTGGCGGGCGCTTTCTCAGCCGGCAAAGAAGCATGCCCCGGTTCCTCATCGCGGGGCAGAGGCGGCAGAAGCCCTTTGCGCCGCTTAAAGAAATCCAGGGCCACGTTGGGAAAAATAATATAGGACAAAACATCTTCTTCCTGCTCAATTAAATCGGCAATCTCCCGGCGCGCTTCTTCCAATCGCGGCTTAAGCAGATCAGCAGGGCGGACAGTAACCGGCTTTTCATCTCCAAGTACTTTAGCCATCACGGCCTGATCGATCTGGCCGGGAGGGCGGCCATAGAGGCCGCGCAGATAATTTTTAATCTCTGTTGATACCACCTTATAGCGTTCCCCCAGCAAAACATTGACCACGGCCTGGGTTCCCACGATCTGGCTGCTGGGTGTAACCAGGGGCGGATAGCCCAGTTCCTTGCGTACCCGGGGCACTTCGGCCAGCACTTTATCGATCAGGTGTGATGCTTTCTGCTCTGCCAGTTGGGAAGCAAGATTGGATATCATGCCTCCAGGAATCTGGTAGCTGAGGACATTGGTGTCTACTCCGGATATTTCCCGGGAAATATGAAACTTCTTGCTGACCTCTTTAAAATGCTGGCTGATTTGGGCCAGCAATTCCAGGTTCAATCCGGTATCATAAATTGTGCCTTGCAAAGCAGCCACCATGCTGTCAGTGGCGGGCTGGCTCGTGCCCATGGCCAGGGCGGCACTGGCTGTATCTATAACATCGCAACCGGCCTCAATAGCTTTAAGATAGGCCATGGAGGCCATACCGCTGGTGTAGTGGCAATGCATCTGCACCGGTAAGCCAACCTTTTCTTTTAAACGGCCGACTATTTCGTATGCGTCATACGGAGATATAAGTCCGGCCATATCTTTGATCGCTATGGAATCTGCGCCCAGGTCTTTAAGTTTTAATCCCAGATCCACAAAGTGTTCAATATTGTGCAGGGGGCTGATGGTATAGCAAATCGTGGCCTGGGCATGCGCTCCTTCCGCCCTGGTGCATTTGATCGCCAGCTCCATGTTGCGCACATCGTTTAAGGCGTCAAATACACGGATAATATCAATTCCATTGGCCACCGCCTTTTTAATAAACTCCGCTACTACATCGTCGGGGTAATGGCGGTAGCCGACAAGATTTTGGCCGCGCAATAGCATTTGCAGCCGGGTCTTTTTAAATACTTTACGCAGCCGCCGCAGCCTTTCCCACGGATCTTCATCCAGGTAGCGCATACATGTATCAAAAGTAGCGCCGCCCCATACTTCCAGAGAATAGTACCCGACCTGGTCCATCAACTCCGCAATAGAGAGCATATCTTCCAGACGCATTCTTGTTGCCAGTAAAGACTGGTGGGCGTCACGTAGCGATGTGTCCGTAATTCCCACTTTTCTTGGTCTGTTCATCGAAAACCTCCCCTACCTCTTGCGCCCCGCAAGCCGGAGACTAGCGCTGGGCCAGTTCCGCGGCATTGCGGCCGACAATGCGTCCCCAGACTACCGCTTCGCTAAAAGCCGCGCCGGGCATCAAGCCCTCCCCATGGAGGCCACCGGCTATTTCACCGACGGCATAGAGCCCCTGAACCCTTTCTCCGCGGCGCAGTGCTTCTCCATCCTGGTTAACAGCAATCCCCCCCAGGCAATATTCCGCCACGGCTTTTACTGGAATACCGTAAAAATAATCCCAGGGCTGAAGATACCACAGCCTGAGAGAAGGCAGATCGATATGGTAAGTCTTCATCAAAGCGTCAATGCCGGCAAAACGTGGCCAACTTAAATTAGTATCAGATCCGAGGTAGGATTCAGCTACTACCAGATGGCCTGATTGACCGTCGCAGTTAAGCAACTGCAGGGCCACTTCTTGATCTGTAAGCCCGTCCAAAGGAACCAGGGAATCACCGGCCACCAGCAGAGTTCCCGCCGGCCACCGGGCTTTAATCCAGGAACCGTTTTCTTCGATAGCCGGGGCATAAGAAAACAAATTGGTGTCCACCAGATCTAAGCCCGCCCGCATGGCCGCCTGCCAGCCCATGCCGACCTGTCCGCGGCGCCAGGAAGCGGCGCCGACGGCCGGCGCCAGTTTTTTCATGAGAGCCTCATGGCTTAGAATCCCGCCGTCTGCCAGGATTACTGCAGGGGCATATGCCTCGCGAACGGTCTCATTTTCTCCATTAAATCTGATTCCGGCGGCAATGTTCCTATCTTCGATAATTAACTCCAGCACTTTTGTGCCTGCCATAAAGCGCACACCTTCATCCAAAGCGGCGCTGTAGAGCTGCTCATATAACAGTTCCACCGAAAGATTGACCGGGCGGGAAAGCAAAGGTGATTCCAAGGCCAGTTCCAGGCCGGTTTCACGGCAGAGCCAGGCCAGATCTGAAGCGGTATTTTCCGCCAGAAGATTATAATGCCAGCTCTGACCTTTCCCGCCTCCAAATGCCATGAGGGCTTCTTTCAATTCGGCTGGTGAAGCGGCCGCCTCTTCATCATCCCCGGCGGCAAGGCACCCTTCGTCAAATAGCCAGCTATCCATATGCTGTTGATCAAAAAAAACTAAAACCGAAGCGCCATGCCGTGATGCCTCCAGGGCGGCCACCAGGGCGGCGGTGCTATCCCCGATAACTATGACATCGCTGCTTAAAGGTGTTGGTTGTTCATCCCGAAAATATGAATCATGACCGCCGCAACCGGCGGCCAAAAGAAGCAGCATGAACAATAATACAGCTAAAAGGCCTGTAATGAAAACTTTTTTCCCAGGCATTAACCTTCTCCTGTTCTAGATTATACCAATTAAATCAACCACCCGGTCTCCTTGATCCAACCGGATCAGCGTTACCCCCCGGGCGTAACGGCTGAATAGGGGTACCTGCTGCACCTGTTGCCTGATGACAATCCCCTTGGCGGTGATGGTAATAAATTCTTCGTTTTCTTTTTTCACCACGATAAAGCCGGTCAGAGGCCCCGTGGACTTGCTCAGCTTCATGCCGATCAGCCCTTTTCCTCCGCGACGCTGCTGGCGAAACTCCTCTATCCGGACACGCTTGCCGAGGCCGAAAGCCGAGACCATTAAAATAGCCTCGCCGCCGCTAATCAAATCGGCACCGACAATCGTGGCTTCTCCAGGGAGAGTAATGGCCTTGACCCCTCGTGCCGCCCGGCCCATGGGCCGCACATCCTTTTCACTGAAACGGACAAAATAGCCTTCATTTGTCCCAATGATTATTTCCTGGCGCCCATCGGTAAGTTTCACCGTAATCAGCTCATCGGCCTCGGGGAGCTTAATCGCTACCAGGCCTGTTTTACGGGTATTACTGTAATCCTTCAAGGGTGTCTTCTTGATCAGGCCGCGCGCAGTTACCATGAGCAGAAAATGATCGGGACTGAATTCTTTAATCGGCATGGTGGTACTAATATATTCTTTTTCCTCCAGAGGCAACAGGTTTACCAGAGGCGTGCCACGGGCCTGCCGCCCAGCTTCCGGAATTTCGTGTACTTTAAGCAGGTAAACCTTGCCCCGGTTGCTGAAGCAAAGCAAACTGTCATGGGTGGAAGCGACGTGGCATTGTTCTACCCGATCGTCTTCCCGGGGTTGTATGCCGACAATCCCCTTGCCGCCGCGCAGTTGACTGCGGTAGGTAGTCAGGGGCAGTCGCTTGATATAACCGCGATCAGTCAGGGTAATAACCACATCTTCTTCCAAAATTAAATCTGTCAGATCTATATCGTCAATTTCGTCTACAATCTGGGTGCGCCGCTCATCGGCATGCTTATCTTTAATCGCCTGCAGTTCGTCGCGAATAATACTGTACACCAGGTTTTCATCAACTAAAATTCTCTTCAGATAAGCAATCCGCTCCACCAGGTCGCGATATTCTTGCTCGAGCTTTGAAGTCTCCAGTTGCGTCAGGCGCTGCAGGCGCATATCCAGAATAGCCTGGGCCTGTTTTTCGGTCAGGCCAAGCAGTTCCATTAACCCGGTCCTGGCGCTTTGCCCATCCCGGGAGCGGCGAATTAAAGCAATTACCTCATCCAGCCGGGAGAGGGCAATGCGCAGCCCCTCCACAATATGCAGCCTCTCCTCCGCCCGTCGCAGATCATAACTGGTGCGGCGCAAAATTACCTCTTTTTGATGCTCCAGGTAGTAGACGAGGGCCTCTTTCAGGTTTAAAACCTGGGGCTGCCCGCTAACCAGGGCCAGCATAATGATGCCGAAAGTTTGCTGCAATGGCGTAAATTGATAAAGCTGGTTGATGATCACCTGGGGTGGGTAATCCCGCTTTATTTCCAGGACGATACGCACACCGTTGCGATCGGACTCATCCCTCAGATCGGTTACACCTTCCATTTTTTTCTCTTTAACCAGTTCGGCAATTTTTTCAACCAGCTTGGCTTTGTTCTGCTGGAAAGGGATCTCCGTAATGATCAGTTGATTGCGTCCCTTTTCCCTTGTTTCAAGCTGGACCCGGCCTCTAACTTTGATAATGCCCCGCCCGGTCTGATAAGCGGAGCGTATGCCTTCATATCCGACAATAAGCCCACCGGTGGGGAAATCCGGCCCCTGGATAAAACGCATTAAATCCTGAACATCTGCTTCCCGGTTGGTGATAAGATATTGCAGGGCATCAATTACTTCGCCTAAATTATGAGGGGGAATATTGGTGGCCATTCCGACAGCAATGCCGGCTGAACCGTTAACCAAAAGATTGGGATAGCGCGAAGGAAGGACAACCGGTTCCTGCAGGCTTTCATCAAAATTTGGGCGAAAATCCACCGTCTCTTTCTGTAAATCCGTTAAAAGCTCCATGGCTATGGGGGAAAGCCGCGCTTCAGTGTACCTCATCGCCGCCGGAGAATCCCCGTCCAGTGAACCAAAATTGCCATGTCCGTCTACCAGCGGGTAGCGGGTAGAAAAATCCTGGGCCATTCTAACCAGGGTGTCGTAAAGGGCCACATCGCCGTGCGGGTGATATTTACCGAGTACTTCACCGACGATACGAGCAGATTTGCGATACGGTTTATCCGGGGTTGACCCCATTTCGGACATGGCATACAATATTCGCCGGTGCACCGGCTTTAGACCGTCCCTTACATCAGGCAGGGCCCGGCTGACAATGACACTCATGGCATAATCTAAAAATGAAGTCTTAACCTCTTCATGAATACTGACCGGAACCACTCTATCCTTATCGCGCATATAATAGATCCCTTCTTCACCATAGGTATACTTTTATAACTGGAGTAGATTCAAGCCTTTCCAGAACATTAACCAATATTATTATTGTTTACATAAAAGTATGGGCTTACTCTTACAGCGTCCTCTGACTTGAATACTTCCCGCGAGGCAAGGTAACATTTTCATTCTATCACAGTTGGCTAGGCCGGAAAAGATATAGGGTAACTTTTTCGCTTTTTTTGCTTCAAGGCTAGCCCACTTCTATTTAGAATTACACAATAAAAAATGGAAAAGGGGCTGTCCCACGAGGGGCAACCCCTTAAAAATAAGCTGCAAAACCCATATATGGCATGATTTGACCAGTAGTCTATGCTAAATATCCAGGTTCTTGACCAGGCGGGCGTTCTCTTCAATGAACTGGCGCCGGGGTTCCACCTTGTCCCCCATGAGAATGTTGAAGATCATATCCGCTTCCATGGCGTCTATCAATTCAACCCGTTTGATGGTGCGGGTTTCAGCATTCATGGTTGTCTCCCATAGCTGTTCGGGGTTCATTTCACCAAGACCTTTGTAGCGCTGGACTTGAACCCCTTCCCGCTTCCATTCGTTTAAAGCCGGCTCAAGGTCTTCCTCCCGGTAAATATAGCGCTCCTCATTGCCTTTCTTCAGTTTATAAAGCGGCGGCTGGGCAATATAAACAAAACCGCTTTCAATCAATTCTCTCATGAACCGGTAGAAGAAAGTCAATAGTAGAACACGAATATGAGAGCCATCAACATCGGCGTCAGTCATGATGATAATTTTCTGGTAGCGCGCCCGCTCGATTTGAAAATCTTCACCAATCCCGGTTCCCAGCGCGGTAATCATCGTGCGTATTTCCTCGTTACCGAGAATTTTATCCAGGCGTGCTTTTTCTACATTCAATATTTTCCCGCGCAAAGGCAATATAGCTTGAAATCTCCGGTCGCGTCCCTGTTTGGCCGAACCGCCGGCAGAGTCACCCTCCACAATAAACAGCTCACTTTCACCGGGGTCCTTACTGCTGCAATCAGCCAGCTTTCCCGGTAAGTTAGAAAATTCAAGGGCATTTTTACGGCGGGTAAGTTCCCGGGCCTTGCGGGCCGCTTCCCGGGCCCGGGAAGCACGGATGGCCTTTTCAATTATTTTACGCGCAATAGACGGGTTTTCTTCCAGGTATCGTTCAATTCCCTCATAGCAGGCTGAATCGACCAGGCTGCGTAGTTCACTGTTACCCAGTTTTGTTTTGGTCTGCCCTTCAAATTGGGGCTCCAACAGCTTGACACTAATGATCGCGGTCATTCCTTCACGGATGTCCTCGCCGGTCAGGTTGCCCTGGTTTTCTTTAAGCGCACCGGTCTTGCGGGCATAATCATTTATCAGCCGGGTCATGGCCACTTTAAAGCCATATTCGTGAGTTCCACCTTCAGCGGTATGGATATTGTTGGCATATGAATAAATAGTTTCATTATAGCCAGTATGATATTGTAAAGCCAGTTCAATCTGGGTGCCATTTATTGCCTTTTCCAGGTAAATCGGTTTCTTGGGGAAAACTTCCTTACCCCGGTTTAAAAAGGACACAAACTGGGCGATTCCCCCGTCAAAGCGAAATTGTTCTTCGTAATTGTTGCGCAAATCTTTAAATATAATACGGGTGCCCTTGTTTAAGAAGGCTATTTCCCTGAACCGCGGCACCAGGATATCGTAATCGTATTCGATTTTATCAAAAATCTCATCGTCCGGAAGAAAGGTTACCTTTGTGCCGGTACGCTGGGAAGGACCCTTAACTTTTAGCTCAGTAACTTTTACACCGCGCTCGAAACGCTGATAGTAATGTTTTCCATTTAGAAAAACTTCTACTTCCAGCCATCTGGAAAGGGCGTTAACTACAGAAACGCCAACACCATGAAGACCTCCGGCAATTTTATAGCTCTCTCCACCAAATTTGCCGCCCGCATGAAGAGTGGTCAGCACTACCTCCACAGCCGGACGGTTTTGTTGGGGATGATTTTCTACGGGAATACCGCGCCCATCGTCAATTACAGTAACACTGTTATCTTTATTGATAAAAATCTTAACCTGGGTGCAGTAGCCTGCCATTACTTCATCAATACTATTGTCTACTACTTCAAAGATGAGATGGTGTAAACCCCGGCTCCCGGTGGAACCGATATACATACCAGGCCGCCGGCGAACCGCTTCAAGCCCCTCCAGCACCTGAATGTGGGATGCATTGTATTCGTGATGTGAATTGTGCGTTGCCATCTGTTTCCCCCACTAGAACATGACATCTTTTTTAATTATAACATCAAAAGCAATTGACTAATAAATTTTGGTCAAATTACTACTTGCGACGGGCCAGGGTCATAGGTGCTATTGGCGAAAGATGAACTGAGCTGTCTGTCACTATGAACGACTTATACTGTTCATAATCAGCAGAACCCAAAAACCGGTTGGCCAGTGCTGTTTCTAGAAACTGTTTATTGATTGGGTTTTTACGTAAATTTAGATCAAAGATGCCAATTATATCTCGATGAAAAACAATCCGGTTACTGCCAATATGCAGATACATCCCTTTAGTCCTCCCCGGCTAAATGATTCGCTGAATGATTCAATGAAACCATGTTTCTCAACTTGCGGATTTCACTAAGAAACGTACAATTTTTTTGATTGCTTTTACTTGAAGACTGTCCAGGTTTATTTTCTTCTATATTGTTATTATTACCCATAAAAGCGCTTAGTTCCTGCTCTTCCTGTTGCAGAGGGCCCACTTTAAAATAAATATCTTCTACTACTTTTTCACCGGCAAATTTATTAATTTGCTCAGACAGTTGAATTTTTAGCAAGGTGAGATGGTAGGCCCAGGTTGAATCCCTTACAGTGACAAATAGTTTGCCTTTAACCATTCTCTCGGCACGGGTTACACAAGCAATTTCCGGTCCGGCAATTTCGGGCCAGCGTTCAATGATCAAATTTTGGCTGTATTGATGCCACATTTTTTTCTGCCGGAGCATTTTTTCCAGGATTAACCCTAGCTCCTTCATGATTAATCTTCCCCTTGTAAACAGAAAAAATTGCAAATTCTCCTTCTTGCAAGCCTTGCTTATCGAAAGGAGCCGCTGTTGTAATAAAAGATTGCCCCTCGCGTTGCCTTAAAAAATTTAGAAGCTGCAAACGCCGTTCCGGATCAAATTCAGAGAAAACATCATCCAGCAGGACAATTGGGCTTTCCCGCCTGGCCTGGCAAAAAAGATTTACTTCTCCCATCTTAAGCGCCAGGGCTGCTGCGCGCTGTTGTCCCTGCGATGCATATTTTTTAGCCTCATAATTATTGATCAGGATTAAAAAATCATCGAGATGTGGGCCAATAAGAGTATAGCCTCGTTTAAGCTCCTCACCCCGTCCCTGGTTTAACTGGTCCCAAAATAGCTCTTCTGTTTTTTCAGATAGATCTGCCATGGTAACGCTGCTGACATAGTTAAGAGAAAGCTGTTCTTTATATCCGGACAACTGTTCAAAAAAAACTTGCGCCTGCGCTTCAAGATTTTTCAGCAAAGAAATCCGTTGTTTAATAATGCTGCTGCCCAGTGAAACCAGGGCCCGATCCCAAGGTTCGAAAAGATCACGGTTGAAAAAATTTGAGCGCTTTTCCTTCAGCAACCGGTTCCGCTGCTGTAAAACCTTTTGATAATCCTTAAGTTTACGATAATAAGACGGTATTAAACGGGAGCCTTCTAAATTTAAAAAGCGCCTGCGGCCGGCAGGGCCCTCTTTAATTAAAAGAAGATCATCCGGGCTAAATACCACCACCGGAAACTGATAAATAAAATCGCTTCTTTTAACCTCAGCGCCATTTACCTTGATTTTAAATTTTTTCGAGAATCCCTGATAAGCACTTTCTACGGCATAAAAGTCTTCCCCTTTCTGAAAATTTCCTTTTAAGAAAAAATCGTTTTTATTCCAATGGACTAGTTCCTGGTCGTAATTTGTTCTAAAAGAACGAGATACGGCCAGATAATAGATGGCTTCTAAAAGATTGGTTTTACCCTGGCCGTTGTTGCCTTTAAAAATATTAATTCTCGCATTGAAAGACAGCTCTTGCTGCTCATAATTGCGAAAATGTAAAAGTTTAAGTTTATGTAAAAACAAAACCAGCCGTCCTCGCTTATCTACTCCATTTTAATCGGCAACACCAGGTAAATATATGAATCATCTCCCGGTATTTTGAAAACAAGAGGGCCGTTTTTGCTGTGAAAATCAATTAATATTTCCTTTTGCTCCAATACTTTTAGTATATCCATAACAAACTTGGCATTTACGAAAACCTCTACATCTTCGCCTTCCTGGGTGCACTGCAGCGATTCTTCCATTTTACCTATTTGAGAAGATACCTTAACTTCAAACCTGTGATCATGAATAGAAAAATGAATAGCCTGGTTAATACCTTCGGCCAGCAATCCTGCTCTGGCGACACTTTCTTCAAATAATTTTCTTTCGGTTAATATCCTGGTTTTAAAGGCGGTGGGTATAACCCCTCTTACATCTGGATACTTTTCTTCCAGAACACGGGTAGCAAAATAAACTTGATTAAACTTAAAAACAACGCGTTTGCTTTTCGGTGAAATAGTAATTTCCCCTTCTTCACCCATTATTTTTAAAAGTTCACGCAAGGCTTTGGCGGGGATAAGCCAGCGTTGTTCTTCGAAAGCCCAGTTTTCATTTATTAAATCTTGAACAACCAGGCGGTATGTATCTGACGCGGTTAAACTGATCTGGCTATCTTTGAAATATAAAAGCACTCCATTAAAAGCAGGCCGGCTTTCATCAGTAGATGCTGCAAAGACTACTTTTTTTAATATTTTTTTGAAATCTGCTTGTTCCAGGCTTAATATACTTTCCGGATCATCTTCACTCCTGGTTAACGGAAAATCGGTAGGGTCTGCTCCATACAACACATAATTGGACTGCCCGCTTTTAATGTCAATACGATAATTATCAAAGCTAATTTCTATATTCACGTCTGCTGCAGGCAAGTAACGAACTATATCTACAATTTTGGGCGGCAATAAAATTCTACCGGAACTGTCATGAATGTTAGGGATCTTCACGCAGATATCTTGTTCAAGATTTGTGGCGGTAAAGGTAAGCCACTGCCCATGGCATTCCAATAAAATATTTTCGATGGGCTGGACTGAAGAGTGGGTTGGCAGAGCTTTTTCTACAGTATCCAGACAAAAACTCAACTGATCTTTTGGCAAAGAAATTAGCATTACTAGCTTTTCCTCCCTTTTAGGTTAACCACAAAATAATACTGTAACTAGATATAAATATAATAAGCAGTAATAATAATAGCTGTGGAAACTGTGCACAAGGTGCTTTGGCCTTGAATTTAAGTGCAACAACCAGGTTGAATCTGTGGACAAGCTCTTAATCGGTGGTGAGTATCTTTTTAAATAGGCCGAAAACAATAAACCATAAATAGGTTGTCCACATTTTATTCATCCATTATTGACAATTTCGTTGCGAATCAGTTCCAGTTTATGTTTAAAGGTGTGGTCTTTTTGAGCCAGGCTTTCTATTTTTTTTATGGCATGTAATACTGTAGTGTGATCGCGTCCTCCAAATTCTTCTCCGATTTTGGGCAGGGAAAGATCACCCAAGGTCCGGCAAAAATACATGGCTATTTGACGGCATAAGGCAATATCCTGGGTTCGCTTTTTGGCATTTAAATCAAGAGGATTAATATCAAAATGGGAGGCGGTAATCCTGATAATATCTTTGGCCGATATTTCTTTTTTACGTGTATACAAAATGGTTTTTAAAGCTTCCTGGGTTAATGCCAGGGTAACCGGTTGTTTGGCCAGTGAAGCATAGGCGACAATGCGTATTAAGGCGCCTTCCAACTCGCGAATATTTGTCTCAATTTTTGAAGCAATATGTTGAATCACATCATTGGGTATATCCATACCGTCGGTTTGGGCTTTTTTCCTTAAAATAGCAATACGTGTTTCCAGGTCTGGTGGCTGAATATCCGTGATCAGGCCCCATTCAAAACGGGAGCGCAAACGATCCTCCAGCGTTGGAATTTCTTTTGGGGGGCGGTCACTGGAAATCACGATCTGGCGGTTATTTTCATGGAGTGAATTAAAAGTGTGAAAAAACTCTTCTTGAGTCTGCTCTTTTTTAGCTAAAAACTGAATATCGTCAATCAATAAAACATCAATATTGCGGTATTTATTTCTAAATTCTACGGTTTTGTTATCCCTAATAGCGTTGATAAACTCGTTTGTAAATTTTTCAGAAGAAAAATACATTACTCTGGACAAGCCGTGATTTTGAATGATATATTGTCCGATAGCATGTAAAAGGTGTGTTTTGCCTAAACCAACCCCGCCATAAATAAAAAGAGGGTTATAGGCCCTGGAAGGGGTTTCCGCCACGGCCAGAGAGGCGGCATGGGAAAGACGGTTACACGCTCCCACAACAAAGTTATCAAAAGTATAACGGGGGTTGAATGTAGAATAATACTGTTCCCGGGCTTGAACCGGTTCAGGTTGGGTCTTGTCCTGGGTTGAAGCACTAAACTCAGGAGCGTCTGAGTTAGCAGGATAAAAAGGCGCCGCACCTTCATCTGGTTCATCTATAGAATTCGGTGAAATGATAAAACTAACATCATAATTTTGAGCCGTTACTTTTTTAAGGCTGTGGATTATAAGCTGCTTATAACGGTTTTCAAACCATTCTTTAGTAAAATCGTTGGGTACTTCAATAATCAGGCACTGGTCTTTTATGGATAGTGCTCTGGCTGATCGCAACCAGGTTTCAGAACTATGTTTACTTAAATCTTTGCTCATTTCAGCCAGAGTCAGGCGCCATACTTCTTCCAGATTGATATTCATCGTCAAGCCCTCCTGACAGGTATACACGGCAAGCACAAGGGAATATTTATACACAAGTACAAGCAAGTTATTAACAACAGTTGTGGATAAGTGTGGTATATATATGTATCATTACACAAACCCGGTAGATAATATATTAACAGAAATTAAAACCAACTGCAATGTGAAAGAGTAGCCATATAGCTCACCTGTTTATGATATTGCCCGGTAATCTTGACATTGATCTTTTTTTTACTGTATAATTTTTTTATATTTCGAACAAAAGTGGTTTGGAAGGGAAGAACATGAAGAGAACATATCAACCGAAGAAAAGAAAAAGAAAAAAAACCCACGGCTTCTTAAAAAGAATGAGCACTAAATCGGGCAGAGCTGTACTTAAAAGAAGGCGTTTCAGGGCGCGTAAACGATTAAGCGCCTGAACTGCAACAAAATGGCCTGCGGAAGGTTAAAAAAAAGCTGGGAATTTAAACAGGTCTATCGTTTTGGCCAAGCGCTGGTTACCCGCAATGTGGTACTTTATTTTTGTACTAACAGTATTGAAGGAAACCGGCTCGGTTTTTCTATAAGCAAAAAAGTGGGGGGTAGCGTTGAGCGCCACCGCATTAAAAGAATTTATCGCGAGGCGTTCCACCACCTACAGGACATGTTAAAAAAAGGCTATGATTTTGTGATTGTAGCCCGTAAACCCGCGGTGAAAATGGACTATTTCAGCGCTAAAGAGGAGTTGCTTTCCCTGTGCAAAAAAGGGAAATTATTAAAATAGAAATGATGGGGAGACTTCCGGCAAAGTTATGCCTTTATGTAATAAGATTTTACCAGTTGTTTGTTTCCCCGTTAAAGCCTCAGGTATGCCGCTTTTACCCGACCTGCTCACAATATTGTTATGATGCGATTAAAAAATATGGAATGCTTAAAGGCATCACCATGGGAATAAGGCGACTTCTTTGCTGTCATCCGTTTCATCCCGGAGGCTATGATCCGGTTAAGTAAAAACACGGGATAGGAGGATAAAATGGGCGAAATTATTAATGTGATCGCCGAGTTTTTGGGAAATATACTTCGCTATATTTATATGGTGGTGCCTAATTTTGGTGGGGCCATCATTATTTTAACGCTGTTGTTTAAATTAATTACTTTTCCTCTTAATAACAAGCAAATGGAATCGGCCCGCAGAATGCAGAAGCTACAGCCGGAACTAAAAAAGATTCAGCAAAAATACAAGGATGATAAGGAAAAGCAAAACAAAGCTATAGCTGAATTTATGCAGGAAAACCAGTTAAACCCTTTAGCTGGATGCATGCCGCTGCTAATTCAATTTCCCGTGTTAATTGCCATTTTTAGATTGCTCCAGGACGTTGAAAAATTTGGAGTAACTCAAATACCCAATTTTAGCGAATATTTAATTCCGGGCTTTCAGGCCTGGGGAAATCTACTTAAAGCCGATCCATATTACATATTTCCAGCCCTGGCCGGTATAACCACGTATATTTATAACAAACAAAACATGACAGATCCGAACCAAAAAATGATGCTTTATATGATGCCGGCGTTAATTACTTTTCTCAGTATCAGCTTTCCGGCAGGCCTGGTTCTATACTGGATTATGAACAACCTTTTTTCTATGGCTCAGCATTATTTAGTCACGCACCTGGGAAAAATGAAAGAAGAGAAGGAAGCAGGCCTGATAAAAGAAAAAGGCACTGCCAATAGTACTGCTAAAGGTTCAGGTAAAAACAGAGGCAAGGGGGGAAATTAAAGTCATGAGAATTGTGGAGGAATCAGGAAAAACTGTAGACGAAGCCATAATGAAGGCCCTCTCTTCTCTGGGAGTTAAACGTGAAAATACAGTGATAAAAGTTTTAAGTGAACCGGCCCAGGGTATTCTAAGTTTTATTGGCAATAAGAATGCCCGTGTTTCTGTCCAGGTACGGTTAGAACCGGCTCAATATATGGAAGAATTTTTTAATAAAGTACTGGACTACATGAATATTAAGGGAAGCGTAGCAGTAACCGAAGATCAGGAAAAGCTCAACATAAACATTGAAGGCAAAAAAAGCGCTCTCCTTATTGGCCGCCGCGGTAAAACACTAAATGAGTTGCAATACCTGGCCAATGCCGTGCTTAGGCGCCAATTTCTTGGTTGGAGAAAAATGGTTATTGTTGATGTTGAAGGTTATCGTATTCGCCGGGAAAACACCTTAAAGCAACTCGCTGCAAGCATTGCCAAAAAAGTATCACTGGCAGGGCGGGAACAGGTCCTGGAACCGATGACCCCACAGGAACGGAGAATCATTCATATGGCCTTACAGGACCATCAAGATGTAGTGACCTATAGTAAGGGAGAAGAGCCATATCGTAAAGTAGTAATAAGCCCGCGCTAAGGGCTTGCCGCCCGCTCCCGCCAGGGAGCGGTTTTTTGTTGAGGAGGATTTTTAATGCCAGGAGAAGACACTATTGCTGCCATTAGCACCCCGGCAGGAGAAGGTGGAATCGGCATCGTCCGTGTCAGCGGGGATAAAGCTTTTTCCCTGGTTGACCAAATCTTTATACCTCATCGGGGAAAAAAGAAAGGATATCCGCTTTCCCACCATCTCTATCACGGTCATATAATTAACGAGCAAGGCGAAATTATCGATGAAGTGCTCGTTTCATTTATGCGATCTCCGCATACTTATACCTGTGAAGATACCGTTGAAGTAAATTGTCATAGCGGTATTTTTACATTGCGCTTGATTTTAAGCTTGATTCTAAAAAAGGGTGCCCGCCTGGCCGAACCTGGAGAATTTACCAGGCGTGCATTTTTAAACGGGCGCATTGATCTTAGCCAGGCAGAAAATGTATTGAGGATAATCCAGGCGCGTTCTGAAGAGGGAGTAAAACTTGCCGCCCTTAATGTAACAGGTTACCTGTCAGAGGAAATTGCCTCTTTGCGAAACTCGATAATGGATAACTTGGCCCAGATTGAAGCGGTCCTAGATTTCCCTGAAGATCTGGAATGCGACAGCACTGAAACTCAACTCAAACCTAACCTGGAAATAATGATCAATCAGGTTAAGGATTTATTGGAGGGAGCTGAAAGAGGAAGGGCCTATCAGGAAGGGATTAAAACAGCCATAATTGGAAAACCAAATGTCGGAAAATCATCACTTTTAAATGCCTTATTAAAGCAACAGCGGGCCATAGTGCACGAGGTACCGGGCACTACCAGAGATTTACTGGAAGGCTATTTAAACCTTGGCGGATATCCCATACAGATAATTGATACAGCCGGCATTCGCCAGACAGTAGATCCGGTAGAGCAGGAAGGGATCAGCCGCTCTAAAAATGCGGCAGAGAAGGCTCAATTGCTCCTCATTGTGCTGGATGGCTCAACACCATGGGAAGCTGAGGATGAAGCCATTACCCGTCTCATCCGGGAAGGCCAGGCAGTAATCATGGTGCTGAATAAATCTGATCTACCACTGCGAACTACGGTAAAGGAAGTAGAGGAGCGTTTTCCGGGCATTCCAGTGGTCAGTACAGCCATAGTAAAAAATGAGGGTATAAGGCAGCTTGAAGAAGAAATGATCAAACTTCTTGACCGCAAACTGGGCCATGGAGGAGAGAATGCAGCATTACTCTCCCTACGGCAGGAAGAGGCCATCAAGGGAGCACTGCGCCATCTGGAGAAAGCCGCGGATCAAATCGATACTCAGCCACTTGAGCTGGTGAGCCTGGAGCTGCACGGAGCATGGCAGAAATTGGGGGAAATTACCGGAGATACTGTATCAGACGAACTGCTGGATCGTATTTTTAGTCAGTTTTGTCTCGGCAAGTAAGAGAGGGTTAAGAGCGATGGAAACCGAAGAGCGGCGGTTGAAAGAAGTTATGGCTCAGCTTGCCCTGCCGATCAAGCCGGAGCAGGAGCAGCTACTCTTAAAGTATATCAATTTGATTATTGAAGGTTTGTCCAGGCAGCGCCTGGTAGGCACGCGGGACAGTGTAGAAATAATTCACAAACATATTTTTGACTCTCTTTACCCGGTTACACTTAATATTTTTTCTCCCGGGGAAATGCTGGATTTAGGGACTGGTGCGGGCTTACCTGGAATACCTTTGAAAATAATGCTTTCCGAACAAAAAATATTTTTCATGGATGCTAACCGCCGTAAAATTGTTTTTTTAAAAAAAGTGTGCCGGGAATTGAAGCTGGAGCAGGTGGTTTTTCTTGCCGGCCGGGCTGAAGAGTGGGCCCGTCATCCTGATTACAGGGAGCGTTTCCAGACGGTTGTTTGCAGGGCTGTCGCTGATACAGCTATTCTGGCCGAACTGGCTTTACCTTTGGCCAAATTGGGAGGGGAAGTATTTTTATATAAAGGCCCCCGTGGAGAGAATGAAGCTGTTGCGGCTAAACACGCGCTGCGCTTGTGTGGGGGCGAGGTTAAAAGAATATATCATTATAGACTTCCTGCTGGAGAAAAGCGAACACTGGTATGCTTGCGTAAAGTAGAAAATACACCAGTCATTTATCCCCGAAAGCCTGGAAAGCCTGCTAAAAAACCTCTGAACTAAAAAATTTAAAGCTTAGTTGAAGGATTGTCCCTGCCGCTGTCAAATAAGAATTGGATGAGTATTGCCAAAAAGGCGGTGAATCTGGATGAAAGAACAGTGGAGCGGGTACCCATATCCTGATACAATAGCTGGAAAAGAAAAAGTAATCACGATAAAAATTGAGGATATTGAACCTAATCCTTTTCAGCCTAGACGAAATTTTACACCAGATAAACTGCAAGAGCTAAAGCAGTCCATCAAGACTTACGGATTACTGCAACCGATTATGGTCAGACGCAGCGGCCGTGGTTACCAGTTGGTTGTCGGTGAACGGAGATTAATGGCCTGTAAAAGTCTGGGTTGGGAGACGATTACCGCCACGGTTAAAGAATTAAGCGACAGCGCCATGGCTACCATTGCCTTAATCGAAAATCTCCAGCGGGAAGATCTGAATTTTATCGAAGAGGCCGAAGGATATGCGCTTTTAATGAAGCGCTTTAACTTAACCCAGGAAGTGCTGGCGCAACGCCTGGGCAAGAGTCAATCAACCATAGCCAATAAATTACGGTTGCTAAAATTACCTGATGCCGTTAAGAAAAGCCTTTTGCAAAATAATTTAACAGAAAGGCACGCCCGCGCTCTTTTAAAACTTGACTCAGAAGAGATGCAACAAAAAATCATAAAGGAAATTTTAGAAAAAGGGCTTACGGTCAGCCAGACCGAGGCCCGAATCGAGAAAATAAGAGGGGCTAGAAGTGGCAGCCCGGAACCCAAAAAGCTTCCCCGGGCGGTAGTAAGAGATTTTCGTATCTTTTTAAACACAATCCGCGAAGCCATTAAAATCATCGAAGACTCGGGGCTCAAACCGGAAGTAAACGAAAAAATGGAAGAAGAATACGTCGAGGTGACCATCCGTTTATTTAAGAAACAGAAAACCTGATTATTAATAATTAAAGGAGAACAGACATGTCTAGAATAATTGCTATTGCCAATCAGAAAGGCGGAGTGGGCAAGACAACAACCGCAGTCAACTTAAGCGCAGCCCTGGCCAGGCTCGGAGAAAAAGTATTATTGCTGGATATAGACCCCCAGGGTAATGCAACCAGCGGAATTGGCGTACAAAAAAAAGACGTCAAAGCGTGTATTTATGACGCTCTGATTAACGGATTGCCTTTAGATATGGTTATTTTACCTTCCCGCTGGGATAATCTAGACGTTGTACCGGCTACCATACAACTGGCCGGAGCAGAGATTGAACTGGTGCCCACCGTTTCCCGGGAAGTAAAACTGAAGCAAGCACTAAGCTCCATTAAAGAACGATATACCCGTATTATTATCGACTGTCCTCCCTCTCTGGGCCTTCTGACTTTAAATGCCCTTACCGCAGCAGACGGCATTTTGATCCCCATTCAATGCGAATATTATGCCCTGGAAGGCCTGGGCCAGTTAATGAATACGATTTCTTTGGTTCGAAAACATCTTAATGACAGCTTGAAAATTGAAGGTGTGCTCCTGACAATGTATGATTCGCGTACGAATCTATCCGAACAGGTTGTGGAAGAAGTAAAAGATTACTTTAAAGAGTTGGTCTTTGATACGATCATACCACGCAATGTCCGGCTAAGCGAAGCGCCTAGCCATGGCCTGCACATTCTGGAATACGACCCGCGCAGCAAAGGCGCAGAACTTTATCTGGCGTTGGCACGGGAGGTCTTACAGAAGTGAATGAAAAAAGACGTCTGGGACGTGGTCTGGGTGCCTTAATACCTGAAGCTCTTCCTGAAAAAGAGGGTGATATCAAAGAAATTGAGATACACCGTATTAAACCCAACCCTTACCAGCCCCGCACAACATTTGATGAGAAAAAACTACGAGAGCTGGCTGATTCCATTGAACAGCACGGTCTAGTCCAGGCTATTGTTGTTGCTCCAGAAAAAGATCAGTTTATCCTGGTTGCCGGCGAAAGGCGCTACCGGGCCGCCAAGATGGTAGGGTTAAAGACTATTCCTGCTATCGTAAAAGAATTTAGCAAAAGCGCCATGCTAGAAATTGCCTTGATCGAAAATCTGCAACGAGAAGACTTGAACCCCATTGAAGAGGCAGAGGCATACCGCAAGCTGATGGAAGAATTTAATATGACCCAGGATGAGCTGGCCCGCCGTGTGGGGAAAAGCCGTTCTGCTATTGCCAATACAGTGAGATTGCTTTCCCTTCCCCAGGCAGTGAAAGAGGCTCTGGCCCGGGGAGATATCTTACCCGGCCAGGCAAGGCCATTGCTGGCCCTCCCCGATCAGGAAACTCAAAACAAGATGGCCCAGCAGATTATGGCCAGGGGGTTGACTGCCCGTGAAGTGGAGAAGATGGTAAGCAGGGCGGGAAAAGA
The DNA here is from genome assembly GCA_029552125.1 of Bacillota bacterium. GTDB lineage: Bacteria > Bacillota > Dethiobacteria > DTU022 > DTU022 > JAKPEE01. Next base: position 5,111 of record JAKPEE010000038.1, on the reverse strand, counting down.
GAAAGAAACAAAGATCACTATCCGGCAGGAAACGATGACCGAGGAGCCTCAACTAAGAGAAATTAAAGAGCAATTGCAGCGGCACCTGGGCACAAAGGTAAGGCTGGTTAAAGGCAAGCAAGGCGGCACCCTGGAGATTTTCTACTACAGTGATGAAGATTTGGAAAGACTCATTGCGCTGCTTCTCCCTGGTGATACATCATAAATTTACCCCATTTACACAGACTGCATGTTTCACGTGAATCATTAAAAGAATTTGAAGCGGGAGTATTTGACATGTTTCACGTGAAACAACATTTTTTCTACTGCGTAAAAGGAAATTATTATTTTAAAGCGAATTAATATCTATTAATTTTTCTTAAAATGTACTTCCAGGGAATAAAGAGGATGGTGTTGGCGGGGATAATGATTTGGAAACAGGTGGAGTTATGGTTGGGATTGCATTCAGCAGAAATTCTGCTGGGTTTGGCAGTAATTTGCCTGGGGCTGGTTATCTTTTGTATCTATTTGCTAAGTGCTCTGCACTCTTTGAAAAAGCGTTATCTTTTATTGATGCTGGGCAATGGTGATATAAATCTAGAAGAGCTTTTAAATCGATATGGCAGCATGATTTCCGAGTGTTTAGAGAAGCAAAAAGCTTTTGAGCTAAGCCTGGCTGAATTTGAACGCCAGTTGGCATTCTCCATAACAGGGGTGGGCCTGGTCCGTTTCAATGCTTTCCAGGAAACCGGCAGCGATCTTAGTTTTTCTCTGGCCTTGCTGGACAGGCATGAAAATGGTGTGGTGTTGACCAGCATTTTCGGCCGGGAAGAGAGCCGCTGTTATGGTAAGCCTATTAGGGAAGGGCGCTCCACTCATTTTCTAAGTGAAGAGGAAAAACAAGCTTTGGCTGAAGCCAGGCGAAGAATAGCGCTTTAACTGCCGGAAGATGGGGGTTTTCATGGATGAAAAAGCGAAAACGCTATTTTACCATAATGATAGTGCCCCACACGGAGGAGTCTACATATAGTATACGGTTGCCTTTATTTGTCGTGCAATTGCTGGTGGCTTTTTCAGCCCTTTGCCTGGCAGGCTTGTTAATCCTTGTTTATTCCTACATGAATGCCCTTAATGATGCCAGAGAAGTGCAGGCCTTGCGTAAGATCAATCAGGTTCAGCAGGATGAGATAAATACCTTTGCCTTTGAGACACAAAAGCTCATTGAGCAAATGGGGCAGATCGAAATTTTGGCTGATCTGGTCGCTGAAAAACTCGGTATAAGTCTGGAGGAGGAAGAAGGTGGAGAAGACGAAGATACTTCTTCCACGGGTGAGGGGGGAGGAGAGTCACGGTTATATGCCAGCCGCTCCGGTGAAAGGCGGGTGCTGGACCGGGCAGTAGCAAACATTGAAGTGCTGCAACAATTAATCCCCGAAAAAGCCGAATCCATGGAGCTGCTGGAAGTAGAAGTGGATAAGTTTGTTCGCCGTTTGGCGGCCACTCCTTCCATCTGGCCTGCCAGCGGCAGCATAACCTCAGGTTTTGGTATGCGCCGTTCTCCTTTCAATCGGGCAGTCATGAAGTATCATAGCGGCATTGATATTGCCGGAGCCTACGGCTCGCCAATTTATGCCACCGCCGATGGAACTGTGGTATCAGCCGGCTACCAGGGGGGGTACGGCAATATGGTGCTCATTAATCACGGCTACGGGTTTGAAACATGCTATGCCCACATGTCTAGAATTGCTGTTTCCAGCGGCCAGTGGGTGAAAAGAGGTCAGGTAATCGGCTATATGGGGCAGACTGGCCTGGCTACCGGGACTCATGTGCATTATGAAGTGCGAGTGAACGGCGTAGCGGTGAACCCCATGAATTATATGAGATAAATATATCTAAACAGGGAGGAAGTAAAATGTTTAAAAAAGATCAGCTTGAAGCCCCGTCGGATAAAGTCAATACAGTTATTGGCAAAGATACTTCTTTTAAGGGAACTATTCAGGCAAAGGGCCTAATCCGGATTGATGGTGATATGGAGGGAGAGATCATTACGCCGGGTGATGTCGTCATCGGCGAAAGCGGGCGGGTTGCCGCAAATATAAAAGGGCGTAATGTGGCCGTGGCCGGGCGTTTTGAAGGCAACCTTGATGTTGAGGGAAAACTGGAGATTCGCAGTACCGGTATTGTTATAGGCGAAGTGAAAACTAACGGTCTACTGGTTGACGACGGTGCAATTTTTTCCGGAGATGTAGAGATGAAGCGAAAAGATCAGGCGATTAAGCCCATTTTAAAAACTGATGCTGTGGCGGGCAAAGGGTTGAAAGAAACGGAAATTAAGGAACCTGTCAAATAGACGGCTAGTTAGAGAGTTTTTTCTCGTTGATGCTGCAGGGGCACCTCTTGTGAGGTGGCCCTTGTGATATCATTTTGCTTTGTGAAAAATTAAATTGCCGCCAGTGTTTTTTTTAGACCTTTGGCCATGACCCGTGCCATTTCCATGACATGGTAAAGACGGGTACTCTGCAATACCATTTGCTCCATGAAACCTCCCAGATTGACTATGCCGCTCAGGTGGAAATGGCCTACCGGCGGCAGTTGTTTACTTACCCCCGCTCCGGGATTTAGGGGGCCGTCAACTACCTCTATTAAGCCGATACTGTCTTGTTTGCCCAGAGAAGCATCAACCGCTATGACCAGCAGCGGGTCTGAATACTCTTTAATTTTTTGGATATAGTTGTGCAGGTTTAACGCATGGACCGGTTGAGCCAGAGTTCCCCAGATTAGGGTTCGCGGCAGCTTCATTTTGGACAGGAATGTCCCGACCAGAGGGCCCAAAGCGTCACCTGTTGAACGATCAGACCCTATGCATAAAATTGCCCGGGCCGGCTGCTGGCGGAAATCAAAGCGCTGAAGTATCATACATATAAGGGCGGAAGCAATTTTGTCAGGTGCACGGGGATCGTTGCCATTTACCCGGACCATAGTTCCGGAGCAGGAAGCATGCCTGTATAGTGGTGTCTGGCTTAGGCTCATTTGCGTACTCCTCATCGGTGATAATTTAGTTATATTAAAAGGTTTGCAGAAATATGTATAGGAGAAAAGTTAGTATGTTTTTCTGTATCTAATAAAGGTGAGAGCCTATGCTCTGGTTGGATTTGGGGTTATGCATCGTCTGCCTATGGGGCGGTGTATCCGGTTACCTGGCTGGTTGGAGAAAAATTTCTCAACGGTTAGCCCTGCTGATTGTAGCCGCTGCAACAGCGGCTGTTTTTCAGGGGGATATGAAGCTGTTTATTACGTTGCATTATCCTGTTGATTTGGCTATTAGAACATTGCTCATCAACCGGAGTGCCGTTCCGGTAGGCACTATGGCTTCATATCCTGAAGCAGTCTTAAATTCGCTGGAAATTCCAGCCTGGCTGCATCCGCTTCTAGTTGAAAAAGCCACTGCGGCCGCCACAGCTTCTGCGACAGGGGTAATAGATATTTTAACCATGATTATGGTAAATGCGCTGTCTTTTGCTGCAGGCTTTGCTCTCTGGGGGGGAGCATTTCAACTGGCCGGTTTCTTTCGCCAGAACCATAGCGGCGTACTGTCAAATTACCGGGGACAATGGGGAGGGGCCATTATTGGAGTAATCCTCCATATTTGGATTTTTGTTCTAATAGCCGGGGCTGTCGCTCCCTTTTTCTGGTTAATCCCCCTTGCCAGGGAGCTTTTTGATCCTCAGCAGGCGTATCTGTTTAATAAGGCGCTGCAACTGTTTAACAGTACCGGGATCTGGTGGAACTGAGGGCAAGCTTTTTATATACCATAGCAGGAATTAAGATGGAAAAGAAGAACACTATATGCTTATGAACCCTTAATTGTCCCAAAAAAGTGAGGGAGAAAAATGCTGATAATGTTGCTTGGACCCCCGGGAGCAGGAAAGGGAACACAGGCTGAATTCCTGGTAAAAAACTATAATTTGGCCTATATTTCAACCGGGGAAATTTTAAGGAGTGCGGTAAAGAAAGGCACCCCCCTTGGCTTGAAGGCCAAGCAGTATATGGAGGAGGGGCAACTGGTGCCGGATGATGTTGTGGTGGGGATAGTCAAGGAAAGGCTTGCCGACCCGGATTGCAGGCAGGGCGCACTCTTGGATGGTTTCCCCCGCACTGTAGCGCAGGCCCAATCGCTGGATCAGGTGCTCAATGATTTAGGCTGCAAGCTGGATGCAGTAATTCATATGGCCGTTGAAGAAGAAGAATTAATTGCCAGATTGACCGGTAGACGGGTATGCCGGGATTGCGGGGCAACATATCATATTAAATTTAACCCCCCGAAGGTCCGAAATGTCTGTGATCAGTGTGGCGGGGAACTGTCCCAAAGGGAAGATGATTCGCTGGCCACAGTAACGGAAAGGCTTGCAGTCTATAAGAAGCAAACAGAACCGCTGATTGATTATTACCGCCAGCAAAATTTACTTCATACCATTGACGGCAACCAGGACATCGATGCAATTGCTGCGCAAATCAGTGCCGTGCTGGACAAATTATCTCAGTGAAATAAAGAAGCCGGAGGTATTTATGGCTCTTTATCATATTGGCCAGGTTGTACAACTTAAGAAAGCTCACCCTTGCGGCTCCGACAAATGGCAGATTATCCGGGTGGGCATGGATTTCCGGATCAAATGCATGACCTGCGGGCGCAGCGTCCTTATACCACGCACGCGTTTTGAGCGGCGGGTTAAGCAGATTATAGCTGACGATGCCTAAAATATGGCCAGGGCTCACAAATTCAGCTACTATTATGCTAACCAGCGGTGGTTTTCCCGGAAGGAACCACCGCTGGTTTGTTTAAATGGGCTATCGAAGAAATATATTGTGAAATGCCGGCAGCAAAGAAGAAAAACAATAGATACTGTATGGCGGCAACCATTGCGAATCATTGGCACGGTGGCATCTGTCTCTGTAGCAGGTATGATTACAGCGTTCTGGAGATGGATAAAGGGGCGTAAATTCCCAAAGTAAGTTCTACAGTGAGAAGCCAGTTGCGATAACACTGAAAAATCAATGGATTTAAGTATGAGAAATATTGAGCAAGAAATCATTAGAGGTGAAAACTGGCCTTAAAATGGCTAAGAGTTGCTAAA
>JAKPEE010000035.1 GCA_029552125.1 Bacillota bacterium | reverse complement strand
CCTGCATGGATTACGGCCCGGAGAAGCGCATTGGCATTTCCGGACGGGCCGTCTACCTTTATTGACGCCGCATCCGGCGCACCACACTGCATGCAGGAAGCAGGAAACCAGAAGATAGAGGCAAGAAGTGAGAAGTGGTATCCCGGGGTTACTTTTTTTTATAACTACAGCCAGGTGTCCGGGCAACAAAATGCCCTGCCGGGTAGATAGATCAAATGGGACAACAAGGTACGTCCCTGTTGTCCCACTTTGAACGGTTATGAGATTTCTTTTATTATTTTCAGTGCTGCGGTCCGGGGATCGGGTGCCCTGATGATGGGCTGGCCGATGACCAGGTAGTCAGCTCCCGCCCGCAGCGCCTCCTGCGGCGTGGCCGCCCGTATGCGCAGGGCCGCTTCCGGCTCCTCGAAGTCGAGAGCGCAGATAATCCTTTCCGCAGCATTCATTCTCATACTTCCCTTCTCCCGTCAACTTCCCGGTGAATAGCAATGTTCGGCACCGGACTCATTTTACTTTGAAGTTCAATCTCCTGTTCATTTTTTCCGCGCATGGCATCCCTATAACCGCCGGGCGCCCGGCGGAAAGCTTTAACATGTATAAGCAAGTATTTCACGATTAAAATAATAAAAAACAACTGCCGGGAGGTTATACTGATGCCGCGTATTCCCTACGAACCGATGCGCTATATTGAAGGCGCCCGCCGTGAAATGGAGCGCCTTTTCGGTGCGTCCTTTTTCCGTGAAGAGCCGCGGATTGATATCTACGAAAAAGACAGTGAAGTGATCGCCTCCTGCGAAATTCCGGGCCTGCAGAGCAAGGAAGATATTCGCATCGAGATTGGCGATAACATGCTCACCCTCGGCGGCACAATCAAGCGGGAACACGAAGTCAGGGATGAAAACGTGCACCGCCAGGAGCGTTACTGGGGCAGCTTCCGCCGCAGCGTGGCCCTGCCGGCTCCGGTCATAGCTGAAGAATCGAAGGCAAGCTACCGCAATGGTATCCTTGAAATCACCATGCCCAAGGCCGACCCGCAACCGCGGCGGAAAAATGTCGAGATCGAATTTCATTAAAAAACCGGAACTTCCGCTATGATGCTGACCGGCGGCGTCAAGCCCCGCCGGTCAGTTTCTATTACCTTTTCTTCCGGCATTTTCTCCTTCTGGAGGATCGCTGCCGGTGATTCTCAAGTTGATGGATATTCAAATTCATCCGAAGGCATCAACGGAGGCTCCGGAAGCTCGGCCGACGGCTCCTCAGGCTTTTTACTTGGCCCCGGCAGGGTTATCTGCGGCCGCAGCGGGACGTCTACACCAAATATCTCTTTGATCAGCTCTACCCTGCTTTTTTCATTAATCACTACGTAATAGATATCGAGCCCATTGCGAGGGGCGATTTGGTTGCTGCCGGGGAAAACATGAGTGCTGATATCTTCCGGATTAAGCTTCAGCGCGAATACGGCCAACTGGGCAATCTGTCCAAGACTCAGGTTTGTCTCCACGTTGCTTTGTACCGTTCGATAAAGCGCGGGGATATCTTTTAGTTTACCCCGCTCTTTAACCTGGCGAAAGGCTTCTATCAATATCTCCTGCTGGCGGGAAACCCTGCCAAAATCTCCTCCCACACTGCGGTCGCGGACATAGTAAAGAAACTTTTTACCGTCCAGAAGCTGGTAGCCCTTATCAAGCAGCAGCTTTCCGGTTCCATATTTAGTCCGCACGGGATATTTTACGTCAAAGTAGACCCCGCCTACCTGGTCCACGATTTCTTCCACGCTTTCCATATCCACGGTAACATAATAGTGGATCGGGATACCGTCCAAAAAGTCTTCAATGGTGCGGATGGTCGTATCAAGGCCGCTTTTATGCTTGTCCTCGCCTTCCGCGGCATGATAACCGTACATATAGGCATGGTTGATCTTGTCGTAAATCTCCGTTCCGGTAATCTTTACGTAGCTGTCACGCGGAATGCTGAGCAGCGATACTTTCCTCTCATTGAAATCAATCGAGGCGATCATGATCGTATCAGGCCGGAAAATTTCGCTTTTTTTACCCCTCACTTCATTGCGATCAAACCCGAGCAGGACAATATTGAGCATGTCTGTATCAAATTTTCCAGCAGCCGCCACGCCGCCACTTATATTATTGCCGGGCTTTTTGAAAAATAATACCGGGAAAAAGAGATAAGCCGCGGTAAAAGATAGTGCTGCCACCGCCAGCGCGATCGCCGTCACTTTAATTAGCCGTTTGAGCTTGCGTTTTCTCATGTTTTCCACTTTCCTTAATTATTTTAAGTCAACCTTCCTTTATGGACTAATTATATAGTTATTCCCCGAAAAGTCAATTTTAAATAACCCTCAGGAGAAGAGGCAGTTTTTTTGCATTTGACTCAGTTTTCTTGTTACAGCTCCCCAATACCGGGCGCCGCAGACGGAACCGCGCGGCATTCACCGGCAGAATGGTTCTTAAAATCAGGCAGCACGGAGCGGATTAGCGCGATCACCTCTTCGCCGGTGGGGTTCCACCCGGCTTGGGCGATAGTATTCAGAAAACGCTTCAACTTGATCTCCGAAAAATCATTATCCGGCCTGGCCATGAAGATGCTTTGATGAAGCGTCGCTTCGGTTTCCTCTGCGCTGGTGAGAAGCTCTTCATACAACTTTTCCCCCGGCCGGATCCCGGTAAAAACAATGGGTATATCTTTGCCGGGACGGTATCCGGCAAGCCGGATCATCCGCCGGGCCAGCGATATAATTTTC
>JAKPEE010000034.1 GCA_029552125.1 Bacillota bacterium | reverse complement strand
TTTAGCAACTCTTAGCCATTTTAAGGCCAGTTTTCACCTCTAATGATTTCTTGCTCAATATTTCTCATACTTAAATCCATTGATTTTTCAGTGTTATCGCAACTGGCTTCTCACTGTAGAACTTACTTTGGGAATTTACGGTTGAGCAGAAATTATAGATTTTAAGGGAAATAGTAACAAACTGTTCATGCTTCGAAGGAGGGAATCGAAGCTGCCTGCTGAACACTGGCAGGAGTGGATTTTAAAAGACGGCTCTTCCTGCCTGGTGCCCGCCGGTTTAATTACTCTTTCGGCAGGTTGTCCGGAATTTAATGACCTGCTGTAAAAATAAGCGGATATTATCGAGTTCATGGTTGATTATGGCGTATAGCTCTTGGTCGGTGATCAGGTTGTAGAGATGAACCATCCTATTGCGGTAACCGGCAATTTTAATCAGCTTTTCACCCAGGTCCTGATCGATTACTCCGAGTTCCTGCAATCCCCTGGCAATAGATATGTATTCTTGGGCCAATTCGAGATAACCACTTTTGGCGACAATGTGGCGCCCGATATCGAACATGGCTTCAAGGGTACGGCGAAGGTAGCTTTCAGCTGCGGCGCAGCTGTCGGTGCCGAAAAAATCCTTTTCCGGAATTTGCGCCAGCCGGTTCAAACGGTGTAAATATTCCTTTATGAAGGTCAAGCGCTGCCTGATCATTGTCTGGTTTATCATGTTTTAGGCTCTCTCCAGGGCTTCTTTAAGAAAAAGCTCCAATACAGGTTTAAAATCAGCAGCCCGCCGCAGTATCATTTCTTCGTATCTATCTTTTAAGTTTTCATTCATGGAATATATGCAAATACCTTTGAGTGCTTCCACCTGGAAGACTGCATGGTTTTCTTGCATAAATGACAGATCTACCGGATAAGGATTGAACAAGTCGGCCATATCGTTATAAATATCCGCATACAGAAAATATCTCTTTTCAGCAGGAGGCAAGTCCTGTTGAAAAACAACCCCAATATCAATATCGGCCAAAGGATCATCAATCAGTGGGCTGTCCCCGTGTAAGGAACGACAAGCTTCTTCGGTACGGGAGCCGAATAGATAAACTAGCGCGATGCCGTAACTGTGTGCTATACTTTTAAGCTTAGCCAATTTGTTCATATTGTTTACCTTCTAAAGGTATAACATCCAGATTATAACATTACAAGTTTATATTACCACCGCTTGTTCTAACCATCGGATTCAAAGTGTAAAACTACCCGGTGGGTAGTATCCTGACGATAAAGGTCCGCGATATCATTAAGGTATCGTGGATTTTTTTATGGTTTTGGGGGGGGTGCAACATGGTTCAGATAAAAAAGTGTCATACCAGAAGAAGATTACCGGTTGGAGGTAGAACTTGATAACGGCAGCACGATTATCCTGAATTTTTCAAACAGACTGCACACCGTCCGTTTTGGCATGCTGGCCGACATGGACTTTTTCCGGCGAGCGGTTACCGATGGTGACTTTGTGCGGTGGGACAACAAGATCGAAATCTCGGCCCGCGAAGTTTTTCAGCTGGCCCAAAAAGAAATTTTTTCGAGCGTTGTCGTGGGGACGGTTCGAGCGGCCCCGAAGCGATAGCGCAGGGCCGAAGGGAAGCCGATGGAACTGTCCCCACGGCTAGCCTTGAAGAATGAAGGAGGAAAAGCAATGAATAGAAAAATTATAAACCTGTTGCTGCTGGCAACAATCATCGCAACCGGGCTCATACCCGCCGGCATATGGGCAGTGGAGACAGGTTCGCCCGATGATTTGAGTTTGCGAGGCCCTGACGGCATCGCCGGGAACTACCGGCATATCTACTACGGGGAACATAACGGCAACCCCATCAGATGGCGCATTCTGGACCGAAGCGGCGGGGAGCTGTTGTTACTGTCGGAGGGGGCTGTGGCAAGCATGCAGTTTGATGGTACAGACCCAAAAACAAATGATTATGAAAGTTCAGATATACGAAGCTGGCTCGTCAATACTTATTTCAACTCCTTTACGGTAAAGGAAATAGCCGCCATGAGGTCAAATAGTGATGTTTATGGCGACAAAATCTTCCTCCTTTCAACCGCCGAAGCGAGTAACCCCGCCTATTTCCCGGGTGGGAATTCAGACCGTGCCACAGGCCATACTTGGTGGCTGCGCTCATCTATTCTCCATGTCATGTATATCTTAGCGGGGGTCGTTATGTCCGATGGCTTTGTCAATTCTTCCACCGGCTGGGAAGTGGACAATATTCCCCTCGCCGTTCGCCCTGCTTGCAAATTAAACCTGGCATCGGTCCTCTTCACCTCTGCCACCGCCGGCGGCGCGCCCGCGACCGTAGGGAGCGACCTTGCGGCGGTCACGCCGCCGGCCGGCGATATGAAGCTGACTCTGGCCGACAGCGGCCAGACGCTGAGTATCGGCGACGTGATAGCCGAGAGCTGCGGGAACGGCAGCGCAGTTACAGTCAGTTACAGCGGCGCCGCTACAGGCCCCGGTAACTATCTTTGTGTAGAGCTGACGGGCGGCGGCGATACCTACCGGGGGGCCATCAAGGCGCTGACAGCGGGCAGCGAAAGCGGTACGGCAACCTTTAATTTGCCCGTCACCCTGGATCCGGACAACTATAGCTTCCGGCTGTGGAATGAACAATATAGTGCGGCCTACCACACCAACTATGCGGGCACACCAATAAGTAAGAATATTGAATTTATCAGCCCCTATATTATAAGCGATAGCAGCAGCTTGCCCACCGGAATTATCGGCACATCATACAGCGCTGCGGCTCTAACAGCCTGGGGCGGAACAGCTCCCTACATATGGACCGCTGCCGGGATGCCGGCGGGGCTTCACATAGACCCTTTCAGCGGCGAGATCAGCGGTACCCCGGACGATGCGGGGACATTTAATGTAACGGTTACCGTCACCGGCGGCAACGGTAAAACAGGTCAGAAGGAGTTTCCCCTGACCATATACCAGACTTTCTCCATCGAACTGGCCGACCTGACGATAAACCCCGGCACCCTGAATCCGGCCTTTAACAAAAACATCGTGATCTACCAGGCAGACGCAGATCCGGGCATAGACAATATTGAGATCACGGCTCAATTGGCAGATCTCGCAGCCACCCTGACCATTGCCGGCAGCACGGCAGAGACAGGTGTGGCCGAAACAGTCTACCTCGATCAGGGCGCCAACCTGATCCCGATCGTGGTCACCGCCCCCGGCGGCAACAGCCAGAAGTGCTATGTTATCTCTGTCAACGGCACGGTGGACAACGCCGACCTGGCCGTCCTCTCGATAAACGGCTATAGTTTAAACCCGGCATTTTCAGCAGGCCAGACAGAGTACAACCTAAACGTGGGCAGCAGCGTCAGCTCTCTGGATCTTTCGGCGGAAAGCAGCGATCCTAAGGCCCTAGTACTTGTGGGAGGCGCCATCTTAAACAGCGGGGAAACCCGGACTGTCAACCTGAATCCCGGGGAAAACACGATTGAGGTAATGGTGGTAGCCCAGAATGCTTCCACCCGCACCTATACCCTCACCGCTACCCGGGCCGCGGCGCTGACCGTGGATACGGCAAGCCTGCCCATTGCGCTCAAAGACAGGCCCTACAGTGCCACGCTGGAAGCCTCGGGCGGCAGCGGGCCCTATCGCTGGAGCGCCGCCGGCCTGCCCGCCGGTCTGACCCTGGATGAAAACAGCGGTGCGATCAGCGGCGCGGTGGTGACGGTGGGCGAGTACGACGTGCAGGTAACCGTGGAAGACGCGGACGGTTTCACTGTCTCGAAAACGCTCACCCTGAAAGTACGCCCGGGCACCGGCAACGGCGCCTATATCGTCACCCCGGATGATGACCCGGCATACACCGGCGGCCTGAGCGCCGACGGCATTGTCACCATGACCGTAAACAGCGGTATGAGCGGGTTTAAGTATTTTAACGTCAGTGTTACCCCTGTCAGCGGCCATACCGGGGACGAGGTGCTCGTCTTCGTACACCTGCGTAGCGGAAAACAGATCGGGATTAACGCGACCGGAGCTGATTTTGACAGCATCAGCCGGGCCCGGGCGGCCTTTAATGTCCGCCCCGGTGATGTGATCAAGGCCTACCTGGTGGACGGTCTCACCAACGACCCGGGTGTAAACCCGGTGGTGTTGTAAGGTGACGGGGGGTGTTGTTGAGTTTGTTCTTGATTGCCGGTTTGTGTTTGTATGCGCTGATGATGGGAGTTATAATCATGCGATGGAAGCCAAGCCGGCACATGGAACATGATAGGCAGTGAGAAAAAAATCCTCTGGATATGCGAAAACCTGAGCAAATTCCTATCTTTTTAAGGAGATTTTATAACGATAAGGGGGGCATATATAACTTTGAAGAGGTATGTCGTTTCCCGCAAGGCAGTGGCATTGTGTCTGGCAGTGGGTCTTTTACTGGTCTCAATCGGTGTAGTTGTCGCCCAGGGTGAAGCGGGCGAACCGGCAGGCCGGGGCTTTGTGCTTTTCGGCATCAGCATGCTTTATGACGGCAGTGAAAAGCTGCGCAGCGGTGTAGTCCAACTCCTGGAAGGAAACGAGCAACTGGTGGAAGGCCTCGATGCTTAGAGCGAGGGGCTGGACGAGAATATCGCCGGCAATCTGGACCAGGTCAAATCGGGTATCGATAGGCAGATGCTCCCCGGGCTGGATACGATCCTGCACGGCATGGTCGACAAGATTGTGCCCGGGCTGACCAACATGAAAAAAGGGCTTGACGGCGAGGTTGTCCCCGGGCTAAAAGATCTCAGGTCCGGGTTGGCCGACCAGATGAGCCCCGGACTGCGGGATATGCTCAACGGTTTTACCGGTAAGATTATCCCCGGCTTGAATGATTTGAAAGCGGGTGTAGATCGGGAAGTTGTTACAAATCTGGTTACAATTACCGTCGCTCTTTGGGGTGATATAGCCGGCGGTTTAACCGGGATTAAGGAAGGAATCGACGGCCAGATGGTTCCCGGCCTGGACACTATTCTGGAAGGCCTCGAAGACGATTTCGTGGAAGGATTGACAAAAGTAAAATCAGGCATTGACCAGGGGGCGGTACCCGTACTCGATAGTGCCATGGGTAGCGTTGATGATGCGGTAGACGGGGTAGATGATATGCTTGATGGTATTACCGGAACAACGGGTCTATTGTATTTATTGGATGAATTGGACGGCGGAATACATACCAAAATGCTGCCGGTGCTGGCGGAAGCAGATTTTGATCCTGACACCTATCATCCCGCGACCTCTGCCATTCTTACAGATCTGGAATACTTTATAGCAAATTATCTACCCCATATTGATCCTGACCATCAATATAGCGCATATGTTTTCCTGAATAATACTGTAGCTCATAAGGTTAATGGATTAAGAGAGGGCATCAACCGTGTCGATCCGACTTATGCGGACCCGGGAGCCTTGCAGCTAATTGCCACGGTTCGAGGAGGCCTGGACAATCCCGGTTACGATCCTGGCGATAAAAATACCTGGGGCCTAAAACAAGGTTTAACTTATTTGAAGACAGAAATTACCAAAACTGCGGCTGACCCGGAGGCAAATCCTGATGAGGTGGGGTTAAAGCAGGCACTTGGACTGGCGCGCTACGGTTTATCCAAGTGGGTTGGACCCGGCCCTGAGGATTTCCTCCCCGATTTCTCATGGGCAGATAAAGATTCCTGGGGTGCCTGTGAAGCACTGACAGCTTTGCTGCAGGGACTGCAGAGAACCGAGCAACTGGATGATGAAGGTGATGTAATCCAGCCAAGCGGCGTCATTGAAGGGTTAACTAAGGTCCGTTTCGGTCTCTCGAAATGGATCGGCCCCGGTGACGATGATTATCTGCCCGGTTTTTCCTGGGACGATAATAAGACATGGGGCGCCAGTGAAGCCTTGTTTGCAATACTGCATGGTTTGCAGCGGACCGAGATTAAGGTGGATGGCACTGTTGTTCAAGAAAGCGGAGTAATTGAAGGTCTGGAGAAAATCACAGGCGGTCTGACCGGACCGATCGGCGGAGGCCTGGATGCTATTCTTGACGGCTTGGAAGATGAAGTTGTCCCGGGCCTGCAAGAGATGAAGTCGGGTGTCGATAAGCAGATGGTGCCCGGTTTGAACGATCTGGTCACCGGCCTGGGCGGCGACTTCTCCATCGGCCTCTATGATCTGCTGGACGGCTTTACCAGCACCGATTTTGCGGAAGGGTACAGCGGCATTGTCGGCCGCGTCAACACCTTCCCGGTGCCTCCGTCTTCAGGCGGCAATACCGGTATTGTTGACGGTCTGAGCCAGATTCGCCTCGGCCTGGCCAACCCCGAATTTAGTCCCAATCCGGGCGGAGATCCCGGGGTGAGCGACGCCATGGGCCTGATGATCGACGGTATCAATACGGAAGTCCTGGGCGGCATCGAACACAGCTCAAGAGCGGCATAACCGGCCGGATCATGCCCGGCCTGGAAGAGATGAACGAGGGGATTCAGGGTGAACTGCAGCCGGGTTTCTCCAAGGTCAGCGTACTGCTGCTGTTAATCTGGCTCGTCTCCCTGGTCGTTGTCCTGGTAGTCGGTATCCTGATAGGGCGCGGCCGCAAACCGAAAGCTTCCGCCGGCCAGAGCGCTTCGCTGTAACACTGCAGTTTATTCCGCCACAGAGCCGCGGGATTGTTCCCGCGGCTCTGGATGGACGGCAACGTGATCACCTCCCGCGTTCCGGCGGACCTGCCCCATTTTTTCCGGGAGATCATCCTCAGCCTTATCCAACGACCTACGGCCTGATATAAGTTACTGCCCTGCCCGGGCAGTTTCTCCTCTCCTGGTAGGAAAAGGCCAGCAAAAATAGCTGTTAACTCTAAGTAGTAACCTGCCGGCAGTCCGGTGCGGAGAAAGCGTTAATAGTTGATAATAGTTGACAATGGTTTGCAGGTTGGTATATCATGGATGCGGAGGTGATGTCGTGTCAGGTCACAAGGAGTATAAACCTAAAACCGGCGAAAAGTTCACCTACCAGGACTACCTGCAACTGCCGGATGAACCGGGTTACCGTTACGAGATTCTGAATGGTGTCCTGGTTAAAGATCCCTCACCTGATGTGCTGCATCAGCGGGTTGTTCTCAGGCTAGTGCGCATTTTGGGGGATTTTTTCAAGGAGTTTGATCCGGAAGGGGAAGTATTTATTGCGCCCCTTGATGTTACCTTTGCGGATATTTCCGTGGTTCAACCCGATCTATTCTATGTTTCGGGAAAGCAAAAGCAAATTGTGAAGGATACCCGCATTGATGGAGCGCCGGCGCTGGTGGTTGAAGTTATCTCCTCCACAAGCAGCCGTAAGGACCGGTTGCATAAGCTGCACATTTACAAAGAAGGCAAGGTCCGGCATTACTGGCTGGTTAACCCCGGGGAAAAGACCCTTGAATGCTTTATCCTCCGGGATGGTGAATACTTTCTGTCCGCGTCAGGCATGGAGAGTGATATTGTAGTTCATCAAAGCTTTCCCGGGCTGACCATTGACCTGTCACGCTTATGGTAATAAGCAGGAAAATTATGACTCCCAGCTAGGCCGGCAGCATCTTCCAGTAACACAGCACTATGACCGCGCGCCCCTGAAATTTATACGGACAAAATGAAAAATCACCCCAGGGGGGGTGTTTTTTCAATTTCACCATCAGGAGGGTGATGGTCTACCGGTAGCCCCTGCCTTCACGGTAGTGCTTTGCCATGTCAATCATCCTGTTGTTTTTTGGTAATTTGAGAAGGTAATTTTCTATTTGTGTCGAAATCCATATACAATTTATATTGTTTTAACGATTTTAGATTACAGTACCATCTGAAATAATAACTTTCAACTTCCATTGATCAATTTTCGCCGCTTATTTTACCAGGCTGTTGTGAAATAAGAGTTTACACCCGGGCTTCATAGAAACAAAAATTTAAGTATGATCCGATGCTGAGAGGACAGACATGGGCAATCTGTTTTTCGAGAAGCCAATTCTAAATTCCCCTTATTTGTATCCGTCCCGGCACTGGGAGCTTGACAGCCAGGGACAACCGACACAGCGCATCATTGAAAGCCGCCGCCGGGCTGAATTTATTACCCCGATTCCCAAACCGAAAAAGCGAAAAAGTTCGCGCGACCAGCAGCAGCTCATATTTGACGAAGGTAAAGGCCTCTCCACAGCTAAACAGCAGTACGACCCCACATCCATGATCAATGCCTTACGCCGCCACGTGGATAAATGGCGAGACCTGGCCAACCCGGCTGATTGGAAGGTCACCCCCGAGACGGCGAGGCTCCTCCGGCACTGGCGGCACCACCGCTTCAGCGGCATCAGGCCGTTTTTCTGCCAGATTGAAGCGGTGGAGACGGTGATCTGGCTGACAGAGGTGGCGCCCAAGGGGGGCAAATCGGAAAAAGCCTTTCTCGAGCACCTGGTCAACGCCAATGACGAAGCCAACCCCGAACTTTTTCGCCTGGCCCTGAAGCTGGCCACGGGTGCCGGCAAAACCACGGTCATGGCCATGCTCATCGCCTGGCAAACCATCAACGCGGTGCGCCGGCCAGCCAGCAAAAATTTTACCCGGGGCTTTCTGGTCGTAACACCCGGGCTGACCATCAAGGACCGCCTGCGCGTCCTTCAGCCCAATGATCCCGACAGCTACTACCGGAGCCGCGAACTGGTTCCTACTGACATGCTGGAAGACCTGCAGCGCGCCAAAATCGTCATCACCAATTATCACGCCTTCAAGCGCCGCGAGCGCATGGAGCTCTCCCGCGGCGGGCGGGCGCTGCTACAGGGCCGGGGTGAAGAGTTAAACACCCTGGAAACCGAGGGCCAGATGCTGCAGCGGGTCATGCCTGAACTGATGGGCCTGAAAAATATCCTGGTCCTAAACGACGAGGCGCACCACTGCTACCGCGAAAAGCCCGATCACGGTGAAGCTGAAGACCTCAGGGGCGAGGAGAGGCAGGAAGCGGAAAAGAACAACGAGGCCGCGCGCCTCTGGATCTCCGGCCTGGAAATTGTGAAGCGGAAATTAGGCCTTGCCCGGGTGATTGATCTCTCGGCCACCCCCTTCTTCCTGCGGGGTTCGGGCTATGCCGAAGGCACGCTCTTCCCCTGGACCGTGAGCGACTTTTCCCTTATGGACGCCATTGAATGCGGCATCGTCAAGCTGCCGCGCGTGCCCGTGGCCGACAACATTCCCGGCGGGGAGATGCCCAAATTCCGCAACCTCTGGGAGCATATCCGCACGCGCATGCCCAAAAAGGGCCGGGGTAAGGCCAAAACCCTCGACCCCTTGAGCCTTCCTGTCGAGCTGCTCACCGCCCTGGAAGCCCTCTACGGCCATTATGCGAAAATTTTGAGCTGTGGGAGAAAAGCAAAATCGGCGTTCCGCCCTGCTTCATCGTCGTTTGCCAGAACACCTCCATCTCTAAACTTGTCTACGACTATATCTCCGGCTTCCACCGGGTTAACGAAGACGGCACAACCGCCCTGGAAAACGGGCGCCTGGCGCTTTTCCAGAATTTTAACGAGCACGGCGACCCGTACCCCCGGCCGCGCACTCTTTTAATCGACAGCGAACAACTCGAGTCGGGCGACGCCCTGGACAAGAATTTTCGTCAAATGGCCGCGGGACCGATCGAGCGCTACCGCCGTGAAATCATCGAGCGCACCGGGGACCGCCGCCAGGCCGAGAACCTTACCGACCAGGACCTGCTGCGGGAAGTGATGAACACCGTGGGCAAGAAAGGGCGCCTGGGCGAATCGGTCCGCTGTGTTGTCTCGGTCTCCATGCTCACTGAAGGCTGGGACGCCAACACCGTCACCCATGTACTCGGCGTGCGCGCTTTCGGCACCCAGCTTCTATGCGAGCAGGTCATCGGCCGCGCCCTGCGCCGCCAGTCCTACGACCTCAACGAAGAAGGCCTTTTTAATGTTGAGTACGCCGACGTGCTGGGCATCCCCTTCGACTTTACAGCGAAGCCGGTAGTCTCGGCCCCGCAGCCCCCCCGCGAAACGATCCAGGTCAGGGCCGTGCGCCCTGAGCGCGACCATCTCGAAATTCGCTTCCCCCGGGTTGAGGGCTACCGCGTGGAGCTGCCTGAAGAGCGGCTTACCGCCCGCTTCAACGAGGATTCAGTCCTCGAGCTGACCCCTGACCTGGTCGGCCCCTCGGTCACCCGCAACGAGGGGATCATCGGCGAGGGGGTGGATCTGACCCTGGTCCATACGGGCGACCTGCGCCGCTCCACGCTGCTTTTCCACCTGACCCAGCGGCTGCTCTACACGAAGTGGCGCGATCCCGGCGAAGCGCCCAAACTCTACCTTTTCGGGCAGTTGAAGCGGATTACCCGGCAGTGGCTCGACAGCTGCCTCGTCTGCAAGGGCGGCACTTTTCCGGCCCAGCTGATGTACCGCTCCCTGGCCGATATGGCCTGCGAGCGTATCACCGCCGGCATAACCAGCACCCTGTTGGGCAGCCGGCCGGTCAAGGCCGTGCTCGACCCTTACAACCCCACCGGCTCCACCAGCCACGTCAACTTTACCACCTCGAAAACCGACCGCTGGGTGACCGATCCGCGGCGCTGCCATATCAACTGGGTTATCCTCGACAGCGACTGGGAGGCCGAGTTCTGCCGCGTGGCCGAATCTCACCCCCGGGTCAGGGCTTATGTCAAAAACCACAACCTCGGCCTGGAAGTACCTTACCGCTACGGTTCGGAGGTGCGCCAATATATTCCCGACTTTATCGTCCTCGTCGATGACGGGCGCGAGGATCCCCTGCGCCTGGTCGTCGAAATCAAGGGCTACCGCCGCGAGGACGCCAAGGAGAAAAAGTCCGTCATGGAAACATACTGGGTGCCCGGTGTGAACAATCTGGGCAGTTACGGCCGCTGGGCCTTCGCCGAGTTCACCGATGTCTACCGTATCGAGTCCGAATTTAAAGAGAAGGTCGAGGCCGAATTCAACAAGATGATCGATTCAGTCACCGCCGCACCGGCAACGAGGGGGGATTAAGATGGCCCAAAAGAACACTAAGAAATCCGTGGAAACCATCACCCACGACGAGGCTTCGCGCAAATATATACCCACCGCCGAGTACCAGTCGGTCATGGAGAAGGAAGACATCACTCCCGTCCGCGTCGCCTACGAGCGCCGCAACCGCGACCTGGACCCGCAGCTCGTCTGGCGCGGCAAGGACGAGCAGGACTGGTCCGATCTCGTCGTCCACGCCCCGCCTTTATATATACAGGAGAAGATCCACCCCAAGGTTTTGATCGACGACCTGATGCGCCGCAGCAAGACCCGTAATCAGGCAGGGGCGCAGCTCAACCTCTTCGACGACTTCAACGGCCTGCCCGACGAGAGCGCCCGCACCGAGTTTTACAAACACGACGCCAACTGGAGCAACCGTATGATCCTCGGCGACAGCCTGCAGGTGATGGCCTCTTTAGCCGAGCGCGAAGGGCTGCGCGGCCGGGTGCAGTGCATCTATATGGACCCCCCCTACGGGATTAAGTTCAACTCCAACTTTCAGTGGTCCACCACCAGCCGCGACGTCAAGGACGGCAACGTCGATCACATCACCCGCGAGCCGGAGCAGGTGAAAGCATACCGCGACACCTGGCGCGACGGGATCCATTCCTACCTGACCTACCTGCGCGACCGCCTCACCGTGGCCCGGGACCTGCTGGCGGAGAGCGGGTCTATCTTTGTGCAAATTGGGGATGAGAATGTTCACTATTTACGGTCCTTAATGGATGAAGTGTTTGGAAAACAAAATTTTTGTTGTCAGATAGTTTATCCTACCACTAGCACACAGGGCTCTAATTTTATTCCTGTTGTTAACGATAATATACTATGGTTCTCAAAAGATATTAATAGAACAAAATACCGTCAGTTATTCAATCGCAAAAAGTTTGGTGAATTCGGCACAACTGGTTATAATCACTTCCAAACCCATGACAACAGTATAGTTCCAATTTCATCTATATATAACTTAAATGAGGCAATAAAAATGGGAGGAAAAATATTCGCTTCATCTGATTTAACCTCGTCACACTATAGTAGAAGTGAAGGCATTTTACATTGTGGTAGGGAGTTTATACCTAAAAATCGATATTGGTCTACTTCAACTACCGGTATGTATAGACTTCAAAAGGCAGATCGTTTGATTATGGCAGGTAAAACTTTAAGGTACAAGCGTATCTTGAATGACTTTGATGTTTTACCTATCTCAAACTTATGGAGTGAACAGCTTTCTGAACAAAATAAATCATATGTAGTTCAAACTGCTTCCAGAGTAATTGAGCGTTGTGTGCTAATGACAACAGACCCCGGTGATCTAGTCCTCGACCCAACCTGCGGCTCCGGCACTACCGCCTACGTGGCCGAGCAGTGGGGGCGCCGCTGGATTACCATCGACACCTCCCGCGTAGCCCTGGCCCTGGCCCGCGCCCGGATCATGGGCGCTCGTTACCCGTACTACCTGCTGGCGGACAGCCGCGACGGGCAGCGAAAAGAGGCCGAGATCACCCGCACCGAGCCGTCCGATGCCCCCACCCGCGGAGACATCCGCCAGGGCTTCGTCTACGAACGGGTTCCCCATATTACCCTCAAATCCATCGCCAACAACGCCGAGATTGATGTAATCTGGGAAAAGTTCCAGCAAACCCTCGAACCGCTCCGCGAAAAGCTCAACCGGACCCTCGGGAAGCAGTGGGAAGAATGGGAAATCCCCCGTGAAGCCGGCGACGAATGGCCGGAGGAAGCGAAAAAGTTGCACGCCCGGTGGTGGGAGCAGCGCATCGCCCGGCAGAAAGAGATCGACGCCTCCATCTCTGCCAAAGCCGACTTCGAGTACCTCTACGACAGGCCGTACGAGGACCGCAAGAAGGTGCGCGTGGCCGGACCCTTTACCGTGGAGAGCCTCTCGCCACACCGGGTGCTCGGCGTGGACGAGAACGACGAATTAATCGACAACGTCGGCGATACTGAATCGGGCTACGGCGATGAACAGGACTTCGTCCGGGTCATTCTCGAAAACCTGAAAATATCCGGGGTGCAGCAGGCCCACAAGGAAGACAAGATAAACTTCACCGCGATTACACCCTGGCCGGGCGAGATGATCTGCGCCGAGGGCCGTTTCACCGAAGGCGGTGGAGATCCGGCCGCCGAGAAGCGCGCCGCCATCTTCATCGGCCCCGAGTTCGGTACCGTTTCCCGTCCCGACCTGGTCGCCGCTGCCCGCGAGGCCGGCGACGCCGGCTTCGACGTGCTCATTGCCTGCGCCTTCAACTACGACGCCCGCTCCACCGACTTCAACAAACTGGGGCGCATCCCCGTGCTCAAGGCGCGCATGAACGCCGACCTGCACATGGCCGACGACTTGAAAAACACCGGCAAGGGCAACCTCTTTGTCATCTTCGGCGAACCGGACATCGACATCCTCGATGCGGAAGACGGCCGGATTCAAGTTAAAATCAACGGCGTGGACGTCTTTCACCCCAACACCGGCGAAATCCGCAGCGACGGCCCCGACGGCATCGCCTGCTGGTTCATCGATACCGACTACAACGAGGAAAGCTTCTTCGTCCGCCAGGCCTACTTCCTCGGCGCCAACGACCCCTACAAAGCCCTGAAAACCACCCTCAAAGCCGAAATTAACGAAGAAGCCTGGTCCACCTTAAACAGCGACACCTCCCGCCCCTTCAAAAAACCCAAAACCGGCCGCATCGCCGTCAAAGTAATCAACCACCTCGGCGACGAAGTAATGAAAGTCTTCCGGGTTTAATAACCCATGCAGAGGTGTTGGCTATTTTGCAAACAGTAGATTTGAGGGATTTTTATACATTTAATTATGTGATGTTTAACCTGCATTTGGATATTTCAAATGGATGCCTCGGGGGAGTAATCTATCGGTGAAAAAAAAGTGGGAAACATACGAAGAAGTAGCCGTCTATCTGCTCAATAAGTTTGCATCGGAATTTGGGTTATCTAGTGTTGAAGGTAAACAGAAAATAGCAGGTACGGTTTGCGAATTTGAAATAGACGGCAAAGGTTGTTGTATCGAAGGAGAAGGTTTTATTATTATTGAATGCCGGCGATATACAAAATCAAGACAGAATATAGATAAAATTGCTGCTCTAGCTTTTAAGATAATTGATTCAGGTGCTGCCGGGGGTGTTATTATAAGCCCTTTGGGCTTGCAAGAAGGTGCAAAGAAAATTGCCTCTGATAGAAATATTATACCGGTTCAACTCAATGAAAACGCTACCAATAAACAATTTCTCATAAGCTTTCTGAATAAAGTCATGTATGGTGCTCGGCCACATACCATTTCTGCCAGGGGGACAAATTTATTAGTAAAATTGACTCATGTTGATGAATTGAAGGATTAATGTCATTCATTTTGGTGTCTGGAAAGAAGCCGGAGGTGATATAGTATGGCTACAGAGATTAAGACCTGGGAAATAATTAATGAAGAACTTGTGGAAATAGAAACCTCGATGAGCGAAAACGCCAAAAAAGAAAAGGAGCATCTTGAAAAGTGGATTAAAACTAATCCGAAAATATTAGGCGAAGATATCTTAATCATCGGAGAACAGATATATACAAAATCAGGTCCTTTAGACTTTCTTGGCATTGATAATTCCGGCAATATGGTGATAGTAGAACTAAAAAGGGATAAACTTCCACGGGAAAGCCTTGCCCAGGCCATAGATTATGCTTCTGATATCGCTACATGGGAAATTGATAGGTTAAGTGAGATTTGCATGCAACATCATGGACAACCGCTTTATGACTTTATTTCCGATAATTTCGTTGGTGTAGAGGTAGATGATTTGTTGATCAATAAAGCTCAAAGGCTGTTGTTGGTAGGTTTTTCAATCGAAGAGTCTTTGACACGAATGATAGAATGGTTGTCAGAAAAATATGATATAGGTATTAACGCAATTATTCTGAAGTATATTAATACCTCTTCCGGAAATGAGTTGCTTTCCAAAACAGCAATTATTTCAGAAGAAGTCGAAAAGGCAAAAACGGACAAGAAAAAATTTAAGATTCCAATGTCCGATGAGCCGGGGAACTATACTACCGAGGAATTGAAAGAGTTATTGATCAAATACTTGGGGGGCAATTTATGGTCGGCAAAGAGGATGAAAAATATTATGCTGCCTTTGTTGCAAAAAAATAAGAAGATAACCAGAGAAGAATTGAAAAAGGAGTTCGTGCGGTTGGGTGAAGCCAAAGACGAGACGCAGGCAGGCCAGTTCATTTCTTTAATATCCAACCAACTTGGCCAAAAGGTTAAAGATTATTTGAGACAAGTAATCAGCTATGAATACCCCAACTATAGCTGGGAAAAGGACAACTTTAAGATTAATGAGGAGTATAAAGAATTACTGAATGAAGTGTTAAGCGATCTAAACGAAAGCAATGCGAATTAGTTTTATGTTGGTCGGTACGGTAAACAGCGATATATGGAGGGGGGATACATTTGTTTTCTGACGAATTGATAAACTTTCTAAAGAAGGATTTTCAGCATCATTTGGATGAAATTGGCGTAGCTTTAGATTTATTCATTTACTCACTAAATGAAGCAGCAGATGCCTGTTCTCAAAGGGGGAACGAACTATCAAAGAGTAAAGAGTATGATGCAGCGATAGAATTCATAAAGAAAGCAAGCGAGCTGCATGAAATAGCGAAAAAAATGCAGGAATATATGGATATACTTCAGCTAGAGGATGTCGCCAGGGTGTCTGAAGACGAAATCTTGGAGGATATAGAAAAGAAGTATCCCAATTACAGCGAATACGAAGTGGACCATACATATGTGCACAACCTTCATGAAAATTTTACCCACAAAAGACCCTATGCGTTTGAATTGAAGGGCCACAAAATATATGCTAATGAATGGAAGAATATGTTTGTTGAAACCTGCAACATTTTGGCCGGCCTCGACCGGAGCCTTATTTCCAGTTTTCCTGATAATCCCAGATTCAATGGAAGGAAATCAATTTATTTTACCTTTGATAAACCCGAATTAATGAGATCCCCCAAAAAACTCAAAGACATGGATCTATACGTTGAAACCAATTTCAGCGCCAATGATATACGGAACCTGATCATTAAAATGATTTCTTATTACAAAATACCCCTTTCGGAATATAAAATTTATTTGCGCGCCGATTATACAGAATTGCATAGGCAAGTGGAAAACAACAAGGCTGATCAAGGCGATATAGATGAAGATGAACTCATAGATGATCAGCAAAATCCAGTTCACGATTTTACAGACGCTTGTCTAGAACATATCCGTGATTACATAAAAAAGCCTTTGATCAGGCTGTCCAGGGCCAAATATACAACACATGACAGTCAGACCAAAATTGTCTGCCTGGTATCGAGTGAACGAAATTTGGGCCGTAGGGCCGAATATTGGTTTGGTTTCCGGGTTAAACAAAAAGAATTTATGGAAAGTGCCCAAGAGTCATTTGTAGCACTGGGCTGTGGATCACAAGAGCTGATAGTGTTAATACCTTATTCAAAATTCCGCATATGGTTGGATAATATGAGCAAAACAGGTCAAGATGATCAAGTTAAACATTGGCATATCGTCATCATCAAAGAAAATGGCCGCTTAATGCTTCGCCTTAAAAGTGATAGTCCGAATATTAATATAACTGATTACATAGTACGCGGAACGGTTTGATCAAAAACAAAGAGGAGATAAGGTTATAGTGCTACATGGCTGGCTGAAAGTATCAATAAAAAATTGCAAGATAGACAATCGGCTCATTCTGCTACAGAGCCAGTATAGGAAAAAAGTAGAATATAATGCTTGTATGCACATTAAGTTATGATTAACAGGCAAGAACTGAAAAAAGAGATAATTTGCTCTCTTAACGAGCAAGGCTTCGTTATTCAGGGGAAAGAGATTTGTCTTCCCAGCGATGGATCCAAAGCCTCTGTCAGGTGTGTACACGAAAAGTCAGTGTTAACCAAAAGGAATAAAGCTGCAGGGAAATTAAAGAAGAAAGAGTCAATGTTATTGTCCTACCTTGCTGACGGAAAAGAAATCGAACCGCGAAAAATCACACCCCGGCTCCATCTAGTACAACGCAAAACAGATGACGAACTGCTCTTCCGCTACGCCTGCCTGCACTGGAGCATACCGGTTTCGTCGGGGTACGGGCGGCGGTTGCGCTACCTTGTCTATGATGATTACAACGGGAAGCTGATCGGCCTGTTTGGGCTGGGCGATCCGGTGTTCAGTATGAAGGCCCGGGATAACTGGGTTGGTTGGGATATGGAAGCCAGGCGAAAACGTTTGAGGCATGTAGTTGACGCTTTTGTCCTGGGGGCGGTGCCCCCGTACAGCTACCTGCTGGGGGGGAAGCTGATCGCCATGCTGGCCGCCAGCAACGAAGTACAACAGGCGTTTCGGGAGAAGTACCGGGACAGGTCTTCTTTGATCAGCGGAGGGGCCCATGATGGGCAGCTGGCCATGATCACTACGACCTCCGCGTTGGGCCGTTCTTCAATCTACAACCGTCTCAAGTACCGTGACAGGCTACTGTTCCAGAGTGTCGGGTTTACCTCCGGTTCCGGTGATTTTCACTTTTCTAACGGAATATACGAAGAACTGGTACAATTTGCCAAGGAACATTGCCGCCCCACGGCGAAAAAAGAAGAGTGGGGGAAGGGGTTTAGAAACCGGCGGGAGGTAATCCGTAAAGTGCTCTCCGAACTGGGTTTGTCCTGGAAGCTGGCTTTTCACCAGGTACGCCGGGAAATCTTTGTGGTCCCCCTGGCCCGGAATACGCAGGCTTTTTTGAAGGGTGAAGATTTGGAATTGGGGCACTACGACCAACCCGCCGCCGAGATCTTTGAATGGTTCCGCGAACGCTGGCTGCTGCCGCGGGCTGAACGGGACCGGCGTTACCGGGATTTCAACCCGGAAAGCTGGCGGTTGTGGTAGGGGGTGAAGTCGATTTCTGAAAAGATAGCTCCATTTGCCGATTTGCCGGCGGCCCTGGTGGAAGAGGTAATCGAGCATACCACCTCGGTCGGCGATATGCTGATTGAAAGCTTTAAAAAGATGAAAGAGGAGAAAGCGGCATGCCGCCGGCTGCTGGAGAAAAGCGGGCTGCTTTTACACGAGTCCGAACTGGGCTATCCCCCTTTGCCGACAACATGTGGGACGGATGGCTCTTATGCTATTGATCGTCTATTGACTGTCGACCTGGCGGTGGCGGCTTCGGTGGCGGTGGAAGGGCTGGTGCCTCCTTCAGAGAGAAGGTACTGGGAGCAGCCGCGGCACCAGGTGTTTGTCGCCTCTGAGGTGCATCATCCAGACACGGCAACCGTATTGCGGGCGGTGATGTTAGGCGGCGAACTTCTCCTGGCGGTAAAAGCGCCGCATGACCTGGTCATGTTTGACGGCACCCTTACTCTGCCGACCATCTATTTCAACCAGGCTTTAAACAAAGCGCCGGAAGTGCGGGAGTTGAAATGTGCCCGGGAATTTACAAGCAAGGCAGCAGATTATCTGAAAGCATACGCGGAGATGCTGGAGGCAAGGCGTTCAGATAAGACGTTTGCCGGTATTCCCAAGTATTCCACCCGGAAAGAATACGGTAATCGGTTGAGCTGGGCTGCGGAATATGATGACCGCGGTATGTTCACTTATTTATTGAGAGCGGGAGAGTTGACCAAACCGATACCGCTGGAGCAGCCGCAGCAACCCTGGCACTTGAATGTTCGCTCCCTGCAGCAGAGTTCGCCGGGAATTGCCGGAACGGTTGATACCATTATCCAGGGGTTGCAGCAGTTGCACGTCTTCTACTACAAACCTCATGAATATGTGCCTGCGCTGCGTATTGAAACAGCCCGCTCCATTGCCGTTAATAAGCACCGCCTGGCAGTGCTCGTTCAGGGGATTAAACACCAGTGCGCCACCGCGGCGATGTTGGAGCCGTACCCGCTCTACCTGGCCGATCGAACGGTTAAAGCGCTGTCGCGATCCATTCCTGCTTTCAAGCAGGTGGCCACACAGCGGGTGGCGGAGAAGTATGCGGGAAGCATCGATGAAGTATTTTTTTCACTGCACGGTTATCGCAGCGAATCAGGAGGATGATCAATTATGCCTGAGCACGGTAGTATAAGTGCGTTAATCGAAGGCGCGGAGCGACTGGGGGTCATCGGCTCGCCTTCATCCACCTCGCAGCTGGCGCTGGATATTTTGGGAACAGCGGTTGCCCGCAAGCTGGTCGGTGAACTGGCGCTGCTTGAATATGCCCAGGATGAAGCCGCTCATTATGCCCTGGGTCAAATTACCGAGATAGAGCTGCGCAATATCTGGCATGAAGATCCGACCATGCGCAGCCTGATCCGTCAGCGCGGGCGGGTGGAGGCGGTAAGCGAACGGCAGGATACTCATTTGGGCAAGATGATGATTAGCGCCGTCTTTAAACAGGGGGGGCCTTACAAGTATGAGCCGAGTATCCTTGGAACCGTTCCATCTACGGGCACCCCGGTACAACTGGTGACTGATGATATATTAAACGAGGTGTTAAGCCCCTACCGGGATCAAATTTTTTACCTGGGTCATGTTTACGGCTCCAGACCCAAGCTGCCCCTCTGGTTTAAACATTTCGACCGTGGGCCCCATGGGGCGGGGGAAGCTTATCACATCGGCGTTTTCGGCAAAACCGGCTCGGGTAAATCTGTTTTGGCAAAGATGATCCTGCTGGCTTACGCGCGCTACCCTAAGATGGCCTTACTGGTTATCGACCCCCAGGGCGAATTCGCCAAGGATATGCAGCCGGGGAAAGTCACCGGAGAGTTTCCGCTGCCTTTGGGTTCAATTGTCCGCAAATTGGGTAAAAGAGCGGTAATATTAACGGTACGCAATCTGGTGCTGGATCGCTGGGAACTGTTTGAGCAGATCCTCTTTGAGTCGGCATTCTTTGAACGCCTGACTATCCCCAAAGGCGAGAACCGGGAGATTGCCTGCACCGTGCTGGCGGACAAGCTGAAAAAAGCCAGGGTGAAATTGGCGGATCTGTACGATCGTGCTTCTTTTGATCAGGCGTGGGGCATCCTTTCCGACGAGAAGGTTCAAAAAGTATTTTACCGCTCAGAAGGACCGCGGACAAGGTTCGCATCGACCCTGGAAGAAGCGGAAGCCGATGAATTTTACGATAATTACTGGCGGCCGGTAACAGAGCTGTTCCGGGAAGACCGGGCCGGAGCAAAAAGCGTGGACAGGGCACTGCGGTGGTTGCTGGACCCTGATGTTGATCAGAGACCAATCCTGGTGATCGACTTATCCCGGGAGCAGGCCCAGGGCTTGTTCTGGAACGAAAAAATTCAGGCGCTGGTCATTAAAAGGTTGCTTGACGGGCTTAACTATATTGCCGAGGATTACTTCAAACGGGAAGAAAACCTTAATGCCCTGGTGGTTATTGACGAAGCCCACCGCCTGGCGCCCCGGGATCTACCCCGTGAAGATGACGCCGCCAGGAGCGTGCGCAGTATCCTCATCGATGCGGCGCGGACCACCCGTAAGTACGGCCTCGGTTGGCTGTTCATCAGCCAGACCTTATCCAGCCTGCACACAGAGATATTGCAGCAGCTGCGGATCTTCTTTTTCGGTTTCGGCCTGGCCCTGGGGCAGGAATTCATGTCTTTGCGGCAACTGGTGGGCACGGCCGGACCGGCCCTGGACCTCTACCAGCTGTTCCGCGATCCCCATTCTGCTTTCGATGTTGCCAGCAGGCAGTATTCCTTCATGACCATCGGCCCGGTCAGCCCTTTATCATTTGCTGGAACACCGCTTTTCTTTAACGCTTTCAATTCGGTGGAGGAATTTCTTCAGGCAAACAAGTTAGAGATATAATGATTTTCTTAACAAACCGAACCGGGTTGAACTTTATTACACACAAATGGGGGGAGGAGAAAGATGGATTTTACTAAATTTGATGTAGTGTCAGTAAAAAATCATCCGGAATTAAATGAGAGATGGATTCAGGATCGTATTGCAGAAGATCCTGCGATTCTGGGTTTAGGCGACTTGGTTCTAAAAGATCGTGAAAGATTTCAGCCTCGAGCAGGGCGTCTTGATTTACTCCTGCAGGATGTTGATTCTAATCGGCGCTATGAAGTTGAAGTGGATCACTTTTTTCCTGGCGTTTCTCTTAATTTTGGATCACTTTTATTGTAGCGTTTATACTTAAATATGAAAATAATAAAAACTATGGTTTGCGCCTCTATATGTGCACCAATGAACCGGAAATTTGTGACTTTATGACCAACGATAAAGTAGCCCCCCACGATATTTTTAAATGTCCCAAATGCCCGGACGGGTACATGGTTGTTAAGAAAAAAAGAGATAGTGAAGAACGCTTTTACGGTTGCACTAATTATGACCGGACAAAAAAGGGTTGTGGGTATATGCTTCCGTTCAAACAGGCTGGTTTTTAATATCAGCTTTCAGCAGTAGAACTATACTATGACTTAAAAAAGATAAGTGGGAGGAAGAAATGCTTATAAATGGTTGGAATAGTGAGGGGATGAATATGGTTGATTTTGATTTATTCGCATGGGAAAGAAAGTATAACTTGGAAAAGTACCCTACCGAGCCTTACCTAGATTTGGTTGTTAAACAGAGAAATTATCCTGGAAGAATAGCCATCATGGGTGCGTGGAAAACAGGGTGTTTGAGATTAGGCGATACAAATATGGCATATCTAAGTTTAACTAAGAAACCCTACTCTTACACCGATCGGTGGAACTACGATGCTCCTGTCGCAAGAAGGTCGTGGGAGGAAATCAGTGATCAGGAACCTCAATTACGCGACCATATCCCAAGCGTTTTCCCGACCTTTGAACCGGACGTATTCCAGAGAATAAAATCATTTGACAGAATTGGCTTTGTATATTCTGCATTTGTTCTTCACTGTATCAGCCCTGCCATTTACCCGCTTTTCGACCAGCATGTCTTTAGAGCTTTTCTGCAGCTTAACCATTATCAAGATAGTAGAGTATTCTCATCCGGACCAACCTGGGATTGGGATGGGTATCTGCAATACAAGCATTTCTTTGAAGAGATGAAAGCAAAATACAAACAGATTGAATTTTGGCGAATAGATAGAGCCTTATGGGCATATGGGAAGTCGCTTAAAACTCAATCTCCCAACAGAATCGTGAATAGCAATATAAGTTCATCCCGAATCGATGCCCCAGGTGGATGGATAACATCGCGTACGCTCGGTTCAAAAGAAAAATTGTTTTACTGGAAAATTGATAACGATGGCAACTTAACAATCTATAGGAAATTTAAATCAGGTGAAAAATATAACACGGTCACTTCTCAGTATTTATGCCGCTTAAATTGCTATATGAAAAATGCAAAGTGGGTTCCCTTAGCCAACAACGTCGAGAAATTAAATAATGGGACAGAGGTAGCTGGGCTTGGAACTTTCCTGGTTAACGAGTTGAGATACCCTCCTGCTGATGGGCAAATCGCAAGTCATTTGGCTGCATTGCACTACCACGCTGGCATATGGGGTTGGAATAGGAAACAAAAGGGCATGGAGTTTATTCATAAAAGGTTGACTGGAAAGAGGCACTGATAGAATTCTATAAAAAATCAATGGAAAATAAACACACTTAGAAAAGCCCGAAGTGCGGCATCCCCATGGTCATTAAGAATCCAAAGCGGGGCTAGTTTTACGGGTGCAAAAATTACCCCCACTGCAAGGAAACAAGAGATATTGATATTTAATTGGTGATACTTGATAGCCTTTACCTGGTCCTGGAGCACATCCCAGGAGTGACATATATGTGTCATATTAACATGATATAATCAGATCGTCGGTTGATATGGGGATACCGGCAAAAGGTGGTATATTCATGTCCCGCTATCCGCGAACCGGTACTCAGCCGGAAACACTGGTGAAGCTATTAATGACCGTGATTGAGAAAACACCTGCCGGAGGGGCCACCCTGGATGACTTGAAAGATGCTTACATGGAAATTAACGACCGGCAGCCCTCGGCGAGGACCATTTACCGCATTATCAGGCGGTTGAACCTGTTTTTTGACCCCTTATGCTATGGCGAAAAACATGAACCCGGCGAAGAAGATTTTTCTGCTGAAATTGATGAACCTGTTAGTGGCGAGAAGGTTATCCAGGGTATAAAACGTGGCCGCAAGACCTATTATTATTTTCGCGGCAGAAATTGCAATCTACCGTTGGAGCCGCACGATGCGAGGATGCTGCTTTTAGGGATGTATCCCCAGTTGCGGGGAGCAATGAAAAGAAGCATTGAGGCGGCCATGCGAAGTATCTTTAGCAATGTGCTTAGCGGTTTAAGCGCCTATGCCGGCATCATCAGTGAACTGGAACATGTGGTGCATGTTTCAGGCTCTGCTCTCGCTGATCCCGCCAGAAGCGAGAAGCTGATAAAAGAGATATTAAGAGCCATCCGCGAGAAAAAAAGAATTCGGCTAAGCTACTGGCGGACCTATGACGGGACTTAGACCGAACGGGTGGTGGAGCCCCACGGGCTGCTGTGCCGCCTGGACAACTGGTACCTCACCGGCCACTGCATGGAGCGGCAGCAAAGAAGGGTTTTTCTGCTGTTGAATATCAAGGAGCTTAATGTGCTGGAACGCAGCTTTTACCGCATGCCCCCCGGGTTTTCCTTAAAGAAAGCTTATCAAAGTGTTTGGGGAACCTGGACCGGGGAGGAAACGCCGGTTTTGGAAACAGTGCGCCTTAAAGTGGAGGCCGGTCCGGCGGAGCGGTTCAGGCATACTCTTTTTCATGAGAGCCAGCGCGTTCAAGAGCTCCCCGGCGGAGAGATCGAGGTTACTTTCCGGTTGATGGGGGCGCAGGAGATGATCTCCTGGCTGATGAGCTGGGGCGGCGCGGTGGAAGTAATCGAGCCGGCCTGGCTGCGGAAACAATTGATACAAGAGCTGCAAAAGCTTTTACTACGCTACCAAAAACAACAATAGTCCTATCACTGTAAAATCCCATTTTAACAGCAATTACTAGTTTTCTTGATCTGCGACATCTAGTTGTCACTGCAGTTTGTTAATATTTAGCTGGACAAACCTACAGAAAGGCAGGGTGTGCAATGAAAAAGTTATTTTTAGTTTTAACAGTTTTGTTGTTATTAATTGTGTCCGGTTGCAGCGATAGCGGTACTCCTGCTGAGGAAAGTAACGATTCCGCCGGTGCGGGCGATACGGTGGAGGTTGAGAAAGGGCTGTTTGATGTGACCGTAACGTTGCCGGCTGCAATGATTGAAGCAGACGACATTGAGGCTACAATTGCGGAAGCCAAAAAAAATGGCGTTAAGGAAGTAGTGGTAAATGAAGACGGTTCACTAACATACAAGATGTCAAAATCTACGCATAGCAATATGATGCGCGAGTTGCGCAAAAGCTTTGATGAAACTGCTGCAGAAATTATAACCGGTGAGGATTTTGTTTCCATTAAAGAGATCAAAGCCAACGAAGATCTTACCTCAATAGTATTAATTGTGGAAAAGGAGGCATATGAAAAAAGCCTGGATGGCTTTGCCTCTTTTGGACTGGCTCTGGTTGCCATGTACTACCAGTTGTTTGATGGTGTTCAGGAAGGAGATATCAGTGTCACCATCAATATTGAAGACTTTAATACCGGTGAGGTTTTTAATACGATCATTTATCCGGATGCGTTTAAGACTGATTAAAGTAAATTATCTGTAGACCTCAATTTTTTTCAAGGAGGTAATTTGGTTATGAAAAAATGGTATTGTATTATGTTGATGGGTCTTTGTTTATTATTATCATCATGCACACTAAGTGATAGTCCTGGCAATAGTCTTCCTGGTGATGCCAATAACAGCGTTGGCGATGTTGAAGATAACCAAGAAACAGGTCAGCCTATAAACCAGGTTACGGTTGACGAACAGGTTGTCCTTGATCAGGATGGAATTCGGATTACGGTCAAATCGTTGTCAATAGATGACCTGTGGGGACCGTGTTTAAAAGTCCTTGTGGAAAACAGCAGCAACAGATCCGTTACAGTTCAGGTTCGCGATCTGTCCATTAACGGAGCCATGGTTGAGAGTATATTTTCCTGCGATGTAGCGGCGGGTAAAAAAGCAAACGACGAGATCGTTTTCATGTCATCGGACCTGGAGGCTGCCGGAATTGAGATTATCAAAGAGATCGAGTTGAAATTTCATGTGTTTGACAGTGAATCCTGGGATACAATTTTTGATTCAGAACCAATAAGAATCGTTACTTCAGCAGATGCATCATTTGACCAGTCTTTTGAGGATAGCGGATTTGTGGCACTCGATCAGCATGGATTCAAGATTGTCATTAAGCGGCTCAGCAGTGAAGACAGTTTATGGGGCGCGGATGTACATGTCTATATTGAAAATAACAGTAACACTGATGCTACCATCCAGATCAGAGATATGTCGGTCAACGGTTTTATGGTCGATCCCATTTTTTCTGTCGATGTCCTGGCTGGGAAAAAAGCTTTTGACACCATTACCTTTTTGGAATCTGATTTACTGGATAATGATATTGACAGTATTGAACAACTGGAATTTTATTTTCACGTTTTCGATAAAGATAGCTGGGATACTCTTTTTGATTCCGAGATCATAACGGTTTACTTTGAATAATAGGCCTGAAATTTTTTTTCCCCTGGAGATAGATCGCCATGAATAGGCTTTACATATGTAAAGGCTACGGTTTGGAAAGGAAAGGGCGGATGATGAAAAGAAAGCTTGTACATTTTCAAGGTTGCCTGATTGGAGGGGCCATCGGCGACCCCTTGGGTTGGCCGGTGGAGTTTCTAAAATTATAAGAAATCGTCCGTCGCTATGGTGCGGGTGGCATCCAGGATTTGCCGCTGTCTGCAGCGGGCGTAGCCGAGATTGCGGATGGCTCCTCCTTCCGTCGAAGGCATCTTGAGGGCAGAGGCCCGGGGCTCTGAGAGGGGTATGTGTCATCCTCCGTCATTATTACAGGGCAGACAAGGAAATTGGCTATAGGCCAACAAGGTTTCTTCAAATACTTTCTGAGATGGGAGGAGTGGCCACCGCAATAAGCTTGGTTTCAAAGCCTGGAGGTACCGATGGTTTTATCAAGCTCTGGGAGAATCGGCGGCTTGATCTTTCAGTTTAAGCGTTAGTCTTAAAAGAAGAGTATAAAGAAATGTTAAGTGAAAATATCTGAAACATTTGTGCCAATAGATAAAAAGTATATGGGTTTATTAATAAAGACAAAACTTTGCAACCAAAAGGGTGATCAGTTTGCCAATCCCCGATGTTGCGAAAGAAAAAATTGTTGCAGCTCTGGATAAGTTTGATAGAGAATACAGAAACGATAAGCGATGGATTGGGTGGGAACAGCAGGCTAATCAAAAATACGCTATCGTATACAAAAGGAAGCTGTATCCGCCAAAGATGATAATCAGCATAGCAACAGGTATATCGAGAAACAATTTCACCGATGGAGAGCAGACGAATGGTTACTTGCGGGCGAGAGGGTTTACTATTATCAATTTAGAATAGGACCCCTACCTAAACTCATTGGAGAATAATAACTCCAAATTAAGTAGATCTCCCGTTTAGTTGGTTGGTTAAGGGCATCGGCACCTTGATGCCGGGATTGGGGTTTTGTTTAGAGTGCGGGAGAGGAGGTTTTGAAATGAGTGAGAAACGTGGTTGTCTTGGTTTTCTGTTTGGAGGAAAGAAGCCCCAGCAAGATCCGGGGCTTCCTTACCGGGTTCGTGATGACTTTTTATCCGATGCCGAGTATTCTTTTTTTAGGGTATTGAGACAGATTTACGGCGACAGGTATTACATCTGCCCCAAAATTGCATTGAAAGATATATTCTATGTGCTCCGGCCCAACGAGAACATCAGCTTTTATAACAAGATTGACCGGAAGCATGTAGATTTTCTGCTGTACGACCTGGAGACTAGAAAACCGGTACTGGGTATAGAACTGGATGATAGATCTCATGGCAGGAATGACCGGCAGCAGAGGGATGTCTTCGTGAACGAAGTATTTGAGGCCGCCGGGTTGCCCCTGGCCCGGGTAACCGCTGCTGCCTCTTATAACCTGGCTGAGTTGAAGAGATATTTTGAAGAGAAATTGCCGGCGATTCGGGGTGAGGACTCAAAAGAAATACCAGCAGGTGCCGGTGAGGTAGCTGCAGCTAATGAAACGGCTGCTTCAACTGCTGATATCCTGTGCCCGAAGTGCGGCATCCCCATGGTCATCAGGAATTCAAAGCGGGGCCAGTTTTACGGGTGCAAAAATTACCCCCGCTGCAGGGAAACAAGAGATATTTGATCGGTGATATACACGTCTATATGGGGCCTGCCATTTTAATTTGTCCTGATT
This sequence comes from Bacillota bacterium, assembly GCA_029552125.1. GTDB lineage: Bacteria > Bacillota > Dethiobacteria > DTU022 > DTU022 > JAKPEE01. Next base: position 7,746 of record JAKPEE010000034.1, on the reverse strand, counting down.
TTGATTAGTACACTAATACTGTTTTCGGCTATGTGTCGCCCCTGGAATGGGTTTGGCCATGGCCAGGGACAAGTATATTTACGTCCGGTTTGGCTGCTGAAATATTTGTAGGGCCGGAAGCATGCGGCCCCTTTGTTCGCCGCCCCCAGGGCTTCTTTATTTTTCGCTCCAGCTTTTTTATAGGGGTATGTTCATCTCATGCCTCCAAGGTTTTATGATTCTATGAATCTAATCAATATTTTCTGGAGGTGTTTTTATGTTCTGGCGCAGTAGAGAACTCATGAAAATTAATAGCAAGCGCGCCCTCTATAAATCCATGGGTTTTACCAATTACGACTTGGAAAGGCCCCTGGTCGCAGTGGCCAATTCCTGGAACACCCTGGTTCCGGGTCACTTTAACCTTCGGCAGGTAGCCGAATCTGTTAAGGCCGGTATCAGGCAGGGAGGAGGAACGCCGGTGGAGTTCGGTTTTATTGCCGGCTGCGACGGAATAGCAAACGGACACACCGGTATGCACTACATTCTTCCTACCAGGGACCTTATTGCCAGCGATATTGAAATGATGATCCAGGCCCATTGCCTGGATGCCGTTGTGCTCCTGGGCTCTTGCGATAAAATAGTTCCCGGTATGCTAATGGCCGCTGCACGCTTGAACCTGCCAGCTATCGTGGTTCCGGGAGGCAGTATGGAAGGCGGTGTTCAATTTGATGGCCGCGCCTCTGATATGACCTCTTTGAAGGAAGCCGTGGGCATGGTCCAGAGAGGCCAATTAACCATGGATCAATTATCAGAACTAGAAGACAACGTGGCTCCGGGATGCGGTTCCTGTTCGTTTTTGGGCACAGCCAACAGCATGTGCTGTGTTGCGGAAGCCCTTGGCATGACCTTAACCGGTAGTGGTACTGCCCCGGCTACGTCGGCTGCCCGCCTGCGTCTAGCCCAGGAATCAGGGCGTGCCATCATGAAGCTGGTGGAAAAAGGTATTACCGCCAGGCAGATTATTACCAAAAACTCCCTGGAAAATGCCATTAAAGTAGGTATGGCTATTGGAGGCTCTACTAACATTGTTCTTCATCTGCTGGCTATTGCTTACGAAGCGGAAGTTGATATCTCCATCGAAGATTTTGAAAGGCTCAGCCGCATCACCCCCCAAATTGCCAGGATATACCCCGCCGGCCCTGCCAACGTCCCCGACTTTCATCGAGCCGGGGGTGTAGCTGCCGTCATGAAAGAGATGTCTTCTCTTTTAAATTTAGAGGTTCCAACTGTTACCGGTAAAAGTATGGGCGAAAATATTGCTTCCGCCAGGATCACCGACAGCAATATTATTAAACCCCTGGATAGTCCTTTTAACAAAGAGGGTGGGCTGGCGGTGCTGCGCGGCAACCTGGCTCCGGAAACGGCCATCTGCAAGCCTGCGGCAATTCATCCCTCCATGTGGACTTTTACCGGAAAAGCACGAGTTTTTGAATCCGAAGAGCAGGCCCAGGAAATATTGATGAACGGCGGAATCAAAGAAGGAGACGTTATGGTTATCCGTTACGAAGGGCCAAAGGGAGGCCCCGGTATGCGAGAGATGGCCCAAATTCCCAAGGTTCTCTACGGTTTGGGATTGTCTCTCAAAACAGCCGTAATTACGGACGGACGTTTTTCCGGTACTAATAACGGCTGCTTTGTTGGTCATATTTCTCCGGAAGCGGCAGAAGGCGGCCCCTTAGCCGCAGTCGAGGATGGGGACACGATAACCATTGATATTCCGAATCGCAAGCTGACTTTACACGTGGCGGAAGAAGAAATTAAAAGACGCCTGGGAAAATGGGTAAGGCCGAAACCCAAATTTACTAATGGTTACCTTTCCCTGTACAGCCGCCTGGCCGAATCGGCTTGCCGGGGGGCAATCATTAAGCATCGCCTTGAGTAACAGCCTTTCTTGGCAACCGAAAAGGGTTCAGGCATATTTTGGGCAGAAAAAGCGTTGCGAATAGACATTTCCTGTTATGTAAGGTATAATTTGCTTGAGGTGAATAGGGATAGGAAAAGGAGCGCTTGACCATAAATTACCTGCTTTGCAATATTAATTGCATCAAATGACTACAGGCTAAAAATACTCAACCCGGAAAAAAGAAAGCACCACGTTTTTCTCCCATGCAAAAAATACCTGGCATCCCGCTCCTCTTTTATTACGGCCATTTTAACAGGCTTTTGGGAATGCATCCGTAGTTGCGAGGAACAATGAAAAGCAGTAATGAGCCGGCCATGTAGAGTATCTCTGGTAAGATGGTTAGCGGTTTAGCGCCCATGCCGGCAGCATCAGTGAACTTGAACAGCAGGCGAAGTTCTTATATCATATTTTATCCGGATGTTAAGATTTAGATATATTTAAAAGCTATATTTTTGAAAGGAAAGGGCGGGTCAATGAAAAGAAAGCTGGAACATTTTCAAGGTTGCCTGGTCGGAGGCGCCCTCGGCGACGCCCTGGGCTGGCCGGTGGAGTTTCTCAGATTATATGAAATCGTCCGTCGCTACGGCGCAGACGGCATCCAGGATTTGCCGCTGTCCGCAGCGGGCGTCGCCGAGATTACGGATGATACCCAGATGACCCTCTTTACCGCCGAAGGCATCTTGAGGGCGGAGGCCAGGGGCGCCGAGAGGGGGATATGCCATCCTCCGTCAATGGTTTTTTTCGCTTACCAGCGCTGGCTGCACACCCAGGGTTACCCTAAAAAAGATGAATTCGCCTGGATTTATGACGGCTGGCTGCTCCAGTTAAAAGAGATTCATGCCCGCCGGGCGCCAGGCAACACCTGTCTTACGGCCCTCAACTCTGGAAAGCAGGGCTCCATCTGCGAACCGCTCAACAACAGCAAGGGCTGCGGCGGGGTGATGCGGGTGGCCCCGGCCGGCCTCTTTTACCGCAAAGAGCGTGCCTTTGAAATGGCGGCGGAGTTTGCCGCCCTGACCCACGGCCACCCCTCGGGCTACCTCTCTGCCGGGGCGCTGGCCTATCTGATAGCACTGATCATCGAGGGGCTGGATATGGAATCTGCGCTCCTTCGGACCATGACAGAGCTTGAAAGACATCGCGGCCACGAAGAATGTACACATTTTTTGCAGCAGGCTATTGCCCTGGCCCAACAGGACCTTCCCGATGTTGTAGCCATAGCCACGCTGGGCCAGGGCTGGGTCGGCGAAGAAGCGCTGGCTATCGCCGTCTACTGCGCTTTAAGACACCAGGAAGATTTTAAAAAAGCCCTCACTGCCGCGGTAAACCACGACGGGGACAGCGACAGCACCGGCGCCATCACCGGCAACATTCTGGGCGCGTACCTGGGCTTAGGCGGTATACCGGCAGAATGGATAGACAAGGTGGAGCTAAAAGAGGTCCTGCTGCAAGTAGCCGGCGACCTGTTTACAGGATACCGGGATACCCCGGAGTGGCGAAACCGCTACCCCGGTTAGCAGGGCGCCGGCTCCGGGTGTATTATTGTGTAAAACTTAAACAAAAGGAGCGCATGTTATGAACATTGGAATTATTGTGCATTCAAAAACGGGGACCACGCTTAAATTCAGTGAAATAATCGCGGCCAGGTGCCGTAAAAAGGGTCATACCGTCGATCTTGTCCGGCTCAAAACCGATAGACCCGTCGATTCAGGTTCAGTAAGGCAGAAGAAGAATTTTTCCCTGGTCAATAACCCTGACTGTTCAGGGTACGATGCCATACTTGCCGGCGGCCCTGTCTGGGCTATTTCCGCTTCCCCGATAATCATTGCCTTTTTAGAAGAGCAACAAAGCATTTCCGGTAAAAAAATGCTGCCTTTTGTGACCATGGGTTTCCCATTTACTTTTATGGGCGGCAGGCAGGCTATCAAGCTAATGAGCAATACTGCTGCCGGAAAAGGGGCGATTGTTTTACCCGGGAAAATTGTTCCGAAGCTCTTCCATAACTACCGGGCCCTCATGGAAAAAGCAGCGGAAGAGATAGCAAATATATTGTAATTGTAAGCCTTAAGTCTATAGGGCAGCCAGGGCTAAGCGGCGCCGCCGGCGAAACATCTCCTGGTTCCATCCGCAGGGTAGATCCGGGCTGTAAATGCATTAAAGGGTTTTGGCTTGTTGTGGCGAAATTTTTTAATCGCGTTAAGTTTTACCTGTTTCATCTAGAGGTGAAAGAGGCTGGATCATGCCGGTTCTATCATACAACTGCCGGAATTGCGGCTCGGCCTTGCGGTTTAATGCAAAAACCCAGGATTGGACCTGTGATTATTGCGGCAGTATTTTTAACAAGTCCGACCTGGTAGAAGAAGAAACGGAAAAGGCGGCAGGTATAAACGGAACGGCTGAGGGCAGGGCTGAAGATCATCATTACCCCGCACAGGAAGAATTGGCTGATCAAGAGTTCAACGCCCGCGTTATCGGCTACAGTTGTCCAACCTGCGGGGCGGAAATCATTACGGATGAAACAACAGCCGCGACATTTTGTTTCTACTGCCATAATCCGGCCATATTAACCCATCAATTATCTGGCGCAAACAGGCCTTCAAAGGTTATTCCCTTCTCTTTCCCGAAAAAGGTTGTCACGGACCGCTTCCTGGAATGGTGCAAAAAGAAGCCCCTGCTTCCTGACAGCTTCAAGTCGCACCATCAATTAGAGATGCTGACCGGTATTTACATTCCTTACTGGCTTTTCGACTGTGACGTCAATGGGAAATTAAGCGCCATCGCCACCAATGTGCGCTCCTGGCAAGTAGGCGACATTCGCTACACCGAAACGAAAACCTATGATGTCTACAGGGAAATGAGGGCGCTGTTTAAAGGGATCCCGGCCGACGGATCCACCAAGGCTGACGATAAATTGATGGAGACAATCGAGCCCTTTGACTTCAGCGGGATCAAGCCCTTTGTCCTGCCCTACCTGTCGGGGTTCCAGGCGGAAAAATATGATGTGGACAGCTCCGGCGTCTTTCCCCGGGTGGAAAAGCGCATTCGGGAATATATGAACACCTTGCTTAAGAGTACGATCAAAGGTTACGGGCACTACTCGGTAAAAGAGTGGCGAATCGATTTTCAAGACATTAAGGTTGAGTATGCGCTAATGCCGGTATGGTTGATGACCTATCATTACAAGGGCCAGAGTTACTTTTTTGCCATGAACGGGCAAACTGGGAAAGTAGCCGGCAAGCTGCCTCTGTGCCGGGGAAAGGTGCTTAAATACTTCCTCGGTATTTCAGCCGTCCTTTATGTGCTAATGCTTCTTGGAGGGATGATCTTCTTATGATCAAGGGTGGATTTAAAATTTTAGCGGCCCTTTTGCTTATTCCGGTGGTGCTGCTATCTTGGTCATCCCTCACGGCTGCGGGCGCGGAACAGAGAGTCTTTGACCAGGCCGGATTGTTTTCGGAAAATGAAATTTCCCTGCTGGAATCAAGAATTACGGAGCTTAAGAGAGCGCTGCCTCTGGACATTGTCATCGTCACCACCGCCGACGCAGAAGGGAAAAGCTCCAGGGATTACGCCGATGATTTTTATGATTACGGCGGGTTCGGCGTGGGAGCCGAACATGACGGATTGCTGTATTTGATCAACATGGACTACCGGGAATGCTGGATTTCGACCACGGGGGCCGCTATTGATATTTTCACCGACGCCAGGATTGACTCCATCCTGGATGATTATGTTTACCCCTATTTAGTTGAAGGGGCCTATTTTGACTCCAGCATGGCTTTCCTCGGCGAGATACCCAAATATGTCCGGCAGGGGGTCCCCGAAGATCAGTACCGTATCGATGAAAATGATATTTCCGCTGAAGGTCCCGCTACCCTGGCAGCAAGATTCAGGCGTTCCCTGTCAAACACGCCCGTTTACCTTTTTTTCAGCATGTTCATCGGGGCTGTTGTGGTCGGCATCATGGCGGCCATGAACCGCGGAATCGGAAAGATCACCGCGACCACCTACCTTGATCAAAACTCCACCGCCCTGGTTGAAAGCCGCGACAACCTGATCAACACTCGCGTCAGGAAAACCAGGATCCAGCCTCCTTCAGGCGGCGGTTCAGGCGGGTTTTCTTCCGGCTCCAGGAGCACAACTCACCGGTCCAGCAGCGGCAGGACACACGGAGGCGGGGGGCGAAAATTTTAACCTTTTGGTGTCAATGGGGACGGGGCAATTTTGTCACACTTTGGATAATAAACACTCTTACACTCCTAAAAAAAGTAGATCTCCCGTTCAGTTGGTTAGGTAAGGGCATCGGCACCTTAATGTCGGGATAGGGGTTATTGAGACAGATTTACGGCGACAGGTATTACATCTGCCCCAAAATTGCATTGAAAGCTAAAAGAGGTCCTGCTGCAAGTAGCCGGCGACCTGTTTACAGGATACCGGGATACCCCGGAGTGGCGAAACCGCTACCCCGGGAGCTGTCACTGCGGTTTGTTATCATCTTATTGGGAAATCTTCTTGATTCTTTGCTACGGCTGTATTATTGTTTAAACACTCAAACAAAAAAGGAGCGCATGATTGTGAACATTGGAATTATTGTGCATTCAAAAACGGGGACCACGCTTAAATTCAGTGAAATAATCGCGGCCAGGTGCCTTAAAAAGGGCCATACCGTCGATCTTGTCCGGCTCAAAACCGATAGACCCGTCGATTCAGGTTCAGTAAGGCAGAAGAAGAATTTTTCCCTGGTTAATAACCCTGACTGTTCAGGGTACGATGCCATACTTGCTGGCGGCCCTGTCTGGGCTTTTTCCGCTTCCCCGATAATCATTGCCTTTTTAGAAGAGCAACAAAGCATTTCCGGTAAAAAACTGCTGCCATTTGTGACCATGGGTTTCCCATTTACTTTTATGGGCGGCAGGCAGGCCATTAAGCTGATGAGCAATACTGCTGCCGGAAAAGGGGCGATTGTTTTACCCGGGAAAATTGTTCCGAAGCTCTTCCATAACTACCAGGCCCTCATGGAAAAAGCGGCGGAAGAGATAGCAAATATATTGTAATCGAAATGATGCCTGTTCAAAGGGAAACGAAATTAATTGGCAGAGTAAAACAGTCGCAGATGTATCGATCAGGCACACAGGAGTGGTTATTGCCCAGGATCAATCCAAAGTGCGAGATCTGCCATAAAAACGATCATTATAATCTTATCGAAACGTATGTTAAACCATTTCTGGTTCTTCCTTTTGGGAAATGGCATCGGATCATCAAAATAGTATGCCCTGCGTGCACAGAGACCATCGAACTGGATTTCGACGAATATTTGCTACTGGAACCGTATATAAAATTGAACAACCTGTTGGAAAGTGGAAAAATAGACGAATACAGCTATAAATACAGGTTAGATCTGCTGGAATCAAAACGGTACGACAGATAGGATTTAGTAGCCTATGCTTCTGGCCGCTGGCTCCTCTTCGTAACAGAGGTTGCATAAAGCTGCTGCCAACGGAAAATAAGCGAAGGCTGCTTTTTTACGTACCCGGCGCATAGAGAGCAATAAGGATTTGCTGGCGCTTTAAAGTAATTACGCCACTGGCGCACAGTGTTCACTTCTTCGGGCAATCTTCCCCGGTCCTTCAACACATCCTGCTGCTCGATCTCGCAACCAAAGCCTGCGATCGTCAAGAAAAAATTGATCCACCCGCCAGAAAAAAATTGATCCACTAACGCCAGGAAAAAAGTGATCCACTTTAAAGAATGCGCCAGGAAAAAGTTGATCCACATACCGGTTGACGAGATCCCCCCCGGGGTAA
>JAKPEE010000030.1 GCA_029552125.1 Bacillota bacterium | reverse complement strand
TTTAGCAACTCTTAGCCATTTTAAGGCCAGTTTTCACCTCTAATGATTTCTTGCTCAATATTTCTCATACTTAAATCCATTGATTTTTCAGTGTTATCGCAACTGGCTTCTCACTGTAGAACTTACTTTGGGAATTTACGTTTAACGTCGAATCTCAAAGAAAGGGATTAAATTTTCCAGTGATTGTTTTCCACATTTTTTCTGTTAAAGTAATGTCAGCAACCCCCTTTAGACAAGAAAAAAACGAATATTTAGTGTCTTTATTCAAATTCCTGCAGGAATGGGTGTATTTTAGTAGAATAAATAGTATTTATCACTCAGTACAGGGGTGGTGAACGTGGGACCCGGCGCCAAAAAGCCAAATATTAAGAGGCTGAAGGAACGCAGAGACATAAATATGATTATTAAAGCGCTGGAGCACGAGGACTGGGACGTGCGCGAAGAAGCCGTCGAGGCTCTGGGCGAGATTGGAGATAAGAGAGCTGTAGAGCCTCTGATTGCAGCGCTGCAGGATACAGACGAGAATGTGCAGTGGAAAGCGGCCAACGCTTTGGGCAAGATCGGCGACAAGCGGGCTGTTGAGGCTTTGATTAAAGCCATGGATTGCTCAAACCGTAATGTGCGCCGGGAAGCCTCCGCCGCCCTGGGTAAAGTGCGCGATATCCAGGCGGTGGATAGGTTAATTGAAGCCCTGCAGGATTCATGCCGCTATGTTCAGAAAGAAGCGGCTACGGCCCTGGGCAAGATTAAAGACCAGCGGGCGGTGGAGCCCCTCATTAAAGCCCTGGAAAATGAATCCTGGGATGTCAGGGCCCGGGCGGCTAAAGCTCTGGGGGAAATCGGCGACCTCAAAGCGGTGGAGCCGCTGATGAAAGCGCTCAGAGATGAAGATGTGCGCTGGCAGGCTGCTTCCGCACTGGGCAAAATGGGCTGGAAACCCAAGAACAACCGTGAAAAAGCCTGGTATCTGGTAGCCAAAGAAGAATGGGCTGAAGTGACCGAACTGGGCGAATCGGCGGTGGAGCCCCTTATTGAGGTCTTAAAAGACGAAGATCCTTTTTTCCGCGCCGACGCCATTGAAGCACTGGGCGAGCTGGGAGAGCCGGCCGTAGAGCCGCTCATTGAAGCGTTAAAGGATGAAGACGAAAATGTGCGCGGCCATGCCGCCATGGCCCTGGGCGAGATTGGCGACACCCGGGCGGTAGAGCCGCTGATTGAAGCGCTGCATAAAGATGAAATGGAATACGTGCGCGGCCAGGCCGCCATAGCCTTAGGCGACATCGGTGATCACCGCGCCGTGGAGGCTCTGACAGAGGCCTTAAAAGATATGTCCCGGAACGTGCGCCGCAAGGCGGCAGCGGCGCTGGGAGAGATCGGCGACCGGCATGCGGTAGAGGCGTTAACTGAAACCCTGAAAGACAACTCCCGTAATGTCCGCCGCCAGGCAGCCTTCGCCCTGGGTGAAATCGGCGACCGGCGGGCCTTAATACCGCTGGCCGGGCTGTTGAAAGATAAAGCGCGGAATGTGCGCAAGGAAGCGGCTACAGCCCTGGGTAAGCTTGGCGATCCCCGGGCGATAGACTACCTGATTGAAGCGCTGCGGGACAAAGATGTGCGCCGCAAGGCGGCGGCAGCTTTGCAAAAGCTGGGCTGGGAGCCGCGAAACGCCGGTGAAAAAGCATGGTACCTGATGGCCACGGATGATCGGGAACTGGCAGCGCAAAGCCAGGGTATGGAAGAGCCGCTAACCGAACCGATCCTCGAAGAGGAGACGCTGGCGGATTTTTCCACCAGGAGCGCTTTTCGCGGCAGGCGTTTCATGGAAAGCATCAAAGATACGCTGGCCGGAGGCCTGGAAATAGAGCAGCCCGAGATGGTGCCGCTGCATGTGATTCTTCAACCGGGCAGCGGAAAAGCGGAAGATACGCCCTGGCCCCCCGGCTTCCTGGAAGAGCAGCCGCAGGAGGCAGAACAGGCGCAGCCTGAGCCGCAAGCCGCTGCTACGCCGGAGAATGAAATGGCGGCAGCGCCTCGCATTGACCTGGAACCCCGGCAAATCGTAGAGGAGCTCTCAGGGAAAGGGCAGGCAGATGACAACGCGGAAGAATCTGCGGATAAGTTTTCCGTTGCCGGCGAATTAGAACAGACCGGTTCGGATGAAGCGTTGCCCCCAGATCTTAAAGAAACGGTTGCCTCAAGGGATGCAGATGAAGATGTTGAAGAAGAAGTTGGCGACATACCTACCGAGGAAGATTATTTTAAAGAAAGTGAACCTGAAATACACTCCTGGAATGAGCAGCCTGAGCCAAAGGAGAATCCGCGCGAGGAGGCCATTGAACTTGATTTTGAGTCGCTGCCACTGCCGGATAACTACACCGGAAACTTAAGGGCGGCAGATTTAGAAGCAGCGGAAGCGGCCGCAGCCGGTGACCGCGCTGCAGCGGAGACCCTGAGTTCCGCCGCTAAGGAAGCCGGGAAAAAGGAACCTCCGCCGGTATCAGATGATACTGAAACAGCGTCTCCGGATGCACCGCCTAGACCTGGTTCCGCTGGCGATGATCTGCTCATCCGGCCCCGCCCGGTGCCTCCCCCGTCACCTTTCGAGGAATTAAAACCGGAACCTCCGGCGCCGAAACCGGTCATGCCCACCCTGGAAGAGCGCATTGCTATATTATCTAAAAAATTTACCATGCCCGAATCCGGCGGTGAAAAGGATGTTCTCTCCGAAATGAAAAAGCTGCTGGAAGCGGTGCGGGAGAAAAATGAAGCCTCCTTTGCCGGAACGGTAGAGCCGCGGCAGAAACAACAACCGGAAAAAATACCTGGTAAACCGTGGCCTCTGGCCGCTGCAGACGACTTCAACACAATGGAGCAGCAGGATCTTCTGCCCGAACAAAAGGCGGCCACGCCGCACCTTGAAGGCGAGATATTTGCACAGCAGGCCGAGCCGCCGGCCATTGAGACTGCACCTGCGGCTAAAGTGATAGAAGCGCAGGATTATGAAGGGGAGAAGCAATTTGAACTGCAGGCCGGCGAGCCGGCAGCGCCCGCCATAGAAGACGAAGCTCCTGAGATTGAAGTTGCACCCGTTGATAAAAAAAGCAGCGTACCGGCCCCCGATGAAGCGATGCCGGAGAAGCAAAGCGAACCGCAGCCAATAGAAGCCGCGGCAACTGAAGCGGAGGCCGATGCGGCGGGCCTGGATGAAGCGATACCGGATTTGCAAAGCGAACCGCAGCCAATAAAGGCTGTTGCAGCCTCATCTAAGGGCGATGCGCCGCCCTTAGATGAGGCGATACCAGAGATACAAAGCGAACCGCAGGCTGTTGCAGCCGAAGCGAAGGGCGATGCGCCGCCCTTGGATGAGGCGATACCGGAGATACAAAGCGAACCGCAGCCAATAGAGGCCGCGGCAACTGAAGTAAAAGGCGATGGGCCGGTTCAGGACGATGCCACGGCTAAGAGCCAGGCCATGCCGACCCAGTTCGCAGATAAACCGGCAATTAAAGAACCTGCCGGAGCTCAGAAAACAGCACCGGCCGCTGATTTTAAACCGGCCAGTGACATCGCTCCGCCGCAAGAAGAGGACCAGGAGCCGCTGGAATCGCTGCTTGAAGCTCTGAAGGACAGGGATGTTTTGATCCGCAAGGGCGCGGCGGCAGCCCTGGGCAAGAGGGGCGATCCCCGGGCGGTAGATGCGCTAATCGACGCCTTAAAGGATGAAGACCCGTACGTGCGCAACGAAGCGACGGCAGCCCTGGGCAAAATTGGCGACACCAGGGCCCTGCCAGCACTGATTGAGGCCCTGGAGATGGGGCGGATGGTGGCGGCCAAGGCCCTCGGCCAGATTGGCGATTCCCGGGCGGTGGAACCTCTGATCAGGGCGCTGAAGGATATTGACGGTTATGTGCGCAAGGGTGCGGCGGAAGCCCTCGGTGAGATCGGAGATCAGAGGGCTCTAAAACCGCTGATTCAGGCTTTAAAAGATAAGGATCTCTTTGTGCGCCGCGGCGCCGCCACGGCCCTGGGCAAACTGGGCAACCGGCAGGCGGTGGAACCCTTAACGGAAGCGCTTAACGATTCCGATAAATATGTGCGGGCGGCGGCCAAAGAGGCGCTGGAGCTGCTCCAGGGCGCCAAGCCGCTCTAAAATAACAGGGGCTGCCCCTCTGGGAACAGCCCATCTTTTAAGGTATGGCCGGTTCGCTTTTGTTGTCCGGTTCGCGAAAATAAAGTTTAATTTCGATATATTCAGGCCTGGGGACAAAACCGATGTCTGCCAGCTCCAGATCCAGATCGCGGTGCTGCGCTCTGGCTTCCCGTACGAGCTGCTGCACTTCTTGCAAAAACGGCCCGGAATGCTGGTCCAGGGTAGCGGGCCGGTAGGGCAGTTTTTTTTGGACCACCAGGGTTTTCATGGCGCGACCTCCCGGAAAATGTAGTATGTACCGGGGGCGCTTTTTTTATACGGGAAAAAATGAGATGACTTCTCACCGCAAAACAAAAAAAGGATAGAAAGGTGTTTGAATCGCCCTAGGGCACCGTCGTTTCAGAAAGCACAAGCGAAATTTGATAATCTAGCTATAGTCTGGGAAGGAGGATCTGGCAACATTGCTGAAAAAGGCAAGAACCGATTATCACATCCATCCGGACTATTCGATAGATGCCTACCCGGCCAGGATAAAGGACTACTGTTATCGGGCCCTGGAATTGGGGCTTACAGAGATTTGTTTCACCACTCATCTTGAGCTGGACCCCATGCGCAAGGAAATTGAGAATTTTGTTGTCTTAAATGGAGAAAAGGTACCGGTATACAACCAGGCATGGGTGGATCAATATTTTGCTGAAATTGAACGGGCTCAGAAGGAATTCAGGAGGGACGGTCTTCAGGTGAAGGCCGGCATTGAAGTTGGATACTGCCGGGGCTGTGAAAGGGATATCGAAAATATTATTGACAATCACCCCTTCGATTATGTCCTGGGATCCATCCACTGCCTTAACCATATCTCTATATCCTCCATGAAAGATAGTGCGCATTATTTTGGTTCCAGAACCTTATCCCAGGTTCGGGCAGAGTACTTTTCAACCTTGAGGGAAGCGGTGGTCACAGGGCTTTTTGATGCCATCGCTCATGTGGATCTTTACCGGCGCTATGGCTTCAGGCAATTTGGCCCTGAAATTCTTACGATTCATCGCGGTGCCATAGAGCCAATTTTTAGGGAAATGGCCCGCAGAGAAATGGGATTGGAAATCAACACCTCCAGCCGCCGCCGCGGGTTAGAGGAATTCCACCCTTCCAGGGAGATCATAGCCCTGGCTGCCAGATCAGGCGTGAAGATTTTTACCATTGGCTCCGATGCCCATTCCCTTGAGCAACTGGGAGACTACCTGGATGAAGCCCAGGCTCTGCTGGAAGAATTCAACCTCGTCAATCATATCTTTAGCCGCCGGCTCGCCATCCCGTCCCGGTAAAATCCACCGGCCGAAGACGAAAACAGATGATCAAAAAAAGGCGTTCCCCGGATTGGCTACACCATTCTGCGGGCCTGGTAAAGGCGTATAAAGGTCTGACAGTGAGCCGCAACGGCAAGGATAACCAGGGCGGCTGGAAGCAGGTTAAAAATACCGCCCCACATGATCACAAAGAGCCTGCCGTCGCGGTTGGCCGGAAGATAACGGAATATGCCGTCGTATTGTTCCGGTAGAAAAGGTTTTCCGGTTAGGGCATGATATTTTTCCTTGAAAAGCATGGACATGGGCATTCCGGTTAGGGCGGCTGCGGCCACCATTAAAACCACGGGGCTATTTGTTTTAACGGTATACCACGCATAAGTGATGCCTATAACGATGAGAAAATCAGCATAGCGATCAAGAATCGAGTCGATGAATCCCCCATAGTTGCTCTTTTGAAATTTTAGACGGGCGATTTCCCCATCAACTCCATCGATGATCGAGCTAAGCTGCGCCAGCAACCCTCCGCAAATATTTTTGCCCAGGGCGAAGCAAAAGGCTGCAGCCACGGCAATCAAAAAGGAAATCACCGTAACCTGGTTCGGTGTTATCCCTGTTCGAGCCAAGTACCTTGTTATCCTGAGAGAGAACCGGCGGTTAAGATGATGAGAGATAAAACCATCTTTAGCAGGGACCAGGGACTGCAGGAGCATTTTTTCACAATGCCGGTAGCCGGCCTGATCATCAACATCAACCCAAAAATCATTCACAAAATGCAGCTTTGCCCTCCCTGACCCGGCCAGTATATTTACCCCGTCGGTCAGGGTGTAGTCCCCCCGGGAAATCGCCTGGGAGAGTGCATCCAGAAGCGCCCCGGTAGCAATAAAAAGGCCGCAGTCCACGGCATTAAAATCGCCGAGCTTTTTCCCTAGCTTAAGGGCATAGTCCCGCTCAGCTTTGATTTTCGTGCACTCGTCAAGATCATATACTTTTTCCAGACGCCTGTCAGCAGCAATCAAAATCTCATCTTCTTTAATCTTCTGAGCAGCGGCGATAAAGTTTTTCAGAAGATCTAACCCGAAGATGTGGTCTGACATCATTAAAATAAATTTTTCACCTGGCCGGTACTCCTGGTGAAACGTATACGCGGTAACACCGTTGCCCAATGCCCAGCGCTCATTGTGCAGATATTTGATCTCTACGCCAAGTTTATCCCCGTTGCCTAAATATTCTTCTATCGCATCGGCATAACAGCCTGTAATCACAACAAACTCCTTAATACCGCATTCCCGTAAAGACAAAATATTTCGCTCGATTAAAGAAAGGCCTAATAAAGGTACAAGAGGCTTAGGCCTGTTAAAGTAAGGCCTGAGCCTCTTTCCTTCACCGGCAGCGAGAAAGACCGCTCTCATTAACGTTCTCTCCTGCCTTCAATAAATTCCTCGACCATCTTCCGGGCTTCTGAGTCGGTGTACTGTATCGGCGGCGACTTCATGGTATAGGCGGAAATGGAGCTTAGAATACCGCCGGTTTGGCGATCCAGGGCCAGTTTCATGCACCTGATGGCATCGATCATCACTCCGCCGCTATTGGGGGCGTCTTCCACGGAAAGTTTCACATCCACTGTAAGGGGGACATGGCCAAAACCTCTTCCCTCCATGCGGATGTGGCAGATTTTATTATCATTCAGCCACGGTATATAATCGCTGGGCCCGATATGAATATTATCGTCGGCCAGCGCGGTTTTCAACTCTGCCTGCACAGACTGGGTTTTCGATTTTTTCTTAGATTTAAGCCGGCTGCGATTGAGCATGTTCAAAAAATCAGTATTGCCACCAAAATTCAACTGGTAAGTACGGTCAAGAATGACGCCGCGGTTTTCAAATAATTTGGTTAAAACGCGGTGAATGATGGTTGCCCCCACCTGGCTCTTTACGTCATCACCGATCAGCGGAATATTTTTATCGCGGAACTTCTTCGCCCATTGCTCATCTGAGGCAATGAAAACCGGCATGGCATTAATGAATCCCACGCCTGCTTCCAGGCAAGCTTCTGCGTAGAACCTCACGGCTTCTTCAGAACCTACCGGCAGATAGTTAATCAGCATTTCGGCACCGCTTTCCTTCAGGACCCGGACCACATCGCAGGGTTCCCGGCCGGCGACCACAAAACTTTTGTCGGGATCATAATCAGCCATGTGTTCGGATACTCCGTCCAAAACAGGCCCCATTTGCACCTGAACAGGGTATTCCGGCAACTGATCAAAGAAGACCGTAGTGCAGTTTGGTTTGGCGAATATGGCCTCCTTCAGCTTTTTTCCGACCTTGCGCTTGTCCACATCAAATGCCGCAACTACTTCAATATCACCTGGTTTATAACCACCAAGGTCATAGTGCATGAGCCCGATGGGGTTTTCCGTTGAATTTTTATACATTTCAATCCCCTGTAATAAAGCGCTGGCACAATTCCCCACACCTGCAATGGCTATTCTTACTTTAGACACTAAATCTCCTCCTTTTTGAGTTTTTTATATTGATCAAAATGTTGCCTAAAAAGGTTATAAATCTTCATTATTCCATAGATAATTGAAAAGCTCCCGGCGTAACGGGAGCTTTTATTTGAAAAGTAAAATTGCGAAATAATTGCTAGATTTGAGTTTAGATAGAAATTACTCCCGATCAACGAAATTACCAGTTCAATCAGAAGTATTTCTATTTTTAATAATGATGGGTCCAGGCCACATTTATCTGGCCATGGACGACTTGAAGTTTTAGCGGGGCTATACTTTCTCAGGTCGTTGTATGATTTTTATTAGCACTCAACAGAGAGCGCTAATAATTATAGATCATTATTAACCCCAGATCAAATCTTTTACGCCATCTTAAAATCCCGTTATATGAATAAAACGCCTGTTATGATTTTATTTCTTTTATTCTCTCGCCCGAAGGTAATATCTTGCCCGGTTATCATCGGGGCCGGAGGTCTTGACTAAGCTCCGGCGCACTGGTACTGCACTGTTAATGGATCATATTATGACGCTTGAGGTAATTTAAAACCAGGCGCTCAAGCTGGCGCATCAACTTGGTCCAGAAAAATTCTTTATCAGAAATGGGTGTGACCAGGATGGTGTAGAGGCCCATACGGTTGCCGCCGAGGACATCAGTAAAGATCTGATCGCCAACCACCGCCACCTCTTCCGCCGCAAGGTTCATCTCCCGCAGGGCTTTGCGGAAGGCGCGGCGCCGCGGCTTAACCGCGTACCAAAAGGCTGGAATATCCAGTTGCCGGGCCAGCTCGCCGCCTTTGTCAGCGGTGTTGTTGGAGACAATGCACAGCTGGAACCCTTTTTCTTTTAAACCGGCCAGCCATCCGGCCAGGCGCGGTTGCACAGTACGGTCGTTCCAGGGAACCAGGGTATTGTCCATATCGGCGATAATCCCCTTAATCCCCAGTTCTTTGAGCTTCTGCGGGTCCAGTTCAAAAATGTTGTTCAAATGCTGTTTCGGAAAAAGAAGTTCGAACAACTAGGCTACCTCCGTATTGAAAAAATGACTTTGCGATCTACCTTTATGGATCATGTAAAAGTAATTATCCTTAGGATAAAAGTATTATCGCGAACCGCGGGCGCGGCACGCGGCGCCCCTACGGTGCCCCTCGTCCTTCTTTCGCCGCCGCCACCTGAATGGGGGATGGAACCGGCCGCCGGCCATGCTCATTCCGGTAGCTTTATTACTGGCTACTGGCTACTGTCTCCCGCTTTCTCTGTCTCCTGCCTCTTGCTGTCTTACCACTTTACCACATCCGGCAAAATTAAGGTAGCCTTTTTATGACCCAGCGCTTCTTAGCAGCGATGTCTCTACATTTTTATTTAGTATATCCAGATAAAATCCTGGTTCGCCCACTTTTGCAGGAGTAAAAAATGGGGTATTATGTTTAATATAAATTTTTCGGCAGATACAGACAAGGTCCTGCACTAAGGAGGTTTAATTCATGTACAAAATTGCTGTAATACCTGGAGACGGCACCGGCCCGGAACAAGTGCGGGAAGGCCTGAAAGTGTTAAATGCAGCCGCGGAGAAATTTAAATTTCGCCTGGAAACAGTCCACTATGACCTGGGAGGCGAGCGCTACCTGCGCACAGGAGAGATCCTGCCGGAGAGCGTCCTGCATGAATTAAAATTGTTTGACGCCATCTTTCTGGGTGCCATCGGCCACCCGGACGTGGCCCCGGGAATACTGGAGAAAGGGCTGCTGCTGCAGCTACGCTTTCAACTCGATCTCTATATCAACCTGCGTCCGGTCAAACTTTATCCGGGTGTGTCCACCCCGTTAAAAAACAAAAAACCGGAAGATATCGATTTCGTAGTGGTACGTGAAAACACCGAAGGGCTTTACGCCGGCTCCGGCGGTTTTTTACGCAAAGGCACGCCTTACGAGGTAGCGCTGCAAGAATCGGTAAATACCCGCTTCGGTGTGGAACGCTGCCTGCGCTACGCCTTTGAATATTGCCGCAGTAAACGGGAGCGTAAAAAACTGACCCTCTGCGGTAAAACCAATGTGCTAACCTACGCCTTCGATCTATGGCAACGGGCTTTTTACGAAGTGGCTAAAGAGTATCCCGATGTGCAGACAGATTATGCCCACGTAGATGCCATTTGCATGTGGATGGTAAAAAATCCGGAATGGTTTGATGTTATCGTCACCGACAACATGTTCGGCGATATTATTACCGACCTGGGGGCCATGATCCAGGGCGGCATGGGTATTGCCGCCGGCGCCAACCTCCACCCGGGCCAGGTCTCCATGTTCGAACCCATCGGCGGTTCGGCGCCTAAGTATACCGGCCAAAATGTAATTAACCCCCTCGCCGCCATCGGCGCCGCGGCGATGATGCTCGATTTTCTAGGCGAAACTAAAGCGGCAAAGAGCATTGAAAACGCGGTGGCCTCTGTCTGCCGGGATAAGCTGAAAAGCCTTAACGCCGGGGAGATGGGCTACAGTACCGGCGAGGTCGGAGACCTTGTGGCAGAGTCTTTGTAGTGGTGGCCGGGGTTTTTAGCCCTGGAAACCTTTAAGTGCATCCGGAAACGGGAAGTTAAATACGGAGCCAGGAGAAATCCGGGCGTTGAATAAACCGGGGCTGTCCAAAAATCAATTATAGGACGGCCCCTATCTTTAATTATTCGTTTAAAGAAAAAGCAGCCGGAACGGGGTAAAATTGTCACCCTTCGCACCGGCCAAACCATGCGCCTCTGCTCCTTAACAAATGTAAGCTATACAAGACAGGTGTCCGGGATCTGTTCTGTTTTGCGGACACCTTTGTACTCCCGAATGATCAGCTTAAACAGCCTCCGCCAATTATAGCCTTTACGCCTCCCTCCTCTACCATATTTTTGGCATAGTCCTTGCATATACTTAAGGGGGGTCGCTCCGCAACATTTTTTCAATACGGCAAACAATATCTCCGTTGCCATAACCGTACCAGACCGGCTATTACTCACACTCCCTTCAGCCCAAGACTTTAGCCCCGGACGCTTAAATTGGCACCAATCGCATTATTCCGGCAATATCCGTGGATACGGCGGTAGACCCGTGGATTACCAGGGAAAGGAGGGATTGGTATGGATTTTCACTTAAACGAGGAGCAGTTAATGATCCAGCATGCGGTCCGGGAATTTGCCCGGAAAGAGTTGGCGCCCATCGCTGCCCAGTTGGACCGGGAGAGCAGGTTTCCCCGGGAAATAATCGAACGCATGGCCGCCATGGATCTGTTTGCCCTGCCTTTCAGCGAAGACTATGGCGGCACCGGCGACGGCTACCTGGCCTACGTCATCGCCGTGGAAGAGATCTCCCGCGCCTGCGCTTCTACCGGTATCACTTACGCTGCCCATTGCTCCATCGGTACCGGGCCGATTTATCTTTTCGGCAGTGAAGCGCAGAAACAAAAGTGGGTCGTTCCCTGCGCCAGGGGCGAGATGCTGGCCGCTTTCGGGCTGACCGAACCTGAAGCCGGATCCGACGCCGGCAACACCCGTACCACTGCCGTCCTGGACGGTGATTACTGGGTGATCAACGGCAGCAAGTGTTTTATCACCAACGCTACCCAGGCCGGTGTAGCGGTAATTACGGCGGTAACAGAACCGGGCCGGGGCACGGCGGGGATTAGTTCTTTTATTGTACCTACTGATACTCCCGGGTTTAAAGTGTCTCCGCCCTACGAAAAGCTGGGCCTCAGGGCTTCGGACACCGCGGAGATAATCCTGGAAAATGTGCGCGTGCCGCGGGAAAATCTGTTAGGCGAGCCGGGGCAGGGGTTTAAACAGTTTTTACAGGTTCTGGACGGTGGCCGTATCAGTATCGGCGCCCTTTCAGTGGGACTTGCCCAGGCTTGCCTGGACGCCTCCCTGGCTTATGCCAGGGAACGGGTGCAGTTCGGCCGGCCCATCTCCAAGTTCCAGGCCATCCAGTTCAAACTGGCCGATATGGCCATGGCCGTGGAACTGGCCCGCCTGGCAGTTTACCGGGCCGCCTGGCTGAAAGACCAGGGTTTGCCGTTTACGCGAGAAGCGGCCATGGCCAAGCTGTTCGCCTCGGAAACGGCGGTGAAAGCGGCGCTGGAAGCGATCCAGATCTTTGGCGGCTACGGATACATCAAGGATTACCCGGTAGAGCGCTACCTGCGCGACGCCAAACTGATGGAGATCGGCGAAGGCACCTCGGAAGTGCAGCGCCTGGTCATTGCCCGGCAACTGGGGTGCTAGGAGAAGGTGTCTCCGCGCCGGTGAGGATACTGCCACTGTCTGCTGATACGCTTCGCCACCCCACCCGGGCCTCCCCCACGAGGGGGGAGAGATCTGGTTAACTTGCCTGTTTCCTGTATCCACGGGGCTCAGTGCGCCAGCGGCAGTTCCCTCTCCCCCGGTGGGAGAGGGTCAGGTAGAGGGGGGAAGAAGGATGAACACGCAAGCGAATCCCCAGGGTTGCCTACAAAAAGAAAGCAAGGAGGTAATGGAACGTGGCTAAAAGAGTCGGTATCGTGGGGGCGGCAGTGACGCCCTTCAAAGGAAAATGGTACGAAAAGACCTATTATGAGCTGGCCCAGATGGCCACGGCGGAGGCCCTGGCCGATGCCGGATTAGAGCCCAAAGACATTGACGGCGTTTTTTACGGTATCTATAACGATATCTTCCAGCGCACCTGTATCCCGGAGCACCCGCTGCAGGGCATCATCGGGCTGCAGAATAAATTCGGGATGCGCGTAAGCAACGGCGGCGCTACCGGAGCCTATACCCTTTCCGCGGCCCATGCCTACGTGGCTGCCGGTCGTTTTAAAGCCGTCCTGATGCTGGGCGTGGAAAAGGCCACGGACTGCTTCGATTTTCAATCCATGTCCGCTACGCCGGAGGTAATTAAAACCATTGGCTGGTCCGGGGACAGCTTCTTCGAGCAGAAGCTGGGCTGGACCGCCGCCGACAGCTACGCCGAGGTGGTTCTCGCTTATAAAGACGAATATCCCGGGGATTTAAAACCCGAAGTGACGGCCCAAATCTCCGCCCTCCTCAGCGAGCAGGCTCGCAGCAATAATTATGCCCAGAGACAGTTCGACCAGGTCACCCCGGAAGAGGTCCTTAACTCAAGAATTGTTGTCGAACCGTTTAAAGAGCTGGAAATCTGCGTCTACTCGGAAGGGGCGGCTGCGCTGGTCGTGGCCGAAGAAGAGACCGCCAGGGCTATTGCCAACCAGACCGGCCAGCCGGTAGTATGGATTACCGGCGTGGGCGAATCCAATGAACACTCTTTCGCCGGGCGCAACCACAAGATTATGCACCGCATCATCTCCGACCATATCGCCGCCCGGAAAGCTTACGAGATGGCCGGGATCAAAAATCCGCTGCAGGCGGTAGATGTGGTCGAGGTCCATGACGCCTTCGTGCACCAGCTGGAAATTACCATGGCCGAGATGGGTTTTGTTCCCCTGGGCAACGCCGACAGCCTCATTGAAGACGGTCTCATTTTGCCGGGCGGGCCCCTTTTGCTTAACCCCTGCGGGGGCCTGATCTATTCCGGCCACGCCGTAGGCGCCAGCAACATTATGTCTGCCTGGTCGGTCCGGAATGAATTGATCCGGCGCCGGCTGAAAACCGGCCTGGTGCACGGCACCGGCAGCACCATTGCCCAGTACGGCGTAGTTCTTATCCTGGAGCATGATTAATCCTACCTTTCCAACATTTTGGAGGTGACCAGTATGAGTAATAAAGTAATACCTCTGGAGGCTATCCCCGACCGCAGCGGGCATACCGTAACCATAGACGGCCGGAACTACCTGGTGATGAACGATGCCATGTTTACTTTTTACCAGCGCTCCATGGGGGAACTCAGCGATTTTTTCCTGGCCTTGCGCGACGAGAAGAAAATATTGGGCTGCCGCTGTACAAAGTGCGGCATGGTGCGGGTGCCGCCCTTTGTCACCCGCTGTCCCGATTGCAACTTCGCCCCGGTGGAAACGGTAGAGATGGGCGATACTGGTAAAATGCTGGCCACGCCCCCCATCACCTATTTCGCCAATTCGCTGTTTCAGCAGCAGGTCCCCTTTGGCCGCGGCCGCCTGCTGCTCGAGGGCGCAGATACGGCCCTGAGTGTAAACATCTATACCACAAAAGGCATCCTTGTGCCCGGACTGGTGAAAAAAGGCACGGAGATGAAGGTCATTTTCCGCGATAACCGGGTCGGAGAGATTACCGATATCTTTTGCGTGCCTGCGGCGGAACTGACCGCAGATCAGCTAGCCCAAAAAGGGCTAACGGCATCGGCCCTGGACTGGGAAACCTCGACGGAGCCGGCGCTGCCCCCGGCCGGTGAAACAGAAGCGCAGCATTTTGCGGCTGTACTGCAGGAACTGCAAGCCCTGGTCGGGGAGATGAACGGCTGCGAGCGGGCGCGCAAAGATATCGCTGGCTGGCACCGCACCGTTCTGGTCAAAGCGGCAGGCGGAGAGTTTACTTTGAAAATAGCGGACGGGGAGTTAACCGTAGAACCTGATAAAACTGGGCCGAGCGATTTTGTGATGGTCTGCCCCGATCCGAAAGTGCTCCTGGACGGTCTTGCCTACCGGGGTTCCCTGACCCAGGCCATCATGACCCGGAATCTCTGGATCAGCAAAAACATTGAGTTTAACACCATCTTTAAACTGGAACGGATGGCCCGCTCACTGGCCAGAAGCAAGAAAGTATAGGAGCCAAAAACGAGGAGACAGGAGATAGAACAGGAGAAAATTGAAACGGCATCAGGTTGGCGATATCTCCGCCAAAGGGGATGCCGGCAAAACTGCTTTCTCCTCTCCCTCCTGTCTCCTGAATTCTAGATTTCAATAAATATTCCAAAACTGTTATTCTGGTTACTGGCTCATGAATCCTGAATCTGAAACAGTAAAACTAGGGCCCGTATTTTACAAGCTCGCTTCTGAACCGAGATTAAACTCGCGTTCGAGCTTCTGGATGACGCGCTTTTCAATGCGGGAAACATAGGAGCGGGAAATGCCCAGTTTGGAGGCGATCTGTTTTTGGGTATGGCGCTTACCGTTACCCAGGCCGAAGCGCATCAGCAAAACGATTTTTTCGCGGTTTTTTAGATTGCATAACATCTGGGAAAGCTTCTCCTGGAGCAGGTTCAACTCTACCGTATCTAAGATGCTGTCGTCGGAAGCGATTACTTCCATCAAAGTAATCTCGTTACCCTCTTTATCCATGCCAATGGGCTCCTGCAAAGACACTTCCTGCTTCCTTTTCTGAATGGAGCGAAGAAACATCAGGATTTCGTTTTCAATGCAGCGGGCGGCGTAAGTAGCCAGGCGGGTGCCCCTCTGCTGATTGAAGGTATTGACCGCTTTAATTAATCCGATAGTGCCTATCGATATAAGATCTTCTTTATCTTCGCCGGTGTGTTCAAATTTCTTGATTACATGCGCTACCAGGCGCAGGTTATGTTCGATCAAGAGTCGGCGGGCTTCGGGATCGCCCTTCTCCATGCTGTTTAAATACTCCTTCTCCTTATCAGCGGAAAAAGGATGAGGAAAAGAGCTGTTCTGAATATGCCCTACCATCAGCCAGAGTTCCCGCAAGGCTGCCAGCAGCGACAGTAAAAAGAACATGGGCGCCCCTCCTGAATTAACAAGTACCTAAATTGTATGAGCCGGCCGTGAAAAATGTGCCTGTCTTTTTTTTATAAAAATTAATGAATATCTGGACAAACCTGGCATATATGTAGAGGAAGATTATAGGGCCGCGTCGAATGAAATTTGAATATGTTTGCTTGGATACAATTTGTCTGGGGGTTAAATCTTTTGATAAACATGGCATTTACAAGAAATTGGCTTCTTTTCTCGGGTCTGGGCATACTGCTTGTGCTGGTTACACGATTTGCCGCTACGGACGCATTTCTTGCGACGGCTGCCTTAATCTGTTATATTGCTTTGGTTGGCTATATCTGGCACCGGACCTACCTCTCTTTTAAACAAAAGCAAGATCAACTGTACGCCCAGAGTCACGAGGACCAGCTAACCGGGATCAAAAACAGGCGTTATCTTTTTGAGAGAATGCAAGAGCTGCTGGCACGGTATGAAAGAAGCGGCGAAAAGTTTGCCCTTGTATTATTTGATCTGGATAATTTTAAAGAATGCAATAACCGGTTCGGCCATCCGGCCGGAGACAAGCTTTTGCAAGAAGCGGCCACATTGCTGCAAAAAAACACCCGGATGGAGGAACCCCTCACCCGTTATGGCGGTGATGAATTTGTCCTGCTTCTGCCGGGAAGTGATTTTCAGAAAGCCCGGGAAACGGCAATAAGACTTCGCCAGAAGCTTGAGCATAACTACTTTACGGTTAAAGGCCAGCAACTTACGCTCAAAATGAGCAGCGGAGTGGCGGTATGCCCGGATGACGGCCGGGAAATCGAAGAATTGCTAGAGGTGGCCGATCAGAACCTCTACCGCAATAAAAGAAACGCAACCGGCTAATCTCTTCAACCGAAGAGTATGCGAAACCAGGACCGGCTAACATTAATACAAACTGCTGCAACATAGAAGCCGCCCGGGTGAGCGGTCAACAGTAGCTTTATTCGATCTCTTTTCCGGCCCCGTCGATGGCTTGTTTGCAGCCCAAGAGATTGGTCCATAGCATCATTGATCTTTTAAGTTAACACATTTCATGCTCATATTGCATCAATAAGAAAAAATTATAGGCTCCGAAACAGGTAATCAGGCTACGGGAGTATAAATATATGTTTGAGAAAAAAATAACATGAGCCTGTGGAAGGGGTTCTTATGGACTACTTTATCGATGCCCTGGGAGATATTTGCCCGATCCCGATCATTAAGGCTGAAAAAATTCTTAAACAGATTAAGGACAACGACCGGGTTATCGTGGAAACTGATCACTCCTGCTCAATTGCCAGCGTTACCAACCATTTTGCCCAAAAATACGGCTACCCTTCAACAATAGAAGAGGTGGAAGAGGGAATATGGCAGATTATCATTACTAAGAAAAGTTAACAGAAACCCCTGTCTTTGGAAGTAAGCAGCTTAATAAAAGCGCTATATGGCTGTTTTTTCATGACATGAGAATAGTAAAGCAGGGTATAGTCATGGTTTAAAGTGAGATCCTGTACAGGCAGGGCTTTGAGAATTTTATAGCGAAGCTCCTTGCGCACAGCCATTTTCGGCAAAAGAGCAACACCATTGTTCGAGGTAATCGCCGAAATGATGGCATTAATCGAACTGAGTTCCATGGTCACGTTCATATCCTGCAGGCTTAAGTTTTGCTCTAGCAGCGCCTGTTCCAGACTGGCCCTGGTGCCTGAGCCCGGTTCTCTGATAATTAAAGGCAGTTTAATTAGTTCTTCAAGGCTTAGCTCAGTCATACTCCGGTAGGGCTCAACATTGGGCGCTACCAGGAAGAGTTTGTTGCGCATGATCCAGCGGCTGAAAATTTCCTCCCTGGCAAAACGCTCTTTATGTGAGACCTGCAAGGGACCTTCCAGCAACCCCACTTCCACCCGGCGCATCAGCAGCCGGTTAATCACATCACCGGAGTTGCAAATTTCCATAAGCACCCGGTAATTAGGGTATTTTTCTTTAAATAAAAAAACAGTGCAGGGCAAACCAAAATTGCCGATGGTACTGGCTGCGGCGACGAGGATGTCGTCTACCAGGCTGCGGGAACGTTCTATCTCTTTTTGAATATTGATAAACATGGAGACAATTCTTTTTCCTTCATTGTAAACAAACAGGCCGACCTCGGTAGGTATGACCCCTTTATTGGTCCGTTCGAGGAGCTTGACCTGGTAATAATCTTCCAGTTCTTGAATTTTCACGCTAACGGCGGGCTGGGTTACAAAAAGCTTCCGCGCCGCTTTGGAAATACTACCCTCCTCAACTACTGTACAAAATGTGTACAAGTGGCTGTAATCCATCAGTTATACTTCTCCGAATACTTTATAGTATAATAGTGCATATGGCAATCTACCTTATCATTATAACATAATTAGTGGGAGTGGTTTATATCGGCCAACCTCTTGATCTTAAGCTAAAATCAAAGAAAATACAACAAAAAAGGTGGGCCCTTCTTCCCTTGCTCCTGGTTGCGGCTCTACTGCTTCATAGTTACATCCGCGGCTTCTTCTACCCTGCCCTGTGCGGTTTCCTCTTTGGATACATCATGCAGCGCTCACGTTTTTGTTTTGCCGCAGGTTTCAGAGATATCTTTCTCATCCGTAATACAACCATGGCCCGGGCTATACTGCTGGTTCTGGGCCTAACCACCTCCGCATTTGCGCTGATTTATGCCTTAACTAACGGAGCGGTGCACCTGAACATTAATCCGGCCGGCCTTCATACCGTCGCTGCCGGCCTTATTTTTGGCTTCGGCATGGTCATCGCCGGCAACTGTGTTTCCGGTTGTCTTATGCGCATGGGAGAAGGTTACCTGATGCAGTGGATTACCTTTACCGGCCTTTTAGCCGGATCCGCTGCCGGGGCGTGGCACCTGGGATGGTGGTATCAGTTTTCTATCTCCCGCTCGCCTGCCATTTTCCTGCCCGATTACCTGGGCTGGCTGCCTTCCCTGGCGTTGCAGCTTACTTTGCTGCTGCTCCTTTACCTTCTGGCCTGGCGCTATGAAAGGAAAAGCGGATTAGCCAGACTAAGCCGCGAAAAGTTCTCGCTACACCACGCTGCCTCCCGGTTCAAAAGCATCTTTACCGCCCGCTCCTGGCCTTATAGCGCCGGTGCGGCAGGACTGGCCCTGATTAACTCGCTCTTGCTTTACCTGTGGGGGAGCCCCTGGGGCATTACCGGGGGGTTGACCTATTTCTCCGGCTGGTTGAGCGCACAGGCCGGCTTCAACCCGGAGCGATGGCACTATTTTGAAGGCCTGCTCTACACCGGAGATAACCGCATTTTCTTAGATCACCCGTTCATCCACTTAGCGGCAGCCATGATCGGCGGTTCATTCCTGTCCAGCCTGCTGCATCATGAATTTCGCCTCCGCCGCCCCCGCTCCCGTAAATATCTGCTGTCAGCCCTGGCTGGCGGTATCCTGATGGGCTACAGTTCGCGGGTTGCCCTTGGATGCAATATCGGTGGATTTTTAGGCGGCGTCAGCTCTCTCTCCCTGCACGGCTGGGTCTTCGGCCTGGCCATCCTGGCCGGCACATACCTGGGCGGCAAATTCTTCCTCCGCTACTTGCTCTGATGCTTCAATCAAACAAATTAGGGAAGGTATTTTTTCCAACCGGGCCTGTTTACATGAAGACGGTCCACGGTTTCTGCAGGCTGCCTAAAAACACTGCCGAGACAATGCGATGTCCTCTAGATATCGCCCCTGTAAACAGCTTACACCCTTACCCTTAGGGCCTCTTCCAAACAGGGAGAGGGCATAACCGGACGGAAGTAAAAAAGCAGCAGTGCCGTAGTCCTGCGCTGCAAGCCCAGGTTTTAAAAAAAAGTAAATATTTTTCAATATTTAAAAAAGAGGATTTTCCTGGGACTCTTTCGAATAAGGTATATGTATTACTATAAGTAAAATTAATACCTACCGGGTGCTGGCTAATGGTCAAGTTCTTTTAGCGATTGCAAGTGAAACAATTCCCTTACATATTTATCTAATCGAACGAAGTGAAGGGCTTTGTTATTTTATCGCTTTAGCACAATGGATTTGAGGAGGTGATTTTAAAAGGTACAGGTTTAGCTGCATATAACAGTCCGGTAACCATGCATGTAGGAGGTCAGCGTAACATTTTCTGTTTGTTTTGAAGCCTAATTATAGGGGTGGTAAAGAGTGACGGTAAAAACCTTTAGTCGGGGAGTTTTCCTCCCCCACTACAAAAAATTTTCACAAGACAAACCCATCTCCACCATCTCCCTGCCTGAAGAGGTCATCATACCGCTGCACCAGCATACCGGAGCGCCCTGCCACGCTGTGGTCAAGGTGGGAGATAAGGTCAAAACCGGCCAAAAGATCGGCGAGAGCAACGCTTTTGTCAGCGCCTTTGTCCATTCCAGCGTTGATGGAACGGTCACAGCCATCGAACCCCGTCCCTATTTTACCGGCAGCCAGGTGGAAAGTGTGGTCATCCAGGTTGATCCCGATCAAAAAGAACCGGAATGGCCCGAGCGCGATATAGCTAAACTTTCCAAGGACGAAATTAAGGCGGCCATCAAAGAAGCCGGGATTGTCGGTATGGGCGGCGCCGCTTTTCCCACGCATGTCAAGTTGAGCCCGCCCAGGGCCATCGATGCCGTAATCATTAACGCCTGCGAGTGCGAGCCGTTCTTAACCTGCGACCACCGCATGATGGTGGAGATGACCGATCAATTGATCGAAGGAGCCAAACTCATCGCCAGGGTTGTAGATGCACCCAGGATCATTTTCGGGACTGAAACCAACAAGCCCGATGCCATTGAGGCGCTTAAATCAAAGATTGCCGGGGAGAGCAATATTGAAGTTATTCCCCTCGATGTTAAATATCCGCAAGGATCTGAGAAGCAATTAATCAAAGCGACCATGGACCGGGAAGTACCCCCGGGCAAGCTGCCTTTTGACGTGGGCGTTGTAGTGCAAAACGTGGCTACCGCCATTGCCATTTACCAGGCCTGCCGTTTTGGAAAGCCCCTCTACGAGAGGGTGCTGACCATTACCGGCGACGGCGCCGCCAAGCCCGGGAACGTAAGAGTGCGTATCGGCACACCCATCGGCCATGTGATCGAACAGTGCGGCGGCTTTAAAGGAGCTTCTATCGAAGAAGCCGAGCTGGACAAAAGTGAAGTGCGCTATCCTGTGTTCGCTCCGCCTCAACTGGTGGGCAAAATCATTATGGGCGGCCCCATGACCGGATGGGCCCAGAAACGCCTCGACATTCCGGTGGTCAAGGGTACCAGCGGCATTTTAATTTTCACCCCCGCCATGGTGGTCGATACCGCGCACATGTCCTGCGTCCGCTGCGCCAAGTGCGTGGAGCATTGCCCCATGTTCCTCTACCCCAACTATATCGGAGTATATGCGGAAACGGGCCGCTATTCCCTGGCCGCCGAATGGGGCGCCATGGATTGTTTTGAGTGCGGCATCTGTGTTTATGTCTGCCCCTCCAACCGGC
The DNA here is from genome assembly GCA_029552125.1 of Bacillota bacterium. GTDB lineage: Bacteria > Bacillota > Dethiobacteria > DTU022 > DTU022 > JAKPEE01. Next base: position 7,087 of record JAKPEE010000030.1, on the reverse strand, counting down.
CCATTGTGCAATTTGTCAGAGAAACAAAAAGACATATCGCTGCAGCCCGCGCGGCCAAGAAGTAGCCGTAAGCGGTCCGCAGCCGCAGCTTTGTACTGTTATTTAGAGGAGGGAAAAAGATAGTATGGTGGATCACGAACTGCAATTAACAGTTTCTCCATCCCCACACTTAAGATCACCGGCAACGGTAAGCCATGCCATGCGCGACGTGCTCATTGCCCTGGCGCCCGTTACCGCTGTCTCCATTGTCCTCTTTAAATGGAGCGCCGTATTTTTAATTTTTGTCTGCATGGCTACCGCAGTGCTGACCGAGCTGCTTTTCCGCAAAGTCATGAAAAAACCCCATAGTTTAAGGGACGGCAGCGCCCTGGTTACAGGATTGCTGGTGGCTTTGCTTTTTGGAGCTGGCACAGCCTGGTGGACAGCAATTCTGGCCACCTTTATCGGCATCGGACTGGCCAAGGAACTTATGGGCGGCCTGGGCTGGAACCGTTTCAACCCGGCCTTGTTCGGCCGTTTAGCGGTAATTATGCTGGTGCCGGTATTCAATTATGTTACCGTTACCTTCGCTCCCTTGCGTCCTTTCTTCGGCAGCATGGACGTTGTCACCCAGGCTACCCCGCTGGCATTATTAAAGCAGGGTGTAGTCGAGTATATGCCTCCCTTGAGCCGCCTCTTTTTAGCCCATCCCGGCGGTTCCCTCTCGGAAACATCGGCCCTGGCGGTACTTATCGGTGGAGCCTACCTGATTTATAAAAAACATATTAGCTGGCACATCCCGATGGCGATCATCGGCACCACCTTCCTTTACGGCCTCATCGCCGAAGGAAGCTTCTACCTGGGCGTCTATCACGTGGTCGCCGGCGGAGTAATGATCGGCGCCTTGTTTATGGCCACCGACTGGGTAACCAGCCCGATTACCCCAAAAGGAAAGTTAATCTTCGGGGTTTGCATCGGGCTGCTGCTGATGACTTTCCGCGTGTTCCTGGCGCCCACCGAAGGGATGGCTTTCTCCATCCTGATCATGAATGCCTGTGTCCCGCTGATCGACCGCCTCACCAAGCGGCCCAAGTTCGGTGAAGTTCAAGTAAAAGAAGAAAAAACTGCTCCCGCAGCGGCGAAACCTGCCGTGGGGAAGAGCAATTAACAGGGGGTGACTTAAGTCTATGAAGCTATCACGTCGTAGTTTTTTAAAGCTTACGGGAACAGCCGCTGCCGCCTCCTTCCTGGTGGGCTCCGGGATGAAGGGCGTTGCTGAAGCGGCCGAACCGGTACGGGTCCACTACGGGCGCGAAGTGCCGACTATCTGCACTTTCTGCGGCGTTGGCTGCGGCATTATCTGCCACGTGCAAAACGGCGTCATTATCAACGCCGAGGGCGATCCGGACCATCCGATCAATGAAGGATCCCTGTGCAGCAAAGGCTCTTCCATATATAATGTTTCTTATATCTACGATTCCAAGGGCCGTCCCAAGCCCAACCCCAATCGCCTGACCAAGCCCCTTTACCGGGCCCCGGGCAGCAGCACCTGGGAAGAGAAAAGCTGGGAGTGGATGTATGATACCATCGCCCAGCGCATCAAGGATACCCGCGATAAGTACTTTACCGGAAAGGATGAAAACGGGGTTACAGTCAATCGCACCGATGCCATTGCCTGGCTGGGCAGCGCCTTCTGCACCAACGAAGAAAATTATCTCTTTAATAAAATGGCGCGGACACTGGGGATTGTTAATATCGACCACTGCGCCCGTCTCTGACACTCTTCCACGGTCGCCGGTCTTGGCGCCACATTCGGAAGAGGTTGCATGACCAATCACTGGATTGACTATAAAAACTCGGATGTATTTATGAACATCGGCGGCAACACCGCGGAGAACCACCCCATCTCTATGAAATGGATTGAGAAAGCGCGCCAGGAGAGAGGGGCCAAGCTGATCGTGGTGGATCCGCGCATCAGCCGCACTGCCGCAGTGGCTGACCTGCATGTGCCCATTCGTCCCGGCACCAATATCGCTTACCTGGGCGGGCTTATAAATTATATCCTCGAAAATGAACTCTATCAAAAAGAGTATGTCAGGCATTACACCGACGCTCCCTTCCTGGTAAACGAAGACTTTACTTTTGATGAAGAAACCGGTCTCTTCTCCGGTGTTCAGGACGACCCGGCTCGAAACGCCAAAAAATACGATCGCTCCACCTGGAGCTACCAGAAAGACGCCGCGGGCAATATCCGCCAGGATCCAGAGATGCAAAATCCGCAGTGCGTGCTGCAGATAATGAAGCAATTCTATGCCCAATATACCCTCGATAAAGTGAGCAAGATTACCGGGTGCGACCCGGCCCTTCTCGAGGAGTCTTACAAGCTTTACGCCTCCACCGGCCAGCCGGATAAGGCCGGCAACATCCTTTATGCCATGGGTATCACCCAGTTCACCCACGGCTCGCAAAATGTGCGCGCCGTAGCGATGGTGCAGCTGCTGTTAGGCAATATGGGCATCCCCGGCGGAGGGGTCAACGCCCAGCGCGGCCAGTCCAACGTGCAGGGCTCTACCGATATGGCCACCCTCTACCATATCATCCCCGGTTACCTGGGAGCGCCCAAGGCGGCGCTGCACCCGACCCTGGCCGATTATATCGAAAAGGAAACCCCGGCCACCAGTTGGTGGGCCAATAAACCGAAGTACCTGGTCAGCATGCTTAAAGCCTTCTGGGGTGACCATGCCACCGTGGAGAACGACTTCTGCTACGATTACCTGCCCAAGCTGGATCACCGCGATCATTCCCATATCGGCATGTATAAATATATGGGCGAAGGTGAAGTCAAAGGGTTGATCTGCTGGGCGGATAACCCCGCTGTTACCGGTCCTTCGGCCGGCCATAAGCGCGAGTACCAGACCAAGCTGGAATGGCTGGTCTCAGTGGACATCTTTGAAAATGAGACAGCCGCCTTTTGGAAAGCGCCCGGCATGAACCCGGCGGAAATAGAAACCGAAGTGTTCCTCCTTCCTGCCACCGCTGCGTATGAACGAGAAGGCACCAAGGCCAACAGCGGGCGCTGGATCCAGTGGCAGTGGCAGGCCCAAAACCCGCCCGGAGAATGTAAAGCCGACCTGCAGATCGTTTACGAGCTGTTTAAAAAGGTACAGGAAAAATACGCCGACGGATCCGGCGCTTTCCCGGACCCCATTGTCAAGGCGAACTGGAATTACGGTAAAGATGAAGATCCGGCCCAGGTGGATATCGTCAAGGTCTGCCTGGAGATAAACGGGTACAATACCTCTACCGGAGCGCCGGTCACCAATTTCGTGGGCCTGCAGGACGATGGCACCACCGCCTGCGGCAACTGGCTCTTCAGCGGCTACTACAATAACCTCGATAACCCGGCCTGCAAGAGCAGGATCAAGGAGAAGGAAGGCATCGGCTCCAACCTGGGCTGGGCTTTTGCCTGGCCGCTTAACCGGCGTATCGTCTACAACCGCTGCTCGGCCGATCCGGAAGGAAACCCCTGGAACCCGGAGCTGCAGGTATTCTGGTGGGACGAGGAAGGCAAGCTGGTCAAGAACCTGGATATCCCCGACTGGCCCGGGGCCTGGAGCTTTGAGGAGGTGGCCCAATTCCCCTTCATCATGCTGCCAATAGGCCGCGGCCGCCTCTTCTCTGACGCGGTCAACGACGGACCTCTCCCGGCCCACTTTGAGCCGGCGGAAAGCCCGGTGCCGAACCTGCTTTATCCCAAGGCCACGTTCAACCCGGTCAGCCAGCGCTGGTACGACAATTACGCCGCTGTGGGCGACAGCAACTACCCCTACATTATGACCACTTACCGCATCACCGAGCACTACCAGTCCGGGGCTTTGACCCGGAACATCCCCTGGTTGAACGAGATGATGCCGGAGCTCTTTGTCGAGATCGATGAAGAGCTGGCGGAGAGCCTGGGCATTAAAAACGGCGACCTGGTACGCATTGAGAGCAAGCGCCTGGTCCACAACGGGGAACAGGGCGGCATCGAGGCTAAGGCCTGTGTTACCAACCGCATCAAGCCGATGATCATTAACGGCGAGAAAAAACATATCGTCGGAATGCCTTTCCACTGGGGCTTCATGGGCATGGCCAAGGGGGCCGTCACCAACGATCTCATCCCCTCGGTCGGAGACGCCAACACCACCATCCCCGAATTCAAGGCATTCCTCTGCAATATCAGGAAGGTGGTGTAACCTATGAAGAAATCGATGCTGATCGATAACTCCAAATGTATCGGTTGCCGCGCCTGCCAGGCCGCGTGCAAACAGTGGAACCAGCTTCCGGCGGAAAAAACTGAGTTTACCGGGACCTATGAAAACCCGCCCCGCTTTTCGCCCATAACCTGGACGAAAATCGCCTTCCGGGAGTACGAACAGAACGGTAAACTCAGTTGGACCTTTACCAAGCTGGGCTGCGTCCACTGCACCGACGCCGCCTGTATCAAGGTCTGCCCGGCCAACGCCATTTCGCACACTGAATACGGCACGGTGGTGATCGATGAAAAAAGGTGTATCGGCTGCAACTATTGTGCCGCCAACTGTACATTCAATGTGATCGGCTTTGATCAGGCGGCCAACGTGGCCAGAAAATGCACCTTCTGTTACGACCGCATCGCTGCCGGCATGATTCCCGCCTGTGCCAAGACCTGTCCCACCGGCGCTATCACTTACGGCGACCGCTCGGAGATAATGGCCCTGGCTGAACGGCGCCTGGCTGAAGTGAAAAAGAATGGCCACCCCAATGCCGATATCTACGGCGTGGAAGAGCTGGACGGCCTGGCCATGATGTACCTGCTTAAAGACGGCAAAGAGAACGCCGAGGTCAAGTACGGATTACCGGAAAAACCGCGCATCCGCACCGCGGCGCACATCTGGGACCTGGTTTTCAAACCGGTTCGCGCTGCTGTGGTTCTGGCCATGGTTTTCGCTCTGTGGATTAACAAGAGCGAATCGGCCAAAGAAAAAACCAGTTAAGATTAGCCAGACGACTGGACAAAGGGCTGTCCTTTATAGGGCAGCCCTTTTTTAGATGTCGGAAGTCAGAGGTCAGAATATTGAAATCAAAAGGATCAAAATTACTCCTGAAATACTAAATACTGGATACTGAATACTTTATTAAGGGCTATTGATTATTAATCATCAGGCGTACAATCTCTCCAAATACCTGCGCGGCCGAACCTCCCTTAAACTCATCGGCAAAAACGACAACAACGGCTTTGGGTTTATCCAGGGGATAAAATCCCGCGGCCCAATAATTATAGGTGCGACCGCGCCCGCTTTCAGCAGTGCCGGTTTTCATCCCTGCCGGGGCCAGAGAGCTTAAACCGGCCGGCCTTCCCGTGCCCTGCTCCGCCACAGCCTGCAGTAGATACTTTAATTTATTAATCGTAGCAGGACTAAGAATACTGCCCCCCTGCTGCGGCCAATAATGTCTTAACTTCCGCCCGGAAGAGTCAACCACATCCAGAACCAGCCGCGGTTTAATCTGCCTGCCCCCGTTGGCCACGGCCGCCATCATGGCTGCGACCTGCAGAGGTGTGGCCTGCAAATCCCCCTGTCCAATAGCCATGTTAGCCAGGGCGCGCCGGTTGGCCAGATCTTCCGGTGCGGGTAAAAGGCCCGCACTTTCGCCCACCGGCAGCCCTGTCGGCGCGCCGAAGCCAAAAATTCGTGCATACTTTTCCATTTTTTCAGCTCCCAGTTCCAGGGCCAGTTCAATAAAAACGCTGTTGCAAGAATGGGCGAAAGCCTCCACCAGGGTAATTTCCTGCTTCTGGTGCAGGTTGGAGCAGGTGATAAACAGGTCGTCGATATTAACGCCGCCGTTACACTGAAAGGTTTGAAAAAGCGTCACCAGCCCTTCTTCCAGTGCTGCCGCCGCCACGACAGTTTTAAAAACAGAACCGGGCTGGTAATCCGACAAAGCCCGGTTTACCAGGGGTTCCTGCGCTGCCTGCAAGTAATCACTCAAGGAGCCGGCATGAAAATTGGGGCGGCTGGCCATGGCCAGGATATCACCGTTCCACGGGTCCATAATGACTACAGCCCCTTGCTGGATGTAGCGATCCATAACCTGTTCAACTTCCCGCTGCAGCCCGCCGTCCAGGGAAAGGACTAGATTATGTGAATAAGTATCGCTTTTACGGATCCGGTAGCCCAGGCCGGGGATAAGGCGATTGCGCCTGTCCACCAGTGCCGCCAGGACGGTTTTCTGGCCCCGGGATAGTGCATCATCAAAAGCACGCTCAATTCCGCTGACTCCCCGGCCTTCGCTATCCATGTAGCCGATAAGATGAGTGGCCAGCATTCCCGGCCCGTAGCGGCGGGGGTTGGGTGCGGGGATTAAGCCCGGCAGGTTGCCCAGGGCCGGGGTAAACCCGTCCGACAACACCGTAGATACCCAGAAAGGCAACACCCCGTACGGAGGAGCGGCTATTTTCTCAATCCCGTGGATATGATTTAAGCTTTGCAGGATATCGTCTTCCCTACCGCGGTATTGGGCGGGGAAAGCAGCCAGGCCTACCTCGTGCCGGCTGTCCAGTAGCGACCGGCCGTAACGATCCTGGATATCGCCGCGGCCGTCCAGGATCACCAGGCCCAAAGCCCTCTGGCGCACCGCCTGCTGAGACAATGCGGCTCCCTGCAAGATCTGTATCTTGAATAATTTTAATCCCAGCAAAGCCATGCAAAAGCTTAAGATTAAAAGTAAGCCCAGGATTCTTCTCTGGCAGTCTACCAGCATGAAAAAACCTCCCTGATTCATTTTTTTCCAGGGAGGGTGGTTTTATGCATGGCAGCATATTTACCAGGGTAATCCGGCTTTAGAGAACAGGGATTTAGCGCAGAGTTTACCCCTTTTTAGGGAATCCAGAATTCAGAAGTCAGAAGCCAGAAGTAAAAGGATTAAAGCCGGGGATTCCAATACCCCCTCCCCCCTCGTGGTGATCCGAGCACACACTTGACACCGGGGGTCGATTGATGTAGCATAGAAGCATGCTAATACAGGGTCAGCGTTACACTGAAACCATCATAGATGAGATCAAGGCAGCGATCAAAGTGGAGCCGGG
>JAKPEE010000025.1 GCA_029552125.1 Bacillota bacterium | reverse complement strand
ACGGTTAATTGTCCTTGCACTACCTGTTCCATTACATACACCCTTCTTGCTTCTTTCTGGTTCAAGAAAATGTCTCCTCTCATCATGGTGACATTTTCTCAGACCGCTTACGGGGTGACAATATCACAGACCGATCACACGGGGTCGAATTTTACTTGTAAGGAATTTTAGCATCAGTTATACTTATTTAACTGGTATAATTTTTCTCCTAACTATTTTTGTGGAGGAGGCAAAATGAAAAACATACCGCTGTATGAAGTAAGAAAAATAAAGGATCTGCGCGACATGCTTCGGCAGAGCACGGCCTTGTATGGGGAGCGCACAGCGTTCATGGTGAAAAAAGAGCGGGGCGGGCCCTACGTCCATATTACCGTGAAAGAGTATTCCGACGACGTCAATGCGCTGGGCACAGCGCTCCTCCATCATGCCAGCAGGGGCAGCCGGGTAGCCATTCTGGCCGAAACCCGTTATGAATGGTATGTATCCTATCTTGCCGTAGCCAATGGCACCGGGGTTGTTGTCCCCCTGGATAAAGATCTGCCGAAGCAGGAAATAGCCAGTATGATCGAGAGAGCAGAAGTGAATGTCCTCATTTATTCTTCTTCCAAACAACAACTGGTTGATGACATTATTGGCGATATACCGGGTGTAAAAATATTCATCTGCATGGATCGCCTGCCGGGGCGGGAAAACGTTCTATATTTCGGGGATCTGCTGGAGGAAGGAAGAAGACTGCTTGCGGAAGGAGACCGCACTTTCCTCGATGCGCCGCTGGACCCGGAAGCCATGTCCATTCTGCTATTTACCAGCGGCACCACGGACGAAGCCAAGGCGGTCATGCTGTCACATCGAAATATCTGCGCCAATCTTGAGGGCATGTGTTCCATGATTTACACCGGCCCCGAAGATGTATTCCTGTCGGTGCTGCCGCTGCACCACACCTATGAATGCACCTGCGGCTTTTTATGCGAGATTTACCGCGGCTCCGCCATTGCCGTTTGCGAGGGGCTGCTTCATATTTTGCAGAATATAAAGGAAGCCAGGCCAACCATAATGCTGGTGGTACCGCTGATGCTGGAGATGTTTCACCGGGGGATCATGAAAAAAGTCAAGGCCGATAAGAAACTGGCTCGAAAATTCGCCTTAGGCCTTAAACTTTCGAAATTGCTGCTGAAGTTTGGTCTAGACCTGCGCCGGAAAATTTTTGCCCCGGTGCATGAAAATTTCGGCGGCAGGCTGCGCATGCTTATTTCCGGCGGCGCCCCGGTGGATCCGCAAATACTCAGCGACATGCAGGACCTGGGGATAGCCTGCCTGCAAGGCTATGGCTTAACGGAATGTGCGCCTATCCTGGCCCTAAACCGGGATGTTGATTTTAACAACCGTGCTGCCGGGCTGCCGCTGCCCGGCGTGGAAATCAAGATCGTCGACCAGGATGAGAACGGTATCGGAGAAATTGTGGCCCGCGGCCCCAATATTATGCTCGGCTACTATAAAAACCCGGAAGCAACGGCTGAAGCCATCGATGCGGAAGGATACTTTCATACCGGCGATCTGGGCTATATTGACGAGAATGGCTTTTGCATCATCACCGGCCGTAAAAAGAATGTGATTATCTCTAAGAATGGCAAGAATATTTTCCCGGAGGAGATAGAAGCACTGCTGTCCCGTTCACCTTATGTGGCCGAATCCCTGGTTTCCGGCGAAGTGGATCAGCGGGGCGATATCGTCATTACGGCGGCCATTTTCCCGGATATGGAGAACGTAAAGGAGAAGCTTGGACCGGACCCGGATCGGGAGGCCGTCCAGGCGCTGCTGGAAGAAGAGGTGCAAAAGGTCAATGAGCAGCTTGTCTCGTACAAGCGCATCCGCCGGGTCATCTACCGGGAAACCGAGTTTGAGAAGACGACTTCGCGAAAGATTCGCCGGCAGTATAAATAAGCATGACAGGGTGCGGTGACAGGGGGATGGAGTTACCGGTCCGGCTTTGGCCTGGCGGGTTCCGTCCCCTTTTATTTTCTTGTTGCCGGGATGAATTAACCGCATCTGCTTGGTATCGTTTTTAATTTTTTGTCGAAAAATCCGTTGTATGTTCGCCCGCGATATGCTAAAGTTATGTTAAGAGCTACATCATCAAAGACATCCCGGTAATGAGGCTTAAATTATGGCTGTGAAAATAGACTATTTTGGACCAAAAAACAACCTTCCCTAGTCTACCTGGAGGTTTTTTTATTTTAGGGTGCGGCCTGTCCGGCACTTTTTTTATGGTCCAACCAGATGCAAAATTTGCCATAAAATATATTTGCTGTATCCGCAGTTACCCCTGGCCTTATCGTTCAGGCACGCCAGAAGCAGCTGTCGCTTACGGCTTATCTGGTAGACAGTATAAATTACCAGAGGAGGCCATCAAAATTGGTTTTTTCCAGCCTTTTTTTCCTTTGTGTTTTTTTGCCTCTGAATCTGGCTCTTTATTATGTGGTTAAAAATAGAACTTTCCGCAACTGGCTGTTAGTCATTACTTCCCTTATCTTTTATGCCTGGGGGGAGCCGGTGTGGGTTGCGCTTCTTGTTTTCTCCACCCTCTTTGATTACTTTAACGCGCTGGTGGTGGGGCGGAACCGCGGCAACTGGAAAGGCCGGGCCGCGCTAGCCGTGTCGGTAGCGGTAAACCTGATCATACTCGGCTTTTTTAAATATGCCGGCTTTATCGCGGACAATCTAAACAGCCTGCTTGGCACAGAGCTGCACATCGCCTCTTTCGGCCTGCCCATAGGCATCTCCTTTTATATCTTTCAAACTATTTCCTATGTGGTCGACGTTTACCGGGGAGAGACCGAGGCGCAGCCATCGTTTTTAAAGCTGCTGCTTTTTGTTTCCCTTTTCCATCAACTGGTGGCGGGGCCCATCGTGCGCTACAAAGACATTGCCGCGGAAATCGAACACAGGGTGGAAACCCTGAAGCAGTTTCATGACGGGGTCAGCCGTTTTATTATGGGCCTGGGTAAAAAGGTATTAATAGCCAACACGGCGGGGAAAATTGGTGAGAGCTTTCTGGGCGTGGATTATACACGGCTGCCGGTCACCGGGGCCTGGCTGGGCATTTTTTTGTTTGCGCTGCAGATTTATTTTGATTTTTCCGGTTATTCCGATATGGCTATCGGCCTGGGGAAGATGTTCGGATTTACTTATAAGGAAAATTTCAACTACCCCTACATTTCCCGGTCCGCCACCGAGTTCTGGAGACGCTGGCACATCTCGCTGGGCAGTTTTTTCAGGGATTACGTCTACATCCCTTTAGGCGGCAACAGGAGACACTATATCGGAAACCTGTTCGTGGTCTGGTCGCTTACCGGGTTATGGCACGGCGCCAGCTGGAATTTTGTGCTGTGGGGTCTTTATTATTTTGTTCTGATTGTTTTGGAGAAAAAATTCCTTTTGCGGTTGTTCGCAAAGCTGCCGGCCATCGTCTCCAGGCTCTACTTGTGGACGGCGGTACTGGCCGGTTGGGTGTTTTTCTATCATGTGGACCTGGGAGAGGCGCTGGAGTTCTTTGGCATCATGTTCGGAGTAAAGGCCTCCGCCTTTTCAGGGCCGGAAGTGGCGATCCATTTCTGGAATAACGCCTTGTTTTTACTTGTTGCCGCCGTCGGCTGCACCCCGGTCCTGAAATACCTGGGCGGCCGGGTAAAGGGGCTTTTCCCCGGAAAGCCGGAGGGGATGATGGTGGTGCACAAAGTGCTGCAGCCCCTGGCCAATATGGCCATCCTGGTTCTCTCGATTATCTTCCTGGTAGGGCAATCGTATAACCCGTTTTTGTATTTCCGGTTTTAGGGCTCCAAGGATCCGCTGTCGATACCCATTTTTATTCCGGGAAGAGGGGAAGGCGCCTGATCGAAAGCCGTACCCCGGAAGCCAATGGCTGCTCGATGCAGTGGCCGTGGCGAAGCGTGCAGCGGCGGCGATCCGGCACCTGGCAAAATGGAGGGCAAAGGATGGCTTCGCTTTCGACGCGCCATGATGAAGCGGCTTGTTCGAGTTTTCTCATGTATACCAAAAATTGCTGGAGGTAAAGGCGATGTCTAAGCTGCGGGTGGATGTCTTATTTTTTCTGTTGACGCTTACGCTTTTGGGGCTGGCCAATTTTTTTAACACAGAGAAACCCACTGTTTCCGCGCTTGAACACCGGGCCCTGGCGAAACGGCCGGAATTCAGCGCCCGTGCCCTTTTTAGCGGTACTTACTTTCGCGGCCTTGAAGATTATTACAGCGACACCTTTATTCTCCGTGACGGCCTGGTCAAGGCGAGCCGGGAGATCAAACAGGCCTTTTCAATCCTGGGCCCCGGCGTTTCCCTTATAACCGACTATGAAAAGCTGCCGGATCCGCCTGAAAAGGAGGGGGAAACTTCCCCGGAAGAGCCCGTGGAAACCGAAGATCCACCGGATAATGATCCCAAGCCGCCGCAGGTGGACGACGGCGACGATCGCAATGTAGGCTACTGGCTCGTTGTGGACGGCCAGGCGGTGCAGTTGTTTAAATTCAATAAAGAAAACTTTGACTTCTATGCCGATATTTTGAACCTGTACAGAGCGAAGCTGGGCCAGGACGTCAAGATCTACTCCATGATTGCCCCCTCCAACAGCGAATTTGTCCAGCTCAGGCAGTACAAGGGGATCACCGATTCGCAGAACGAAGCCTTGTATTACCTCAATAGCAGGCTGGACCCCGGGATCCGGTCAGTTAACGTTTATGATGCCTTAAACCGCCATACCGGCGAGTACCTTTATTTCCGCACGGACCATCACTGGACCGCCTTAGGCGCTTATTATGGCTATTGCGCCTTCATGGAAGCGCGTGGAGAGAAGCCCGTCCCGCTGGAGAAATACCAGAGGATCGACCTGGAGGGCTTCCTCGGCAGCTCCTACTCCAAGACCCTGGACAAAAGCCTTGAGGAGAATCCTGACACCATATCGGTGTATCTGCCGTTTACGGAACACGAGTTTACCATTTACTACGCCGAGGAGGGCCAGAAAAGCGCGGTCATCGATCTGCAGTACGCGGACAGCTCGACAGATAAATATCTCGTTTTCATCAGCTCGGGCGGCGGCACCTGGAGTGTAATCAAAACAGAGGTAAAGAACGGCAAAAGGATCCTGGTGGTGAAGGACTCCTTTGGCAACGCGCTGGTGCCCTTTTTGCTGCCCCACTACGAGGAGATCTATATCGTGGATTCGCGCTTCTATAGCATTGGCGCTACGGGTAAGAACATCCTCCAGTTCATTGAGGACAAAGGCATCAACGAGGTACTGTTCATAAGCTACATGGAAAATGTAAACTGGCATGAGTTTATGGAAGGTGTTCAGGCGCTGACGGGGCTTGAAGGGGATGCGGATTGGCTTGAATAGATATATTTAAGTGATCGCGGTTGCTTGCTTTTTTAAATCAAACATCTGTTATTATAATAACAACAGTTTATGTGCAGGAGTCGATGGCATGTACTCTATAGGCACGCTGCTGGCTATCCTGGGCGCCTTCTTTTCAAGATTCCGCTAAGGGGCCGGAGAAAGGAAATCGGAAGGCCTTTGCCGAAGTTTGCCAGGGTAGATTCAACCGGACGGAAAGCTGGTCATGGTAAGGGGATTACCGCCGGACCAGCGGGGTGCGCGGCATTTTGCCTCCGCGCACCCCGATTCCGTACTGTGTTAAAAAGTGGCATGGCCGGGGTTTCCGGCTGGACGGTGCATGAGGGCCTGCGCGGCTACGGGAAGACGTGCCCGATCCGGCCGGGCGGCCTCATCATGGCCTTGAGTAAAACCGGTGCTGCAAATATTCTTATTCTATGGTAATCATGATAGAGTATGGCGAATACCTGGTTAAAGCCTGCTTACCCACGCCATACCTGGCCAATGATTGATACAGGAGAACAATATGCAAGATTTTATTATTGAAACCATCAGTCAATATGGTTATATCGGTATTTTTTTACTTATTACCATTGAAAACATCTTCCCGCCGATACCGTCTGAAATAATTTTGCTTTTCGGGGGATTTATGACCACTTTTAGCCGCATGAATGTTTGGGGCGTCATAATTTCCGCCACCATGGGGTCGCTGCTGGGCGCAATTATTATTTACACCATCGGGCTTAAGCTGAATATGGCCCGGATTAATCGCCTCTACGGCAGCCGCATTGGCCGGCTCCTGCGTTTAAAAAAAGAAGATCTGCGTAAAGCTGAAAGATGGTTTGCCAGGCACGGCAACATGGCGGTATTCTTCTGCCGGTTTATCCCGATTGTCCGCAGTATTATCTCTTTACCGGCCGGATTATCGGGCATGAAATTTAGCGAATTTATTGTTTTAACGTTCATGGGCACATTTATCTGGAATATGGTCCTCGTTTATCTGGGCCGGTTTGCCGGAGACGCCTGGGAAAAGATTGTCGTTTATTTTGATCTTTATTCGCTGATCGTTCTGGTCTCGTTAGCCTTGATCGCCTTAGGCCTCGGATTTGTTTATCTTAAAAAAAGAATTTTTCGATAAAAACCATAAACTTAGAGCGCCCTGCCGCTGAACCTGATGCTGCTGCATAGGGGACGGGGCTTCTTTTTGAACCAATGGCAGCGGAAGGATAATTAGCGGCCAAAAGTTGCGGGAAGCTTGACCGGGCTCCGGTTTTTCAGCCCTTTTCAGAATGATCGTTAACGGGGTCCATATGGATCACGATCTCAATGCCCAGCTTTTTTTTAACGAACTGTTCAATTTCATCAATCTCTGCATGAATATCGACCAGGTCCAGGGCGTGGGAGACCTCGGCGTGTATGGAGGCGGTGACCCTCCCCGGGCCATAATCGTGCACAATCAGGTCATGAACCCCTCTAATATTTTTACCCATGAGGACACAGGAACGGATATTATCCACAAGCTGAGGGTCTGGAGGGGAGCCCAGCAGAAGGTTTACTGAATCCCTGGCCATGCCGAATCCTGTATATAAGATGAGTAGCGAAATTACCAGCCCCAGCAACCCGTCAACGGGAAAGTCAACATAGCGGCCCAGGATGGTTCCCGCTATTACTGCGCCGGTGGCGTAAGCATCGTTGAGACTATCCCTGGCCACCCCCATGTTTACGCCTGAATTGATGGTTTTCCCGATATATCGATTATAGGAAAACATCCATAATTTAATCATGATCGAGAATAATAATATGGCCAGTGACGCCGGGCTGAATAGAACAGCCGTGGGAGCAATGATTTTTTCCACGGCGCTTTGCAGCAGTTGCAGCCCCACGCCAAAAATGATAAAAGACACGACCAGGGAGGCAATATATTCTAACCTTCCATGGCCGTGGGGGTGCTCTTTGTCCGGCGGGCGGTTGCTTAGTTTGGCCCCGAAGATGGTAATCAAGGATGAGCCCAGGTCGCTTAGATTGTTAAAGGCATCGGATATTACCGCAATACTGCACGCAAATAGGCCTACCGCCAGTTTTACGGTAAATAGAAGCAGGTTGCAGATGATACCGAGGACCCCGGAGAGTACACCGTAGGCCTCCCGTACTGTAACGCTGGTTGTATCGCGGTAATTAGGAATAAACTTCTTGATGATCAGCTTAATCATGACCGCACTCCGGCTTGTTAATGCTCCAGGATTATGATCGGTACATTATAAAAAAATCTGTGGTCTCTCGCTGTCCCACAGATGTTCTCGTGCAAATTCATCTGCTGCCGCCCGGGCCCGGCCCCATGAACCGTCAGCTTCCGGTTCATCGCCTGCTCAGCTTTGCAACATTATTAGATTTTTAAGTTTAATTTATTATATCTGTTTACAGCCCCTATGTCAAAAAATTTTTTTTTGTCTGAGCTGATGCATGAAAATAATGGCAAAATAAGGATCTACGCAAATAGTCTTTATCGTTATGGCCCTACTTTTTAGATTTAGACAGGTAAAAATCATGCTTAGTTATTTATAGGCCTGTTCGGGTAAGATAAAGAAAATGGGGGATACAACTGTGGCGGCTTAAAGCAGGCCCCCAAAGGTTAGGAGTCGTTTGCGTATGGATTACGTGCGCGTTTTTATCGAAGTTCCCAAAGGATCCAGAAACAAGTACGAATTTGACAAAACCACAGGCCGCTTCCTGTTAGACCGGATGCTCTTTTCATCGGTCCACTATCCGGCCGACTACGGTTTTATCCTGGAAACTCTGGCTGAAGACGGAGATGAACTGGATTGCCTTGTGCTGGCCGGCGACCCCACATTCCCGGGCTGTGAAATACGGGCTTTCCCTGTGGCCATGCTGGAAATGTGGGATGAGAAAGGCAAAGATGAAAAGATCATTTGTGTCTCTCGCGGCGATCCCCTGTGGGGCTGGGTAACCGAATACGACCATCTGCCTCTCCATTTAACCCGGGAAATAGCTCACTTTTTTAAAATCTATAAAGAGCTGGAAAATAAGCCGGTGAAAATTGGCGCCTGGCACAGCAAAGAGAAAGCCTGGGAAGTGATTCACGCCTCCCGTGAACGCTACTGTAGCTGCAAAAACAACCGGTGCCCTGTCAGTTAACAATTTGCCACCGTTCAACCACCGGGAAAACTTATGAATTTTTCATGACAATGCTTTCGATGACGTTGGCTACTTCCTCGCATGCGTCGCAGCATCTTTCCAGGTAATGAAAGGTTTGATCCCAGGCCGCCACTTCCAGGTAGCTTTTGCCGTTCACATAGAGCTGCCGTGTTGCCTTGGTGAAGAGCTTGTCGCCTTCTTCCTCCAGGTTGTTTACTTTTACGATTAACTGGTGCAGGGTTTGCGATTTGCGGAAATTAGGGAATTCAACCAGCGCTGCTTTTAGCTCGTTGCAGCACTTGACCACAATCCCGGCCAACTGCAGCGCATCTTCCTGGATGCTGGTGATATTGTACATATACATTCTCAGCACCACATCTTCAATCTTGTCTGTTACATCATCGATGGCATTGGCCAGGGCGATAATATCTTCCCGCTCAATGGGGGTGATAAATTCCCGGGTCAGTTTGCGGACCATCTGATTCCTGGCTTCATCTGCCGCATGCTCAATGGCATGCATCTCTTTGATTTTCTCCTCCAGTTTCTCCGGTTCAAAGTTATTGACAATTTCATGGAGCAGGTTGGCAGCCTGGCAGGAATAATCTACCAGCTCCACAAAGGCATCGAAGTAATAATTATCTTTTTTACGGGCCATAGTACCTCTCTCTCCTGTTTTTTTTGGCTTTAAGCTTAAACTGTCATGTTTCCCTTCACCGGCATCAGCATGAAGGTAACTTTTCCCATTCCGGTCCCCCGGATACTGCCCGCGATCAGAGGCGGTAGGCCTCCATGCCTTTACCAGAGGGGGCACCATGAAACGGGTGCCAGTCTGCTTCCCCTCTTAAAGGCGGGATGGGGATTTTGAGGCCTGAATGTTAGAAAACGAACATAAAAAGACGGACCATGAGATAGCCAATCAATCCGCATCCCGGGAAGGTTAAGATCCACGCCGATACCATTTCCCGGGCAATGGCCCAGTTAACATAGGAAAAACGTTTAGCCAGGCCCACACCCATAATGGCAGTAGTTTTGGTGTGCGTTGTACTGACCGGTAATCCCAGTATCGAAGCGGCCAAAAGGCAGACCACGGCAACCAGGTCTGCCGAAAAGCCCTGATAGTGTTTTAGCCTGACCATATCCAGCCCGACAGCCTTAATGATGCGGTATCCCCCGATTGATGTCCCCAGGGCCATCACCATGGAGCAAAGAACCATCAGCCAGACAGGGATGATAAAATCCGTCACCCCGGCCTCTCCCCGGGCTAAAAATATACTGAGCATGAATACACCCATAAATTTTTGCCCGTCCTGCGCGCCGTGCATAAAAGACATGCCTGCCGCACCTGCTATTTGGGCATGGCTAAATACACCATTAGCCTTCCTCCGGTCCAGATTTCTGCAGAGATGCTCGTTTGTTTTAACCACCACAAAGCCGAGCACCAGTCCCGCTATAGTGGAAAGAACCAGGCCGTAAAGCACCTTAACCCATTCAGTTGCGTTAATGCCGGACATACCGCCCTGGAGGGCGATGGCCGCACCGGATATACCGGCAATCAAGGCATGGCTTTCGCTGGTGGGAATGCCAAACCACCACGCGCCCGTGGCCCATAGCACAATGGCCACGAGAGCAGCACAAAGCGCCACCAGGGCATCATAGGGGTTGCCTCTAAAATCGACCATTTGATAAATCGTATGGGCAACCCTGGTATTAAACAGCGTCATCACTAAAACACCGAGGAAATTAAAAACGGCGGCCATGATCACGGCACTGCGCGGGCTTAAGGATCGGGTGGAAATGCAGGTGGCAATGGCATTAGGAGCATCGGTCCAGCCGTTGACCAGAACAACTCCCAGTGTAAGGAGGGTGGTCAGAATTAAAGTAGGGTTCGACAGCAGCTCATGTAAAAAGTTTAAGAATGTTACAGTCATTATTCATCTACTTTCTTTGCTTGGTCATAGGTCCGTCATTTGGTCTATTGTTACTGGCAAAAATGATCTATTTAAAGGCCAACCAGGGTATAAATTAGCTACTTGGTCTATGGTTCCTGCTGCAAAAAATTCAATAAATTTTACCGGCAAGTTGACCATTTCGGCCGCCGGGTGTAAGCCGCAAACGCCGCCGCCCCGGCCGGGCGGCTTTTATTTGCATACTGGAGAAATATTGCCTGATATTTATAGATACTGGCTGGGTTGTTATTGACAGCCAAAATAGGAGTTGTTATAATTCTCTGGACATAAAACTCTATATATTGCCAGGTAAGGCGGAAAAACGATGGAAAAGAAGGACTTTTAAGCAAACCTGGAACTTTTTGTCGCCATCTTCACGGCAAGTTCTTTTTTGGGAGGGGAGAAATAAGTGAAAAAAGTCCTTGTAGCAATAGCCATTATCTGTATCTGTTTGTTCGTCATTTTTGTATTCTGTTCCGATGACAGCAGCCAGGAATATACATTGCCTGACGGCAGTGCCGCTTACACCATCATGGTTTACTTAAACGGATCCGACCTGGAAAGTGAAGCGGGTATGGCTACAGAAGATATTATCGAAATCATTTCCGCCGATATCCCCGAAGAAAGCATTAATGTGATTATCCAGACCGGCGGGACAGCGCAATGGCAAAACGACGTAGTCCCCAGTGACGGCCTGGCCCGCTACCGGGTAGTCGATGAAGATTTGCAGTTGCTGGAAGAGATGCCGGCTGAAAATATGGGGGAAAGTGCAACCCTGGCTAAATTTATTAATTATTGCATGGACAGTTTTCCGGCGGAGAAGTTCGGCCTGGTCATGTGGGACCATGGGGGCGGCTCGGTATACGGCTTTGGAGTCGATGAACTGTTTGACTACGACGGGTTAACTTTAGCGGAAATAAAAGAGGCCTTTGAAAATTCGTATTTAGCCAGCTATCCGTTAGAATTTCTCGGTTTTGACGCCTGCCTCATGGCTACCTTAGAAACAGCTTACATGGCGAAGGATTATGCCAAATATTTAATTGCCTCCGAGGAACTGGAGCCGGGGTACGGCTGGGATTACATAACCTGGCTCACCGCCTTGGGCAACGACCCGCAGCAAAGTGGAGCTGAAATCGGGCGTGAAATTGTAGACAGCTTTGTCGGCTTTTATAACAACAATGGCATGGAAGATGAAGCTACTACCCTGGCCGTGATTGATTTAAGCAAGGTTGATGCAGTTGTCCGGGCCTTGGAGGAATTCGTTGCCGTAGCCGATATTTCCAGTTCAAGCTACCAGACGATCGCCAAATCCCGTTCCAAGGCCCGTGAATTTGGGATGCCGTCGGAATATGGTGGCAGCACCGACATGGTTGATATCGTGCATATGGCAGAACAGTTCCTCGCTTACTATCCGGATGAAGCCGGTGCACTGATTGAGGCTGTTGAAGCGGCGGTAGCCTATAAGGATCAGGGTAAATTTGTGGACAATGCTGGCGGGTTATCCATTTATTTCCCTTATACCGGCAAAGAAGAGGTGGAGGAGCGCATTTCCGTTTATAAAACAAGCGGTTTTTCGCCTCATTATATAAACTATGTGATTGAGTTTGCCGAGGTTTTAACCGGGACAACGATAAGCAAACTTGATGTATCGAAAGTAGCTCCGGTTCAAGATGAGAGCTATTTTGATATTGTTATTCCGGCCGAAGAATTGAACAATATTGAAAGCATCTATTTTACCGCATGGGTTAAAGAGGATGATGACTATTATACCCAGATCTACCAGGACAGCTTTGTGGAAATTGATGCGAGTGGAAAAATATTGACTGAATTTGACGGCATCATTACCACCATCAATGGCGAGTGGGCATGCCTTTATGAAATAGAATCGGGCGATGATTACATTCGCTATGCCGTGCCGGCGCTGTTAAACGGCCAGGAGGTCAACCTGATCGTTTTATACGATGAGGCAAACCCCGAGGGCAAGGTTATTGGAGCCATGCCCGTTTATGACCCGGCTACCGGTATGGCCCCCAAGCAGATGATCAAAATAAAAGACGGCGATGTAGTGCAGCTTCTTTACTACGCTGAACGATTTTACGATCTTGATGATACTTCCGAGCCCGGTGAGGATGACGCGATCTGGTATGAAGGGCCCCAGTTTACCGTTGAGGGATCTTTAGTAGTTGAAAATTGGGAGGTTACTGAAGGTATCTATTTGTACGGGTTTACGATTATCGATTTGCAGGGTAACGAGTATTACACTGATTTCATTGAGGTTGAGTTTTTCCCGGAATAAAGAATAAGTTATGACCCGCAGGAGATAGATCAACAGGGCAACCGTTTTACTGCTCGAGGGCACAGGGTTATAGAATCAAAGGGGGCTGCCGGCCAGGGCAGCCCCCTTTTCCAGTAATTCGGTTCCGCTAAGGTTAGCTCCAGATGAACCAGACCAGGAGATAACCGGTAGTCACAGCGGCCGGGGTAAAGGACACGCCGGCCCCGGAAAAGAAAAAGTCTAAAAAATCGGGTTAGCATAACCGCCCAGGAGGATCGAGGCGGTGCCGCCTCTATCTTTTCCGGAATACAAGCAGACTGTTATTCCTTGTTGACGAGGCCGACATGATTCTGCTATCCTTAGCAAGAGGACCCAGTGATATCCAGATATTTTAAAAACCTTAATTTTTATCTCTCTCAAGGGGGTAATATTATGAAGAAGCTGACGGTGCTGGCAGTTGTCCTGGTGTTCCTGATGCTGGTCATGTTTGTGGCAGGCTGTGGCGGTAAGGGCGGCGATGCGGATCCCGGCTGGGACGAACCAGGCAGCTTTGAGGAGGACGAAGGATATGACGACCCCAATGACATCACGGGCGGCGACGAATTCTATGATGTCTATGCCGAGGGCCTGAGATTGATGGGCCTGTTCAAGGAGCTGGAATTCAGTCATAGTTCAGTTGACTCCAATTCCGAATTCCGCGCCGGCGCTTCCTTCAGCCTTGTCGGGGAAGAAACGGTTGACGGACAAAAGACTAGGCATTTCGCATGCACATATTTTGAATCCTCTAATGGAAATGAAACCGAGGGAAAGCTGGAGGTCTGGGTAAACGAAAACTTTGAACCCGTTCAGGCCCTGGTGGATGGCGCGCTGCTCACCGGCTCGGAAGTCCTTCCGGCAACTAATGAATTTGATTATGTGCTCAGTACATTAGGTAGCGATCGTTTTGCCGGTGTACGGAGCGAGAAAGAGCTAAAGGAACGGATTGAAACAGAGTGGAACATCGAAAAGTCAAGCCGGGAAACCAGGGATTTGGGCTTTGGTTCCATTGAAGTCACGCGCTATGAGCTATCCCAGTTATTCGATCCGAAAGAATTTGATACTTCCCGGGCCGATAATTTGGTTTTTGAGTATACCAGAGTTGGATCAAAAATTCTATTTACCAAGTGGGTAGATGCGCATAAGTGGTTGGATTCAGGCTACGAAAGTGTTACAGAGATAACCGTGGAGAGAGTAATACCCTATTAGCGTGTGACAGGGGGACGGGCACTTGCCACAGTGCCGGTATGCGCCCCCTGTCCCTGTCAACCTGAGGGCGAAGCCCGAAGGATCTTTCATGTTGGCAAAAAAGTGAATCGCAGGGGCGGGCTTCCATGCCCGCCCGCGAGTTTATGTCACCGTCTTCCTGTAAAACTGAAAAGGTCGCCTGGACAGGCATACCGCATGGGCCGGCGGCGACCCTGCTGCAGGGGGCGGCTCTCGACTGGCTTAACGGTTTAGAGCCGCCCCCTGGCTTTTTTCTTGCACCGGCAACCAGCGCAAAACCCTGAGCGAAGATTGGACTCACTATAATTCCCCGGAGACTTACACCCGGCCGGAAGACCTCAAGGCAGGGTATATTTTACTCCTTTTCCTGCAGGATTTTTCATATAAATACATAACTGTACAGTAGCTGGTCAAGGGGGCACCCTGGGGATATTTTTTTTAAAGGAGGGAGAAATATGAGTGAAAGCTTCAGGGTAAGCAACAGGACCAAGTGGTCTTATTCTGTGGGCGGCATCGGCCGGGACATGGCCTATACGCTGATCAGCATGTATATCATGGTCTTTTTCACCGATGCCATCGGGCTGGCTGATTGGGAAATCTGGGCCGTTTCCACGATCATCGCCGTAACCAGGATCTGGGATGCCGTAAACGACCCCATGATGGGCGTGATTATCGATAATACCAGGTCCAGGTGGGGCAAGTTTAAACCCTGGGTCATCGTCGGGGCCGTATCCAGCGCCATCTTTACCTTCTTGCTTTTTCAAGACCTTGGTTTGCGAGGCGTGCCCTTTGCCGTGCTTTTTGCAGTTTTTTACCTGTCGTGGGAAATTACCTTTACCATGAATGATATTTCGTACTGGTCCATGTACCCGTCATTTACCACGGACCCCAAAGAAAGAGAAAGCATCTGCGCTTTAGCTCGCTTCTTCGCCTCTTTGGGTGCCTTTCTTTCCGCCGGATTAATCCCTGTTATTTATCAGAATTTTAAAGGTGGACCGGTGAAGGCCTTTTTCTGGATCGCCCTGGTGGTTACTATCGCTTTCATTTTATGCCAGACCCTGGTGGTGGTGGGCGTAAAAGAAAAACCGCTCTATGCGGAGGTCGAGCAGCCCAAAACCAGGTTGAGGGATTTTATCAGGATTATAACCAAAAACGACCAGTTGATCATCATTTTTCTGGCCTTCCTGCTGCTGGAGATCGCCTTCGCCATCCTGGTGACCCTGGGACCCTATTTCTTTAACTATGATTTCGGCAGGTACGGCGGCGGCGAGTTCACCATTTTCTTAGGCATCCTGGCCGTGAGCGAGCTATTGGCCACCGCCCTGTTCCCGGCCATAGCGCGGAAAGTAACCAGAAGACAGATCTACAGCTATTCAACCATCAGCATTGTCGCCGGTTTTCTAATGATGCTGAGCGCCGGTTATGTTTTCCCCATGAATATGATTACCATAGGGGTGGCTGGATTGCTGATCTTCGGCGGCCAGGCCTTTATCCAGGTTTTAATGTACTTGATGATCGCCGACACCATCGAGTACGGGCACTGGAAACTGGGCACCAGGAATGAAAGCGTGGTCTTTGCCGTCAGGCCTTTTGCTACCAAATTCGCCTCCTCTATCCAGGCGCTCATCGTGGCGGCCACGCTGACGCTGTCGGGTTTGAACGAGAAAGTGATCAATCCCCTTACCGAGGCGAAAAAGATCGATCCGTCTCTGCCCACGGAAACGGCCAGGGCCATGATTGAAAGCAGCATGACCGGTTCCATGCGCCTCTCCTTGAGGCTTACCATGATGGTCATCCCCATCTTGTTTATCATCATCAGTTACTTGATCTATCGCTACCGCTACAAGGTGGACGATAAATTCTACCGGCAGATCATCAGCGAGCTGGACGAAAGGAGCAAAGGCGCCGTCTAGCCAGTAAATTCGGGGGACAGTATACTTAATTCCAGAAACAGTTGCCATAGGGCCATGGCTAATTTGAATACTGTCCCCCGCATACAATCTATTTTTTATTGCTCATTTCATACAAACCCCGGGTATCCAAAATCGGTTCAATAAACAGGATCCCTTTCCCGGGCTGATCAAGTTGAAGACCCTGAGTTAAAGCTTCCACTACCCGGTCAACTAAATCGTTTGGAGTGAGGATGATCACCAGCTCCTTCTCCGGCTCAATCTCTACGCCAAACAAGCTGGTGGCTATATCTGTGCCGGCACCGCGGCCGTGTAAAATGGTGCCTCCCCGGACCCCGGCCTTCCGGGCGATATCCATTACATCATTGGCCATGCCGCGGTCAACTATTACCGTCAATTTTTTAAACATACACTCACCCTCCGCGCCTTGAACTGTTCCTATGCGGCTATCCTTTTTAAGCGCTGCCTGTTCCGGGATTCCTACCGCACCGATGACCGGTGTAGTATAGGCAATGCCATGACCGTGTTTTTTTAGCTGAAGCACTTCGTCAACATAATCAACAACTTCTTTTGCTGTCGCTCCATCCAGTAGTATTTTAACAATTTCTTTTCTCTGGTTTTTAATCCCCAGCGCGTTTAAAATTGCACTGCTCACTGTTCCTCTTCCGATGATTACCATCCCGCCCAGGACGCCCCGCTCCTTTAGAAGATGGACGCATTTATGACACTGATTCTCGCTTAAGATCAATGTCAGGAGCTGAATATCTCCGGTATCCAGGGCCTCATTTTGCTTATTCATGATTACCTCCAGTTTTTGCCTTTTTGGCAAGCTCAGGTTTTGACGCCTTGCGCATTTTTATTTGATAGAGGGCCCCCAAGAGTTCGAGGGCAATGATTGGCATCATGGCCACAATGGCAATCATGCCAAACCCATCCGCCACCAGATCGGCCGAAGGAACCTGAGAGGCAATTCCTTGAACAAAGGCCAGGGAAAATGTTGCCGTCATGGGGCCGGAAGCAACGCCGCCTGCATCAAAGGCCATGCCTACAAACAATTCCGGTACGAAATAGGACAATATAACGGAAATACCGAACCCGGGCAGTAGATAGACCCACAACTGAAGGCCCGGCAATAGAATGCGCAGGGCAGACATGAAAATTGACAGCCCCACGGCTACAGAGAGAAAACCAAGAACCAGAGTGCGATTGACCGATCCCCCCGTGACATCTTCTACCTGGTTGGTTAAAACATGAACCGCAGGCTCGGCCAGTACAGTTGTCAGCCCGAGCAGAAGGGCTACAAGGAGAAGCGGCCCTGGAGAGTTCATGGAAGCAAGCTGTATTCCAATCTGTGTGCCGATGGCCATAAAACCGCCGTTTACACCCAGGAAAAATATTACCAGCCCGAGAAATGTTAGCAATAAGCCTCGCGCTATGTCTAACACCCGGCTTATTCTCTGTTTAAAGGCAAACACTTGAAATAAGATATAGACGATAATGATCGGCAAAAGCGACACCAGCGCATCCCGGGCAATGGGCAAAAATCGCGAACCGTATAGCTCCCATAGATTGGCGCTGGTAATAGTGTGCTCCGGCAGCGTGCCGCTCAATTTATCCAGGCCAAAAATTAATCCTGTAACCAGAACCCCCAGAATCGCCCCTGTGGAGGCTATACCGACCAGTCCAAAACTATCTGCTTCGCTGGACTTGCTGTCAGATTTCATCGCGGAGATACCGCCGGCCAGGGCCAGCATAAAGGGGACAGTAACAGCACCTGTGGTTGCCCCGGAAGCATCAAAGGCAATAGCGATAAAATCAAATGATGAAAATAAAGAGAGAATCAAAATCAAACCATAAGCGGCTGTAAACACGTATTTAAGCCGGATGCCTTTCAGGATGCGCAACAATCCCAGGGTCATCATCACGCCGATGCCGATGGAGACAACGACAACCATCAATATCCGGCCAAATTGACCCGCCGTCACGCTGTCCACCTGGCCGGCAAGAATATGAAGATCCGGTTCGGCATAGGAAATAAAAAACCCCAGCACCAGGCATATGGTAATAATCGCGGCATAGCTTTTCGAGTAAGACAATGTGTTCCCGATACCGTGCCCGATGGGTTCCAGCCCCTGTTCGATACCGAATAGAAATACCGTTAAGCCAATGATGACCATTGCTGAACCCAACAGGAAAGCATACAGCATGGGGAGACTCAATGGACTTATGGTAAAATGAAGTATCAGTACAATAAAGGTGATTGGTAAAACCGAGGACAGTACTTCTTTTAGTTTGTCTTTTAGTACATCCAAGCCGGCACCTCTTTATAAAATGTATTAACGGAAATGGTAAAAATCAAACCATTTTGGCAAGTTTTTTTAACCAGGAAGCATTTTAAAGGCAAGATAGGAAACTGACTGTTTTAGATATGATACAGTATACATGTTAATTATATGGCTATTATATTTTTATTGTCAACAATGGCTCCGTTTGCTTGTGATCGGTCTGTGATATTGTCACCCCGTAAGCGGTCTGAGAAAATGTCACCATGATGAGAGGAGACATTTTCTTGAACCAGAAAGAAGCAAGAAGGGTGTATGTAATGGAACAGGTAGTGCAAGGACAATTAACCGTA
>JAKPEE010000017.1 GCA_029552125.1 Bacillota bacterium | reverse complement strand
ATGACGCACCAGGCTAAACTTGAAGTCGATCAAAGCGGCGCTGCCCGCATCCCGGAATACGTCACCATCCAGGGCACTATCCAGCGCATCATCTTCCACAACCCGGAGAACGGTTATACGGTGCTATCTTTAGCTGTGGAGCTTGAAAAAGAAACGCTAAATAACGTGCTGGACGATGAAGATATAGTTGTGACCGACTTAAAACTCACCGGCCACCTGGCCGCTCCCCGTGAGGGCGACGAATACCGGTTTACCGGGACCTGGTTTACCCATCCCCGCTTCGGAAAACAGCTAAAATTCACGGACGCTGAACTTCTGCTGCCCGTCGGCAAGTCCGGCGTGGCCCGATACCTCTCCCAAATTACCCACGGCGTCGGCGTGAAGAAAGCTGAAAAAATTGTCGCGGCGCTGGGAGAAAACGCCCTAGAACAAATTAGAGAGAATCCGGAAGCTTTGAATCATCCGGACCTGGCTTTTTTGACCGATACCCAAAAAGAAGAGATCACCGCTGACCTTACAAAGAACTCCGTCCAGGCTGAACTCGCCGCCCTTATCTGCGGGCCCGGGATTGGCATGGGGACCGTTATGCGGATTATGCGCGAGTTTGGCCAGGACGCCGTAGCCAAGATTAAAGAAAATCCGTATGTTTTATGTGACGAGGTTTACGGCATCGGGTTCAAGACGGCGGACCAGATAGCCCTTAAAACCGGTATCCCGAAAAACAGCCCCTTTAGGGTTGACGCGGCGCTGTTATGGGTGCTCCAGGAAGCGGCGAATGAGGGTCACTGTTATCTTTTCCCAAGCATGATCGTGGAAAAACTGACCGGCCGCGGTGGAATTATCGCCGGGTCCGGCGTTGAGATTCCGGATATAGCCGCAGCTAATCAGCAGCTGATTGATGACGGGCGATGTGTGAGGGAAGGCGACTGCGTTTATTTAAAGAGGTTGTGGGTTGCAGAAAGGATTGTGGCCACAAAAATCAAGGAATTGACCGGCCGACCTCCAGCCTCAATCAACGGCCTTGAGCGCATGATCGCCGACATTGAATCCAGGGACAGCGTGGAGTATGCGCCGAAGCAAAAAGAGGCCATCGTTAAAGCGCTGTGTAACGCTGTTTCGGTGGTGACCGGAGGGCCGGGCACCGGCAAAACTACCGCTATTGATGCCATCGTAAGTATTTACTCCCGGCTCCACCCGCAAAATTATCTCTATCTCTGTGCCCCCACCGGCCGGGCCGCTAAGCGCATGAGCGAAGCCACGGGCCGGGAAGCAAAGACGATTCACCGGCTTTTGAAATACAACCCGAACACGAGCAGTTTTGAATACGGCGCCGATATGCCGCTTCCCGGGCCCGGGCTGATTATTGTTGACGAAGTAAGCATGGTGGACGTGGAGCTGGCGGCGACATTACTGGCGGCTGTAAATGCAGATGGAAGTGAAGCGCACCAGGTTGTCCTGGTGGGCGACGTTGATCA
>JAKPEE010000011.1 GCA_029552125.1 Bacillota bacterium | reverse complement strand
TTTAGCGATGTCTGCCCTGTTGACCATGTATACTGCGGAGCAGAAAAAGGTGATTGACCGGCTGAAGGAAGAGGGCATCAGGGACAAGGTGAAGGTTATCGTTGGCGGCGGTGCGATAAACGAGGAATTTGCCAGAATGGTCGGGGCGGATGGCTATGCCCCGACAGCGCCCGAAGGGGTAGCATTAACAAAAAAACTGCTCGGTAAATAATCAGCAAAGGGGTGAAAGGGAAATGATCAAAGGTTTTACTCGCAATTACAAGCCTTTGGAGATAGCCACAGAGGGGCAGTTGGAAGCGATCCACCGGGGTGCCCTGACAGTTCTGGAGACCACGGGGATTAGAGTAGAGCATGATCGGGCCTTAAAAATGTTTAAAGATAGCGGCTGCCTGGTTGATTTTGTCACGAAAAGGGTAAGAATACCGGCCTGGCTGGTCGAAGAATGTTTACGGCGCTGCCCCAGCAATGTGAAGTTGCGGGCCCGGGATCCGAATTGTGACTTGATGGTTGGCGGAGACACCTTTTACTTCCTGCAGGGCATGGGCATGCGCTACCTTGATTTGGATTCATGGGAAACCCGCCCGGCTACGGTGAAAGAGCACCGGGAGGCCATGATCATCGGTGATGCGCTGGAAAATATGCATATGGCCGGAGCCTATGAATTTTATACCGATAGGGCAGGCATCCCCCCATGCATGGTCTACCTGGAAAACCTCGCCAGCGGGTTAAGGTATTGCGGTAAAGCGGAGCATTTTGGATATGAGGATGGCTGTGAAAAATTTGCCATTAAGGCGGCGCAGGAGCTCGGTATAAATTTGCTTGGGGAAGTAGGCAGTGCCGCTCCGCTGACATTTTATGCCGGTGTGGTTGAAGCCACTTATGCCTATGCGGAAGCAGGATTTCCGGTAAACCCATGCATTTGCCCCACTGCCGGGGCGGAATCGCCTGTAACTATGGCTGGCTCGATTGTCTTGTTGATTGCCCAGATGATGGCCTCTGTAGTAATGGCCCAACTAATTAAACCTGGGGTCGGCGTGATTATTGAGCATGGGATCAAGCCGATGGATATGCAAACCGGCCACCCCTATTTTACCGATGTGTCGAAGTCACTGACCACAGCAATAACCAATCAGCTTTTGCGTCGGTATAAGATTCCCTCTAAGTCAACTTCGGGTTTTACCAGCATTTCCAAGAAGATCGATTTTCAATGTGGTTATGAAAAATCGATGGGTGCGCTTATTTCTGCCCTTTCCGGAGGACATATCCAGATATTCCAGGGCGGTTCAGCTTCCGAACTGGTCTACAATACTGTGCTGGCCATCATGGATGACGATGTAGCCGGCTGGATCGGGCGTTTCCTGGAAGGTGTTACCGTGAATGATGAGACTCTGGCGGTTGATGTGATTAATGAAGTGGGACCGATACCCGGGCATTTCCTTAATACCGCGCATACCAGAAAATGGTGGAAAGCGGAGCATTATGCCACCAGGGTGGCTGACCGGGAAGTGTACCCAGTATGGGTCAAATCCGGTAAAAAGGATGCTTTAGATCATGCCAGGGAAAGAATGAGTGAAATACTGGCTACCCACAAGCCGGTACCCCTTACTCCCGCTCAAGAACGCATTGTCGAGCGGATGTTGGAAGAGGCCAGGGATTACTACCGGAAGAAAGGTCTCATCTCCGACCAGGAATGGGCCGTCTACATGGAAGCCCTGGAGGCTGATTCCTAGCCAAAGTAAAATATCATTACATTATTAGCAAAGGAGCAGAAAAATGAGGGGCTTTACGCGCAGGTATAAACCTTTAGAAATAGTAAGCACGGAGGATTTGGAACTGTTCCACCGCAGTGCGCTGGAAGTGCTTGAAACTACCGGGGTCAGGGTGGAACACGACGGCGCCCTGAAGCTCTTTGCGGCTAGCGGCTGCGATGTTAATTTTGCAGAGAAGCTGGTCAAGATACCGGTATACATTATTGAGGAAGCGCTCCGGAAATGCCCGAGCAGCTTTAAAATTAAAGCAAGGAATCCCAAGCACGATTTGCTGGTGGGCGGCGATACCATCTATTTTATGCAGGGCATGGGGATGAGACACCTGGACCTGGACACCTGGGAAACCCGGCCGGCTACGGTGAAAGAGCACCGGGAGGCCATGATTGTCGCTGATGCCCTGGATAACCTGCACCTGGTTGACCCGATCTTTATTTACATGGACCGGGTGGGGATTCCTCCCTGCATGGTGATGCTGGAAAACCTCGCCAGCGGGTTCAGGTATTCAAGCAAGGCCGAGCATTTTGGCTACCAGCAGGATTGCGAAATTTTTGCCATTAAAATGGCCAAGGAACTGGGCGTTAACCTGAATATCGAAGTGGATACTGCCGCCCCTCTTACTTTTTACCAGGGTTCCGTTGAAGCCACGTTCCGCTATGTGGAGGCAGGCTTCCCGGTTGAGCCCTGCATTGGTATAACCGCCGGGGCTGAGGGGCCAGCTACCCTTTCTGGTTCATTAGTCCTGGGCCTGGCTCAAGTGCTGGCTTTTGTGGCCATGGTGCAGCTTAAAAAACCGGGCAGTGCCATCTCGGTTCAGCACGCCCTTAAACCCATGGACATGCAGCGAGGCACACCCAACTACGGTTTGCCGGGATTTGCCCTGACCACGGTGGTCATGAATCAGCTTCTGCGGCGCTATCGCATCCCCTCGTGCACCGTGCTGGGATTTACCAGCACCTCTAAAAAAATCGACTTTCAGTGCGGATACGAAAAGTCGATGGGTGCTCTAATTTCGGCCCTTACCGGGGGCAACCTGCAGATCTTCCATGGCGGATCGGGGTCCGAGTTGATTTATAACCCGGAGCTATCCATTTTAGATGATGATGTAGCCGGTTGGATTGGCCGCTTCCTTGAAGGGGTGGCAGTCAATGACGAGACCCTGGCGGTTGATGTGATTAATGAAGTGGGACCGATACCCGGCCATTTCCTTAATACCGCGCATACCAGAAAATGGTGGAGAGCGGAACATTATGCCACCAGGGTGGCTGACCGGGAAGTGTACCCGGTATGGGTCAAATCCGGTAAAAAGGATGCTTTAGATCATGCCAGGGAAAGAATGAGAGAAATCCTGGCTACCCACAAGCCGGAGCCTTTATCTGATTCCCAGGAACGGGCCATTCGGAACATCCTGGACGAAGCCAGGAATTATTACCGGGAGAAAGGCCTGATCTCCGACCAGGAATGGGCGGTGTACATGGAAACCCTGGATTCGGCTGATTGAGGCATGAATACAGGATCATAATTGTATTGACCGGGGACTGGCAAAGTAAAGGGTACAACTGGCTTAAAGAAACCAGTTTAACGTTTGCCAGTCCCTTTGTTTTACCAAACCTTTCTGAACATATCCTGTTTATACCAGCGCTGAAGTAAAATACCAATCGGTGGACAGCGGAGCCGGGGCCATCATCTGGTAAGCTATATTAGCAAAAAAAATTGATCATGAAGGATTTTGTAATGGAATGTCGAATAATGTTAAGGCTTTTAACCGTCTGAAGTAGCAAAGTTGGCCAACCATTGCTACGATTTTGATTACCTTGCTGCACTTATGCCGCCGCTGGGGCGAAAAACCAAAAATACAACTTCAAAAGGAGTATTTGACATGACAAAAAAAATAATTCAATCTGATCGACTAGTCAAGTCTTTAGGACCGTTTTCCCAGGGAGTTGCATGGTCTGGAAACAAAGAAGAGCTTATCTTTATATCAGGCACGACGGCCCGAAATGAAAAAGGAGAGATTGTAGGAAAAGGAGATATAAAGGCGCAGACGGTTCAAGTGCTGGAAAACATAAAAGCAGTGTTGGAAGCAGCAGGGGCAACGATGGATGACGTGCTTAAAGTTAATGTTTACGTTAAAGATATGGACCATTTAGCAGAAATAAACGAAGTAAGAAGCCGTTACTGGAAAGGTAATTATCCGGCCAGCGCGTTAATTGCAGTGAAAGGATTCGTAAATGAAGATATCCTCATTGAAATAGAAGCGATCGCCGCCAGGCAAGTCTAGATGCCTTGCAAAAATAGTACTTTATAAATAATGGGGTCGATTGAAGATGAAGATGCAGTCGGCCCCGTTAAATTTTTTTTGCGCCTAAAAGAAATGAGTTTTAACGGGCTTTTATTAATCGAACGCTCCGAAAGCGGTGGAAAAGAAGTTTGGCCTGCAGGAAGCCGATGTAGTATTTTATGTGTATATGGGCCAACCGTCCTCAAGTTGCTGCGCTCAGGCGGCGGCAGGTTTAACCCTTAAGTGCTGCAAAATGATGGCGCAGGGTAGGCAAGGCAGTAAGGTAGTAAGGATCTTAGCCAGGCAGATCGCGGCGGCCCGGGGCCGGTCCCCGGTGGCGGTGCCAGGTTCCGGTCAGCGAGTGGGGTACCTCAAGGCCGTGCTTTTCCATGAGGCTGCCGTCGGACATGACTGCGTCAGGGCTGCCGTCGGCCTGGAAGCGGCCTCCTTCCAGCAGCACCACCCGGGTGCAAACCTCCAGGATAAATTCCAGGTCATGCGAGGCGATGAGCATGGCCTTCTCCGGCATGGCGGCAAGCAGATTGATCAGGCGGCGGCGGTAGCGCAGATCCAGGTCGGAGGTCGGCTCATCGAGAATAAGCAGGCGGGGCTCCATGGCCAGGACACCGGCCAGGGCCACCAGGCGTTGTTCGCCGCCGGAGAGGCGGTGCGGCGGCCGCTCCAGCAGGCCTTCAATGCCGGTGATGCGGGCCGCCTCCTCCACGCGCCGCGCCACTTCTTCTTGCGGCAGGCCCATATTTTGCGGGCCGAAAGCAATGTCTTCGCGTACCGAAGGGCAGATCAGCTGGTCGGCGGTGTGCTGAAAGACCATGCCCACTTCCGGGTAAAATTGGCCCGGCACCACCGGTTGACCGGCTATTTGCAGCTCCCCCGCCAGGGGCTTGATGATGCCGCAGGCCAGCAGAAAGAAGGTTGTCTTGCCGGCTCCGTTCGGCCCAATCAGGCCGACCCTTTCGCCGGCGGCCAGGTCAAAATTCACCTTATCCAGGACATGGCCCCGGCCGGGATAGGCGAAGGTTAAGCCGCGGGCGCTAAAGATTGAAGACAATATCCGTTTCCCCTTTTTGTCGTTCTTCGCTTAATTATAGCACACCGGGCAAAGGCAAAATGCCAGGACCAGGGCAGGCGCCACTACAGCACCAGCACCTGCACCAGGATTACGGACGCCGCCAGGGCCAGGGCGCCGGCCAGGGCCAGGCGATCGCGCCGGCAGGGCGCAGTTGCGGATACCGCTACCGCCACGCGGCCGTAGCCGCGCAGGGTCATGGCCTGGAAAACCCTTTCCGACTGGTCGTAGCTGCGCACCAGCAGCGTGCCGACCATATAGGCCAGCGTCTTGAGCGACAGCAGCGACCGGCCTTTAAACCCGCGCAGGGTGGCGGCGGTGCCCGTGCGCTTTAAGTCTCCGGCCAGTTGAAAAATGTAGCGGTAGGTAAAGAGCACCATTTCCACCAGCAGGGACGGTACCCCCAGGGAGCGCATCGCCCCGGCCAGCCCGGCAAGCGGAGTAGTGGCAAACAGGGAAACCGCCAGGGTAAGGATGCTGATAAACTTGGCCGCAATGAGCAGCAGGGCCAGGCTCCCTTCCAGTTTCAGCGCCAGCGGGCCGACCCGGGCGAGTACAGTTTGCCCGGACCCGAAGGGCAGCACCATTGCCGGCACCAGCAGAAAAACTGACGGCAGGCGCAGGCGGGCGAACAGGTAAGCCGGAGGCAGGGCAGTGAGGTAGTAGACGAGGGCGCTTGCCGCCAGGATCAGCGGCAGGAGGCGCAGATCGCGAACAAAGGAAAAGCTAAAGATCAGGGCGGTAATGCCCGCCAGCTTGTGGCGGGCTTCCCAGCTATGCAGGAAACTACTCCGGGCAGTTGTCTTTTCCGCTAAAGTAAACATCTAAGATTCCAGCTCCAGTAGTTCAGGTTTTACCCGCAGCAGAAAAAGAACCACCAGGGTGGTAAAGACCCCTTCCAGCA
>JAKPEE010000044.1 GCA_029552125.1 Bacillota bacterium | reverse complement strand
ATTTAGTAGAATATAAGTCTGTCATTTATGTTCTCTTTCTCCCTTTTAAGGAAAACTTCCCAGACTTAATTCTACCTAAAATACTTCCCAAACTAAATGCCACATCGTCGTCCACTGTAGAACTTACTTTGGGAATTTACTGGGAAAACAATCATCCCCTAAATTGGGCAAAACAGTTTGTCACAGTTCCGTATTTGTGATAAAATGTTACAGTACTGTCATGCCTGAGGGGGATGGGATTCATGTTATTTAATGTGCTAACGGCTATCTATATACTCGTCTGTATCGCCCTTATTGTCACGGTCCTGTTACAATCAGGACGCAGCGCCAGTCTGGGCACTATTGCCGGGGGAGCCCAGTCACTCTTCGGAAAGAAAAAAGGCCTCGATGACCTTTTGAGCAAGATTACCACCGGGCTGGCTATTGCGTTTATGCTTTTTACCATAGTCATTACGCTGCTGCGTTAAACGCGACCGCAGTTTCCCCAGGCTAGAAACAGGAGCGGGGCACTTCCGCTCCTTTTATTTTACCTGTTTACGGGGTATAATGTAACCTGAGGGAATAATTAGAATTGGCCATAAAGTATTTCGGCGGCGCCGGCCGGAGTTGTAAAGGAGTAAAATTATTAATTAAATGTCTCGACAGGTAAAAAAGGTAATAAAGCAAGAATTACGTGATCGGATTGAAACACTTCTGGCTGAAAGCCGGCACCAATCGCTCTCGGCCAGGCAAATGGCCCGCTCCCTGGGGTTGCAAGGGCAGGAAAAAGGAATCCTATCCCGGGAGTTGGAGCGCATGCTGGAAGAAGGAGTGCTTATTAAAACCGCCCGGGGCCGTTACGGACTGCCGCGGCGCCTGGCTTGCTTGACCGGTGTGTTGCAGGGAAACCGCCGTGGATTTGCTTTTCTGCGCCCGGACGGGAATGAAGAAGATGTCTATATCAGCCGGCGAAACCTTAATGATGCCGTGCATGGCGACCGCGTTGTTATTCGCCTTGCTTCCGGGGGGCGCCGGCGCCGCCGCGAGGGCGAAGTGATCGGCATTTTGCAGCGCGGTTACAGCCGCCTGGTGGGCACCCTGGAGCAGCACGGTAAGCGCTTCTATGTCATACCCGATGATCGGAGGCTCGGCCACGAGATTGAAGTAACCGCGGGGCGGCAACTGGCCCAAAAAGGCGACAAAGTGGTCCTGGAAATTGAAACCTGGGCGCGGGGAGGTATGTCTCCCCGGGGTAGAGTGGTGGAGCGGCTGGGCCCGGCTGGAACCGCCAGGGCAGAGCAGCTATCCCTGCACCGCAAGTACGGCCTGCCGGTGGAATTCCCCGAAGAAGTGCTGCAGGAGGTGGGGCGATTACCCGGTGAAGATACAATCCAGGGGGGAGCCCGGGAAGAAGGGCGGCGCGACCTGCGGGATCTGCCAATGGTCACTATCGACGGAGAAACAGCCAGGGATTTCGATGATGCCGTCTCCCTGGAGGAATTCGAGGATGGCAGTTATCGTCTTGGTGTACATATTGCCGATGTTTCCCATTACGTCCGCGAAGGGGGGGCCCTGGATCGCGAAGCGCTGAACCGATCTACCAGCACCTACCTGGTGGATCAGGTTATCCATATGCTCCCGCCGCAACTTTCAGAAGACCTCTGTAGCCTTAAAGCCGGCCGTGATCGCCTGGCGTTGTCCGTATTCATGCAGTTGAACGCTGCCGCCGAAATGACCGGTTATAGTTTCACACCCAGCGTGATCCGGATTACCGAGCGGTTGACTTACCCCCAGGTGGAAGCTTTCCTGGAAAATAAAGGTGAAGGCAAGCTGCTGGAACATCCTTTTCTCGGGGCGATGCTGCAGAGCATGGACCGGCTGGCCTCTATGCTGCGGCAGAAACGCCTGCAGCGAGGCGCCCTGGACCTGGACCTGCCTGAAGCGGAGATTATCCTGGATGACAGCGGGAAGCCGGTCCGCATCGAACGGCGGCACCTGGGCCGCTCGGAATCGCTGATCGAAGAATTCATGATTCTCTGCAACGAAACCGTGGCCGGTTACTTGGCCCGGGAGAAGATACCTTGCCTCTACAGGGTTCACGCCATTCCCACGGCGGAAAAACTGGCTGCACTTAAAGAAACCCTATCCTTGCTGGGATTTGATGAAGTGGGACGGCTAAAAGAGTTGAAGCCCTCCCACCTGCAAAAGCTGCTGGAAAGGTCCAGGGGAAAACCGGCGGAAAGGCTGATCCGTTACTTAATGCTGCGCTCCATGCCCCAGGCCCGCTACAGTGCGGAAAATGAAGGTCATTTCGGCCTCGCCTCGCCCTGCTATTGCCACTTTACCTCTCCCATCCGCCGCTACCCCGACCTGGTGGTGCACCGCATCTTGAAAGAGCACCTGGCCGGAAACGGACTGTCCGCGGCCCGGCTGGCCCGGTTAAAAGCCCGCTTGCCGGAAATAGCCGAGCAGGCTTCAGAGCGGGAACGGGCGGCCATGGAAGCGGAGCGGGCCAGTGAAGACCAGATGAAGGCCCGCTTCATGGAAGATAAAATCGGAGAGATTTTCCCCGGTATTATAAACGGGGTCACCAACTTCGGCATATTTGTAGAGCTGGAAAATACGGTGGAAGGGATGATCCCCATCGCCGAATTGGGTGATGATTATTATGCCTATCATGAGAAGCAGGCTGCCCTGGTGGGAGAGCGGACCCGCAAAACCTTTCGCCTCGGCGACCACATCCCGGTGCAAGTGGTAAAGGTTAACACCGCCGAAGGCAAGCTGACCTTTGCCCTGGCCCGATAGGCTCACCAAATGATTAGTTTCACAGGCTTAATCTAGGGGCACAGCGTGCTGCGACCCGCTGCCAAACTCTACTCGAGAGATTGAAGGAGGAGAAACCAAATGGATCTCTACCAGGCCCTGCAAGGCCGCCGCAGCATCCGCAAGTATAAACCGGATCCCATCCCGGCGGACCTCCTGGAAAAAGTTCTGGACGCTGCCCGCATGGCTCCTTCCTGGAAAAACCTGCAGTGCTGGAAATTTATTGTGGTGCAAGATCCGGCACGAAAAGAGCAATTGGCTGAAAGCCTGCCTGCCGCCAACCCGGCTTTAAAAGCCGTGCGCGAGCAGGCACCCGTGGTCATTGCCCTCTGTGCCGATCCGCAGCAATCGGGGATACAGGATGGCAAAGAGTACTACCTCCTGGATGCCGGTCTGGCCATGCTACAACTGATGCTGGCCGCATATGCCGAAGGGCTGGGCACCTGCTGGGTATGCTGGTTTGACGAGGCCAAAGCCAGAGCCGTGTTGCAGGTACCGGACAGGTACCGGGTTGTCGGCCTCACCCCCCTGGGAGTACCCGAGCACGCACCTTCTCCCCGTCCGCGCCAGGAGCTGGAGGAAATTGTTTATATGGAAGAATGGGGCCGCCCTTATAAGAAGTAAGATGCGAGGCTTGAATGGTAAGAAATAAAAAAGCGGGACGGGGGCTTATTCCCCCGCCCCACAGCTTTTAGGCCAGGCCTTATGCCGGCCCGGCCTTACGCCGAAATTACTCCTTTTGATGGCCACTTATGGGGGTGAAAGCGAAAGCCGCACCTTGACGCCAATGAATCCCGGTGTTATTATATTTACAGGAGCTGGAACCGCACGAACCCTATCCGCGTTAGTGGCACAGACGGTGGGGTTTTTTTATCCGCGGTGTTAAGTACTGAAGGACCGGAGCATATTATATAATGGAAAAGTTAATCAGCAGCAACCGCAAAGCGCGGCATGACTATCATATTGACGAAACCTTTGAAGCCGGCATTGTCCTTACCGGTACAGAGGTGAAGTCTGCCCGCGCCAGCCGGGTGAACCTTAAAGACAGCTACGCCAAGATTGAGGGAAATGAACTTTTCCTGTATAATATGCATATCAGCCCGTATGACCAGGGCAATCGCTTTAACCACGAGCCGCTGCGCACCCGCAAGCTGCTCATGCACAAAAGCGAGATCCGGCGGCTTACCGGCAAAGTCAAGGAAAAGGGCTATACCCTTGTTCCACTGAAGCTTTACCTGAAGCGGGGCTTGATCAAGGTCGAACTGGGCCTGGGCCGCGGCAAAAGGGCTTTCGACAAGCGGCAGGCCATTGCCGAGCGGGAAAGCCGCCGCGATATGGAACGGGCTCTTAAGGAAAAGCAGTTATCATAAACATGGGGGCGTATGGATTCGACGGGGGTTGTAGAGGCAGGCACCGCAGGCCCAGGACCATGGCCTGGATAAAACATGGAACGGCTATAAACGCCAACGACAATTTAGCCTACGCTGCTTAATTAAAAGCAGCGCGTCCCTTCCTCTCCCTGGCCGGGGGAGAGAACAGGGGCGTCAACAAAGCCGGCCTACTGCGGCAACGGTTGTCCCACCGCTTCCGCGGGAAATTTAACGGGACTGGCGCCGGCGGATCCCGCTCCGGGGAGCCAAAGGCGCGAGAAAAAAAACCGGGGCTAAGCCTGTAGAAGTTCCTGTAGCTAAACCTTCGGACGCGGGTTCGATTCCCGCCGCCTCCACCATTCAAACCCACATAAGATTTTGATAAGATCATGAAAGTTAGGGGGAGTCCGCAACAAGGCGAACTCCCCTAAATTCTTTAGGTTACTTAGCACCTGTAGTTAAACGGCAATACTTTATGAGTTTTAATTTTTTATATTTAATGACGTAATTTAACAAATTGATATGCGGGTTAAAGATTGTCTCTGAGGCGTTATACTGTTGGGTTGGGGTATTTGCCAAATATTAAATTAATGAGGAAGGGTAGATAATGAATAACCATAAAAACTGGCGACTAGATTTCATGTTATCCTTTCCTCCTGAATTTTTTAAGGTGAAACAAATTAATGTTTAAGGTCATTCCCCTCCGGACCAACTGGTTGATCAGGTAGCGGTTGCGTTTAGTCCCGCCCAGGACGATAATGCCGTTAATTATTTTTTGTTTAAAGAGTGAAAAAGCTCTGGTTAAAGTGGCGTCGTTGTTGCTATCGAGGCATGAAATAATTTCCATTCCTGTTCCCGGATAGATATGCGTCATAAAGTTTTGGCAGTCCCACGGCGAGCCAATAATCAAAAACGTCGGGTCAATATACTTTGCTGCATACATTTTTAAGATATGGTTTGTGGAAATTTTGATGACGGCCCGGCGGGTTTCCCGGCGATTCCGCTTGGAGATAGAATGGGGATTATACCGGTATAGATAAAGGACGCGGGGGATCATGGCCACGGGGCCCAGTTCCATCAAACGCAAAAACAGATCAAAATCTTCCCCGAGGAAGCAGCTATTATCGTAGCCCCCGGCCTGTAAAAAGGCTTGCCTGGCTATTAGCGCTGATCCGTAGCAAACCCAGGGGCAGAAAAATCTCCTCTCTTTTAATTGCCTTGTGGTGAAGAATGGTCCGGTTTGTAAAAGCTTTAAATGAGCCTGATGAAAAGTTAATTCTTCCTTAAATTGTTGGAACATCGAAAAGGCGGCCACCAATTCCGGGTGTTCTTGCATGTATTTAAGTTGAACCTCGATCCTTTCGGGAACGCTGATATCATCGTGATCCTGCAGCACCAGCCAGCGGGTATTTGCCTTTTTTACAGCATAATTGCGGGCATAGGAAACACCGCGATTTTTGTAAAGGTGATAAACCTTAACCCTCTTGTCGGTGATGTTATTCAAAATTTCTGCGGTCCCATCGCTGGAGCCGTCATTGACAATGATAAATTCAAAATAGGGATAGGTCTGTTGTAAAATACTATTTATAGACTCTTCCAGGTAATCTTCACCATTGTAAACAGCCATGATCACAGATACTTTTTCCACTTTCATCCCCCGCATAATTGATCTATTTCATGCTTAATGTTTTTTGCTATGGCGCTCCACGAATAGTTATGGTTGACATAGGACCGGCCGTTTTGCGCTATCTCTATTAACATTTTTTTGTTTTGAATAAATTGATTAATTTTATCAGGAAAATCTTTCTTTTCAGCTTTTATATAGTGCTGCTGATCGTTCAGCTCAAGACCTCTTATGCCAAACTCAGTAGAAAATAAAGGGATCCCTGCAGATAAAAACTCAAGAGTCTTCAAGTTAATACCGCCTCCGGTAAACATAGGATTTATGGCTAGATCAACGGTTGCGAATAATTGCAGTTTTTGGCTGTGGCTTATCGGTCCCATTAAGGTGACATTGGACCTGGCTGCGCAGGAAAAAGGTTTACAGCAACCCCCGGCAATAAGAAACTCTACCCCGCTACATTTCTGCGCAAGATAGGTGATTACATAATCTACCGCCTCAATATTCGGGGGATAGTATGAGCCGATGAAAAGGGCCTTTACCGTTTCACCGGGTCTTTTCCGGGAGATATCTTGCCTTTTGAGCCATTCATCTGGATTAATACCATTTGGCGCTATTTTTACTTTTGCGGGGTTCAGGTTATACATAGTGATAAAGCTGTCTCTTTCGCCAGTTGAGGTGGCGAATACCAGGTTGGCGTTTGTGGTTAACTTTTTCTCCAGTTTATAAACCAGGGGAAGGTATTTTCTGGCATTTTTATTTTTCCAGATATTTTGGGCCAGTAAGAAATCATGGTTATGGCTATTGTAAATTCTCAGTTTTTGATCTGAACCTAAGTTTTGATCATATTCAACCAGGTAAGAGGATTCGTGGACGATAATATCGCTTGTTTCATATAGTCGATCCAGCACTTTTTTGTAAAGTGTTGGATGCTGTGCCAGTTTAAGATTTTTGATTAAATTCAGTTCATAACCATGCCTGCCGCTGCTCAGCTCTTGCACCAATTCCGTTATAATCTGTATATGGCGGGGATCTGCGGGTACTCGATACTCCCTGAATGAGGGAGAAAACTGTACTGTTCTTCTGGTGCCGGCCTGGGAGAGGAGAGTAATATCGTAATAGCGGCTGAGCTTATGATAAATATTGAAATATCTAATTTCACCCCCGGTAACCGGGGGATGGTTTGCAGGGAAAAAGTTTAAGACCAGCATTTTCTTCATCATCGGTTGGCTCCATTTACATTTTTACGGAAGGCCGTTTGTTGCATACTGATAATTTCTCCTGCCGGCTGATGGGAGAGCTTCACCAGCATATTGTTTAGGCCGCATAAAAATTTGCGTCATGTATAAAACGCGCCTTTGATCTGCCCTCGCTCCAACTCCGGTTTGAGTATAGCGAGGGTCAAGAATTTTATTACGGTGCCCTGAACTTTGCATAAAAGCACTAAAGGCCGATCTGGCATTTCCACCTTTGCTGATATTTTCAGCGGCCAGAGTAAAGCGAATTCCCGCGGCCCGCAGCAAATTTCCCAGGCGGCCGTAGACGGGGGACTGGTGAGAAAAATAATGGTGATTAATCATATCCTGGCACTTCAGCCGGGCAATAAAAGTTAATTTGGCGTTGAGCCGCAGAGGCCGTAGCCCGGCCGACTTTCTCTCTTTGTTAACCAGTCCAAACAGAGTCCGTTCCTGATTTTTGAAAACGGCTCTAGAGTTTAAACGAGTCCTAAAGTTGATCATATTAGAGTATATTAATTTTAAAAAAAAAGGTGCATTGCAGTTTGGGGGTCCAGAAATATTATTATTAGGAGGAGTGGTTGTGAAGGTAGTTGTGCTGGGAGCAGCCGGAGAAATGGGGTCCGAAGCGGTGCGGGATTGGAGCGGGTAACCATGGCCCCTTTTCCCGCAGCTGCAAGAAGAAGGGCTGCCTCGCCCATGGCAGCCCTTTGCTTTTATTGTGAATAGAATGGATAACTTGCTTGCTGTTGATTTAAATATCGTTTCCTCGTTTCTATTCTTCACCCAGGGAAGCAGTTACCCTGGCCACTGTCTCTTTGGCATCACCCCAGACGGTAAGGACATTTTGTTTGCTGTAAAGTGAATTTTCTACACAGGAGTAGCCCGGTCTGGCATCCAGGTTGAAAATCAGAATATGGCGGGCTTTCTCAACCTCTAAAATAGGCATGCCATAGATGGGTGTGCCTTCGGCGCTGTTTGCGGCGGGGTTGATCACATCGCAGGCGCCAACAACGATAACCAGATCAGTTTCAGCAAATTCGGGGTTGATTGTATCCATATCGTAAAGCATTTCATAGGGAACGCCTACTTCGGCCAGAAGGACATTCATATGCCCGGGCATTCTCCCGGCCACCGGGTGTATGGCAATTTTTACAGTCTTACCCCTGCTTTCCAGCACATCAATCAGGTCCTTTACCTGCTGTTGCGCCTGGGATACGGCCATGCCGTAGCCGGGAACAAAGATTACTTTTTGGGCCTCCCTTACCAGATCGGGAATCTGCTCTTCTTTAAGCGATTGAGCCTGCGGTCCAGGTTCTTCAGGCTGCGGCGTGCCAGGTACGGGTGTGGCACCGCTAAAGCCGCTCAGCACAGCCTGTAAATTTCTATTCATGGCTTTGCACATCAACTGGGTTAAGATCATCCCCGCCACTCCGACCAGGGCCCCCGCTCCGGCAAGCAGAATATTGTATACAGCAAGTCCGCAAATGGCGGCGGCAATGCCTGACAGGGAATTTAGAAAGGAAATGATAATCGGCATATCGGCACCGCCGACTCGCAGCGTCATTAAAACACCGTAAATGGAAAAGAGCACGGCGATGACATAGAAAAGTGGGCCCGGGTAAAAAATGCTCAGGATAATCAGCAGTAAACCGGCGGCGAGAAGGGCACCCAACCAGTAGCGATGCCCTTTTAACGAAACTGTTTTTTGGGAAACTGTACCCTGTAGTTTTAAAGCGGCAATAGCGCTGCCGAAAAAGGTAATAGATCCCACTGCCAGGGCTAGCGCTGCGGTTAAAACAACCAGTGCACCCGGATTGGCGGTTAAGGATAAGGAGGTAGCGGCAACGATGGCCGAGGCTGCTCCTCCAAAACCGTTCAGCAACGCTACCAGTTGGGGCATTTGAATCATCATTACTTTCTGCCCCAGCAAAATACCCGCAACGCTGCCGATAACGATTAAAATCCATGTCGAAACGCTATTCCATATACCCAATTCATTAATCGTAAAAAGAATAGCCAGAGCCATGCACAAAGCGCTTAGCCTGTTACCGTTTCGAGCCGTAGCGGGGTTTTGCATCAACCGCAAGCCTGCCAAAAACCCTGCAATTAGCACAGCCGAAATGATGATTGTTACCGCCATTTATGCTTTCTCCTTTTCCGGGGCGCTTTCTTTGCCTTTAAAAAAACCGAGCATTCTGTCTGTAACCCAATATCCGCCCGCCACATTGAGCATGGCCAGTATAAGGGCTGTTCCGGCAAGAGCTTTGAGCGGGGCGGTGGTTGCCGTCGAAAATACAGCAAGCGTCCCCAAAATAGTAATTCCTGAAAGAGCATTCATGCCCGACATCAGGGGTGTATGCAACATGGGCGGTACCGCTGAGATGATCCGGTAGCCTAAAATCGCTGCAGCTACCAGAAATAAGAGTAGGGCAGCAACCATAATATCTAACCTCCCTTACTTGCAGCAGTAGCCTGATTTAGATGTTATCTGGATCCAGGTTCATCGCCAGAAGTGTTCCCCTGTGCACAATC
Organism: Bacillota bacterium; assembly: GCA_029552125.1. Taxonomy (GTDB): domain Bacteria; phylum Bacillota; class Dethiobacteria; order DTU022; family DTU022; genus JAKPEE01. The sequence goes on along the minus strand of JAKPEE010000044.1, from coordinate 28,130 downwards.
TTGTTGTCTTTGGTTACCAGGGTGCCGCCAATAATTGGATCCGAGGTATCAGTTATTACTTTACCGTCGCGCACCACGTGGCTTAAAAAGTGCAACACGTTTTGGGCAAACATCCAGGTTGCATCGATGGCCAGGCTGGCCGGTATATTGGCGATACCACTAATGGTAATCCCTTCATAGGTATATTCTTCACCGCTGCGGGTGAGGGCGCAGTTGCCACCCTGATCAATAGCTATGTCGACGATGCATGATCCTTTTTTCATGGTTTTAACCATGGCCTCATCGATAAGTAGAGGAGCCTTTTCACCGGGCACCAGGGCTGTAAGTATAACGGCATCACAGTCCTGAAGATGCGGCTGGATTGCTTCACGCTCTTTGCGGTACCATTCTTCAGGCAGGCGCCGGGCGTAGCCTCCTTTTCCTACGGCCAGCTCAGGCGGAATTTCAAAAGGCACAAGCTCTGCTCCAAGACTTAACGCCTGCTCCCTGGCTTCCGGCCTGATATCCAGGGCTTTTACTTTGGCGCCCAGCCGTTTGGCTGTGGCGATAGCCTGCAGGCCGGCTACCCCTACACCGATCACCATCACCTTGGCCGGTTGAATCACTCCCAATGAAGTAGGCATCATGGGGATAAAGCGCAACAACCGGTTGGCGGCAATAATCACTGCCTTGTAGCCGGCAATTGTACTCATGGTAGTCAGAGCGTCCATTCTTTGAGCCGCAGATATTCGAGGAATTCCGTCCAGGGTAAAGCTGGTTATATTCTTGCGTGACAGGATGCGGACGGTTTCGTGGTTGGCTGGATTGGCAGGGTGTAAAAAACATATTAGTGTTCTTCCATCCGGAATTAATTCGGCCTCATGTATGTCAAGGTCTTTGCAGTAAAGCGGTTCCTTAACTTTTAACAGGATGTCACCTTTTTTAAAAAGTTCAGAACGGTTGTCCATAATTATTGCGCCGGCCTGGCTATAACTACTGTCCTCAATAAAAGAACCGATGCCGGCGCCTGTTTCAATTACAACCTTGGCGCCCTGCTTGATCAGCAGGCTTACTGTTTCCGGAGTCGCGGCCACTCTTCTTTCCCCGGGCATAATCTCCCTGGGAATTGCTATGGTTACACCCTGATACTGCATTTTATGATCCTCCTTGAGAATTATACTTACCCGCAAGGGATTTAAAGTTTTTGTATAAATTTCTTCATCTATTCAAATATATCATACCTGCATGTAAATGCCAAAGACAAAAAAAGGTTATTAAAGATGGTTTAATTGGCAATTGTCTGTCTGTTTTCCCGTAACCAGCACTCTTTTCATGATGACAGTTAAAGCGGCGGAAGCAGGTACACCTTGCTGGCAGTGCGAGTATGGGCCGGTCACCATTTTACCGTAGTACCAGGTTTATTTATAGTTACTTTAAAGCCGGGCAGGAAAGGAGGTGATGAAATGCCGGTGACAGCAACTCACCTGAACACCCGGTTGCAGCTTCGCTTGAGGATGGGTTTTGACGGTAGCGGAAATCCCATTATCCGTACCCGTTCTTACTCCAACATTATCCCTACAGCCGATAATCAAGATCTTTTTGACACCGGATCAGAACTGGCCTCGCTGCAGATACACGAACTGGATGTAATCCGCCGGGTAGATGAACTGGAGCTGGAGGAAGAAGTGTAGCATTTGAAATTAACGCCTAGACATTTGGTGAAAGGAGGGTGAAGATGAGCCGGACTTTGCAAATGGTTTTTCGTAACACGGATGGCCGTAATGTCACCGTATCTGTTGCCGACGCCCGTGAAGATTTGCTGGCGGCAGAAGTGGAGACTGTTATGACCAATATTCTGGGACGGAATATTTTCAGCACTTCCGGAGGCGCTTTGGCAGAAGCGGTAAGAGCCCAGGTGGTATCCCGGGAAGTCGAGACCCTGGTAGAATTCTAAGAAATTCAGGCGCCCGGCAAGCGCAGGCCGGGCGCCTTGCTTCATATGATGAACCGAAAGTCCTGCTTGTGCATAGTCTGAATTATCAGGTGTTGCTGAAAGTGAGGGTTGGACAATGAAGAACAAAATAAAGCTCAGCAAAAAGTGCAGGCAGGATTTATTGAGTAAACCCAATGTCATCGGTGTGGGTAAGGGTTTCCGTCATAAGGATGGCCGAACAACAGGAGACGAGGCTATCGTAGTCCTGGTAACGGAAAAAAAGCCAAAGGACGAACTGCCGGGTGATGCTTTAGTCCCGCGCTCGTTGAGGGGGCAGGTAGTAGATGTTCTTGAAATCGGCGAAGTTCGCTTTCTGGAGGATGAAGAGGAAGAACAGCCTTTTGACCGGGCTGGCGGTTCTATGAATCGCTTCCTGCGTTACCGCCCTGCGCCCGGGGGTGTCAGTATCGGCCACTACCGCATTACCGCGGGGACACTGGGTGCGGTGGTCAAAGATAAACGAACCGGCCGGCGCCTGATTCTTTCCAATAATCATGTTTTGGCCAATTCCAGCTCGGGAAACGATGGTAGAGCTGCTGTGGGAGACGCGATATTACAACCTGGAGCATACGACGGAGGCACCAAAAACAGGGATACTATTGCCACGTTAAAGCGATTTGTGCCCTTGCATAAAACGTACCAGCGTTCACAGTGCGCCACGGCTGGGTTATGGGAAAATGCGCTCAATAAAGTCATTTCTCTTTTTGCGCCGCAGTACCGGGTCAGCCTGCTAAGGGCTAATGAACGGGGTAACCTGGTTGATGCCGCGGTGGCGGAGCCGCTAAACGAAGACGAACTGAGCGGGCAGATCCTGGGGTTGGGACCGGTAAGCGGCACCGCTGAGGTTTCTGTTGGCCACAAGGTTGCCTTCAGCGGCAGGACCAGCGGCCTGGTCAAGGGCAAGGTTATCGCGGAAGATGTCAGCCTTTTTATTACCATGGCTCCGGGTGAGCAGGTTTATTTCGTGGACCAGTTGATTACCACCGCGGTATCCCGCCCGGGTGACAGCGGCTCTCTGCTGGTTAATGATAGCAATCAGGCTGTAGGCTTACTTTTTGCCGGTTCTGATAAAGTGAGCGTTTGTAATCGTATTGAACATGTCTGCAAGATGCTTGATCTGGAGTTTTAGTTCCCAGAGGCCACATCTACCCGGTTAGTTTGTTGGAAGGAATTTTTGCGCAAAATATAGAATAAGGTTCCAGCAAACAGGCATGAAAGGGTCCGCTTACCATGAAAATTGGCCTGGCCTTGAGTGGCGGTGTGGCCCGGGGCATAGCCCATATCGGCGTTTTAAAGTACCTGGAAGAGCAGCATATTAAACTTTCCTGTCTGGCGGGCACCAGCGCCGGCAGTATTATAGCCGGCCTTTATTGTGCCGGTATTCCCCTGGACGATATAGAAAAGATCGCCTTGTCTTTTTCCTGGAAAGATCTCTTTAAGCTGACTCTGCCGCGCTATGGTCTGGTTGACTCAACTTTGCTGGAAAAATTAATTAAAAGTTATATCGGTGATATTAATTTTTCTGAATTAAAGATACCGCTTCTCATCAATGCGGTGGACCTGCTAAAGGGTGAAGAGGTAATTCTAGACAGCGGCCTGGTGGCAGTTGCGATCCGGGCCAGCTGCGCTATTCCCGGCATTTTTACTCCGGTAAAAACAAATGGCCGGCTTTTGGTTGACGGGGGTGTCCTCGACAATGTCCCGGCCAGGCTTTTGAAAGAAAAAGGCATGGACATGGTTGTCGCAGTGGATGTCAACGCTGCGGAAAAAAAGTTGACGGAAGCACCACAAAATATTTTTGAAGTATTGATCCAAGCCTACGAGATTATTCAGTGGAATCAGCGGCGGGCCTGCCATAGCTATGCCGATTTGTTAGTAAAGCCGGCCCTTAATGGTATCTCGGCCTGGGATGTGAGCCAAGGCTCTTTGCTGATTGAGCGGGGTTACGAAGCTTGCCGGCAAACTCTTTCCGGACCGGTGCTAAAAAAAATGCGCGGCGGTTTTTTTAGCAAATTTGGCCGCGGTTGGCGATCAGGAAGGTAATAAAATATTGGTATGCTGGAGACTCCTGCCACAGTCCAGGTGATGAAGGAGGACGATTATGGAGTTGCATGAAATAATTGACAATCGCCGTTCTATTCGCAAGTTTCAAGATCGGCCGGTTTCACCGGAAGATCTGGCCTTAATCCTGGAGGGGGCCCGGTTGGCGCCTTCGGGAACAAACCGGCAGTCCTGGCGTTTTTTGCTTCTCACAGAGAAAGAAGAGCGGGAGAAAATTTCCGGGGCCGTAGTTCAGCCTTTTGTCACGGCGGCACCGGCTGTGTTTGTCTGCTGCCTGGACAAGAGTGCCTTCATCCGCAAAGTTGTAGAACAGCGTATGGGTGAACTGGTCGATGCCGGAGTGGTTTCCCGTGAAGCCGCCGGCTATATTTACAACCGTAAAATGCCGGAAAAAATCGATGACGTGGTTATCCCCGCTACGGCCTACCTTGATTTGGGCATAGCCGTGGAACATATGGTTTTACAGGCCGCGGCCCTGGGGCTGGGCAGTTGCTGGGTCCGCCTGTTTAACCCTGCCATGGTCAAGGAAGTCTTAGGATTGCCGCCCGAAATTGAAGTAGTGGCCCTGCTGCCGGTCGGCTATCCTGACGAAGCGCCGCCGCCCCGCCCGCGCCTCTCTGCGGAGGAGATACTTTTGAAAGTAAAGGAAACGGGTGGCAGGAAGCATCAGCAGCTTTAGTTCATAAAATATAAAAAGGGGCGGCATCAGCCGCCCCGGAAAATTTTTAACCTTAATTATTAGAGTTGGGCCAATTTGCGATAAAACTCCAGTCGCTCTTTGGCCACTTGTTCCGCTTTTTGGAACAGATTCTCGGCTCGATCCGGGAATTCGTTCATCAGGGCGCGGAAGCGTACTTCGTTCATCATAAAGTTGCGCAAATCCTCTGTCGGCTCCTTGGAATCCAGGATAAAGGGGTTTTTCCCTTCCGCGGCAAGAAGAGGATTATAGCGGTACAGCGGCCAGTAACCGCTCTCCACCGCCAGTTTTTCTTCCCGCTGGCTCAGGCTCATATTGATACCGTGATTGATACAGGGTGAATAGGCCAGGATTAGTGACGGTCCGGGATAGCTTTCCGCTTCCACCAGCGCTTTCATGAGCTGATTTTTATTCGCACCCATGCTTACAGAAGCAACATAGACGGTCCCGTAGACTATAGCCATCATGCCCAGGTCTTTTTTGCGCGTTTCTTTACCCGACGCCGCGAACCTGGCGATGGCCGCAGTTGGTGTCGATTTGGAAGATTGCCCTCCCGTATTGGAATATACTTCGGTATCCAGCACCAGCAGGTTTACGTCCGCTCCGGTGGAGATGACATGATCCAGACCCCCGTAACCGATGTCGTAGGCCCATCCATCTCCGCCGATAATCCAGATCGAGCGCTTTGGCAGAAGATCCGCCGTTTCCAGGATCTGCTCCAGCAGCGCCCTGGTTTCTCCTTGCGCTTCTTTAACCGCCTTCTCTAAGAGCGGGGTGATCCGGTCGGCAGCTTCCAGGGAAGCTTCTCCCTGGTCTTTAACTTCAAGCCACTTTTGCAATTCCTGCCGCAGCGTTTCCGGCAGGTCCTGCTCAAGCGCCTTTTGCACCAGCGTTGACAGCCGGTCGCGCTGTTGGGTCACCCCGAGAAAGTACCCGTAGCCGTACTCCGCGTTGTCTTCAAAAAGGGAACTGGCCCAGGCCGGACCGCGCCCCTTGCTGTTGAAAGTATAAGGTGCTGTGGGGGCGTTGCTGCCGTAGATCGAAGAACAGCCCGTAGCGTTGGCAATGAGCATTCTTTCACCAAACAGCTGGGTAATCACCTTGAGATATGGCGTTTCCCCGCAGCCGGCGCAGGCTCCCGAATATTCGAACAACGGTTTGCGGAACTGGCTTCCCTTCACTGTATGCACGGGCACGTTGGGTTTAAGTTCGGGCAGTTTTTCCGCGAAGCGGAAATTGGCGTCCTCCACTTCCCTGACCTCATCCAGGGGTTTCATCACCAGGGCAGGCTGCTTGGCCGGACAGATGTCGGCACAATTGCCGCAGCCCGTGCAATCCAGGGGCGATACCTGGATGCGGTAACTGAACCCGGCCAGTTCTTTGCCGCTGGCTTGTTTCATCTCAAAGCCCTGCGGCGCTTCAGCCAGGTCTTCGGGCCGGGCCAGGTACGGCCGAATGGCGGCATGGGGGCAGACAAAAGAGCACTGGTTGCACTGGATGCAGTGATCCGGCACCCACACAGGAACATTTACGGCGATACCCCGCTTCTCATACTTGGTAGTTCCGGTATCGACCGTGCCATCCGGGTTAAAAGCGCTGACCGGCAGTTCATCGCCTTTCAGTTCAATCATCGGGTAGATTACTTTCCTTACTTTTTCCGGCGCCTCCTCGGGGGTGAAGACAGCGCCTTCAGTTGCCTCCGCCCACGCGGCCGGATAGTGTATTTCTTCAAGGGCTTCCATTCCCTTTTTCATAGCGGCAACGTTCTTCTCTACAACTTTGGCTCCTTTTTTACCGTAGGATTTTTTAATCATTTTTTCGATTTGCTCACAGGCCAGTTCTGTGTCAATAACCCCGGTTACCTTAAAGAAGGCCGCTTGCATGATTATATTGATGCGGCTGCCCAGTCCCAGCTCTTCCGCAATTTTAATAGCGTCAATATTGTAAAATTTGATTTTTTTACGGGCAATGGTTCGCTTCATTGACGCCGGAAGGCGCTGCTCCATCTCTGCTACGCTCCAGCTGGAGTTGAGCAGGAAAATGCCTCCCTCTTTAATCCCGGCCAGCATGTCATAGCGGGCGACATACGACGGGTTGTGGCAGGCCACAAAGTCCGGTTGATCAATCAGGTATGGTGCTTTTATCGGCTTCGGGCCAAAGCGCAGGTGCGATACGGTAATGCCCCCGGATTTCTTGGAGTCATAGACAAAGTAACCCTGGGCATAAAGATCGGTATTGTTGCCGATGATGATAATGCTGTTCTTATTGGCTCCCACGGTACCGTCAGAACCGAGCCCATAGAATTTGCAGTGGATCACTCCTTCAGGGCTGGTGTCCACAGTTTCCTTTACTTCCAGGGAGGTGTGGCTGACATCGTCAGTAATGCCCACGGTAAAATGATTTTTCGGCTGTTCTGCCTTGAGATTGTCAAACACCGCTACAGCCATGGAAGGTGAGAACTCTTTGGAGCCCAGGCCGTAACGACCCCCGACAACTGTTAGCTGGCGCTGCTGCTCCAAAAGAGCCGTGCAGACGTCCTGGTAAAGCGGCTCTCCCGGTGCTCCCGGTTCCTTGGTCCGATCAAGGACAGCAATGCGCCGGCAGGTTTCAGGCAGCGCTGCGACAAAGTGTTCGGCCGAAAACGGGCGGAAGAGCCTGACCTTGACCAGGCCTACTTTGGCACCCCGGCGGTTGAGGTAATTTACTGTTTCCTCCACGGTGTCGCAGGCGGAGCCCATGCAGACGATAACGTTTTCGGCGTCAGGGGCCCCGGCATAATCAAAGAGGTTGTAGCGCCTTCCGGTGATTTGATAGATTTGTTCCAAGACCTGTTCTACAATGCCCGGCACGGCACGGTAGAAATTATTGGCCGCTTCCCGATTCTGGAAGTAAATGTCCGGGTTCTGGGCGGTACCCCGCATGTGAGGGCGCATGGGGTTTAAGGCCCGCTGCCTGAAAGCGGCAATGGCTTCCCAATCAACTACTTTTTTTATATCTTCGTAATCGATTAATTCAATCTTCTGGACTTCGTGAGAGGTACGGAAACCATCAAAAAAGTGAATGAACGGTACGCGCGCTTTAAGCGTGCTCAGGTGAGCAGCCAGTCCCAGGTCCATTACTTCCTGGACGGAAGCCGAGGCCAGCATGGCAAAACCGGTTTGCCGGGCCGCCATGACATCGGAATGATCCCCAAATATGGAGAGGGCATGAGTGGAAAGGGCGCGGGCCGATACATGAAATACGGTCGGCAACAGCTCCCCTGAGATTTTGTACATATTGGGAATCATCAGCAGCAGGCCCTGGGAAGCGGTAAAGGTTGTCGTTAGAGCACCTGTGACCAGGGAGCCGTGCACCGCCCCTGCCGCGCCTGCCTCCGACTGCATGGTTGTGATTTTCATCACCTGTCCAAAAATATTTTTTTTACCGTAAGCGGCCCAGTCATCGCATATTTCGGCCATGGGCGAAGAGGGAGTGATTGGATAAATGGCGGCAACATCGCTTAAAGCATACGCTACATATGCTGCCGCGGTATTGCCGTCTAAAGTATCTGTTTTTCTCATCGTGCAACCTCCTATTTCTGAAATTTAAAATAAATCCAAAAAAAACTGCCAACAATCCCGCTTTATCTTACCACTTCAACGCGAACTTCTCAACCCGGAGATGCGGTTTAGCCGCGAATTGGGGCATAAAATGACCGATAAAATTCTCGTGGGAAGAATTATTTATGAAGCAAATCTGGCTGCTGTTATCCGGAAGCCCTGATTTCTCTCAAAATAACCCGGGTCGGTGAGATTTCCTGGGTAACGCGGCGTAATTCCAGCAGGTCGCTCAGCCTCAAATTTGTATTGATATTACAATATCCGGTCCATAACAGCTTCAAACCAAGGGTAGTGTGTTGGATATCCCTGGCCGTAATAAGCAGCGCGATGATCAGTTTTTCCTTGTCCTTAACATTGATTTCCGGATCCTTCAGCAGGCTTAAGAGCTCAGCTCCGTCCAGATCACCGGCATTTATTGCTATTTGGCTTTCCGTATGGACCAGGGTCCTGTATACATTTTGATCAATTCCCCCGAGCAATTCCAGCATTTCCATGAAGCCGTGAATATTTAAATCGATATAAAACTGGGGCTTTAGTCCGGTAATAACCGTAGCGGCGCGGATCAAATCGTCGTATGTACCGCCATGCTGCAGTATTGACGCAGCGGGAATGGTAAGCCCGTTAAAATCATAGGCTAGGGCCGGGTCCACTGCGGTAAGGATTGAATGGCTGCCGTGATGCAAGGTGACGATCATTAAAAAATCTACTGTTTTGCAGTCCCAGGTCCGCCCCAGCAACAGGAAATGAATACTGTCCGGGTCTGAGCCGGAAATAAATATTTCCGGTTCGCTTCCGGGTAACGGCTCCATTGGCCTGGATTTATTGCTTGCCGGTTTTGTTGGTAAGATCTGCGGGGGCGGTGCCTCCGGCTCCGGCCGGTCGTTTCCGTTCCGGTAGGGCAGAGTCATCCGTTCTGATAATTGCTCTGGTTCGTTTTGGAGTTGCTCAAACTCCAAAGCTTCGTTCCGCGGGGTTGGGCGAAACGGCGGAAGATCCTGCTGGAAAGCCTGGGCTACCCAACTGAGCATAAACATAAATAAAACCAGTGTTACCAGGGTTGAAAAACGCTGCACGGGGGCACCTCTTTTAAGATTAATGGATCAGTTTTAGTTTGTCTCCGTATGCGGCAGTCATGCACTTTCACGGAAAAAAGATGCCCCGCCCTGCCGGGCAGGCCTGTTTCGATTATGTTATAATGTGGCCAGTAGTATATGGCGGAAATATGTTGTTGGGCTGATGAGGAGCTTGTTCTTTTTGGACTGTAAGAATTTTAAGCAGGAAAAGGGGGAGCCTCCATGGTTAAGAAGCGGGTGATCGTGTTGCTGGCGCTGCTGCCCCTGGTGGCGCTCTACGGTGCTTCCTGCAGCGGTGAACCCGAGGTCGGCCCTCCGCTGGAGGGTGAAATCACCGATCTCGCCGAAGAATTTATTGACAACCTGGTCGATGAAGATTACAGCAGCGCTGCCGCTTTCTTTAACGCCCAGATGAAAAAAGCCATGCCGGAACGAAAGCTGAAGCAAGCCTGGGAACAGCTGTTGCAGCAGGCGGGCCCATACAAGGGCGAGCTGGAGAAGCGGGTTGAACAAGGTGATGACTATGCAGCGGTGAATGTGATCACCGAGTTCGCCGAAATGCAGCTTAATATCCGGGTAGTCTTTGATGGCGACAACCGCGTTGCCGGCCTGTGGTTCCAGCCGGCGGAATAGCTTTAACTGTCGCCTGAAACTTAACAACCTTTCCCGCATTGGCCAGGAGAAAGGTTGTTTTTTGATTGGATGAAGTTTTAGCTACGGCCTGTAGCGATTTAACAGCAGCAGCAGAAACAGCACGAATGCGGTCAGGATAAAGACAATGTTCAGGATCTGCTTCAGCACCGGATAAGGCGTATCCCGCAGCACCAGCAGGTTCAGGACGAAGTAAACAAACACCACCACGGTCATGATCCGAATAATTTTGCGATAACCGATCACCTTTATTTCTCCTTTTTAACGAATTGCTCCGCTTGCAGGCCGGCCTGCGCGATGATCTCCCGGGGGTAGCCGAGGTAGGCCAGCAGCCTGATCGCGTTGCGGGTAGCGGCAAGCCCATCCTTGAGCTTGTAGTCAAAGTGCAAGCCATCGGGTCCGACCTGATCGGTAAAGTGGCAGCAGCGATATAATCCTTGCAGCTTTTCAGCCAGGTCCAGGTCGTGGGTGGCCACGATGACCAGGGCGTTTTGGCTGGCCAGGTAGTTTAATATTGCTTCCGATGCGGCCAGCCGTTCGATGTAGTTTGTGCCCGAGAGGAGCTCGTCAATGATACAGAGGGCAGGTGCATCCGTTCTAGCTGCGGCTGTGTTGATCAGCTTCAGCAGCCTTTCTGCCTCCCGGAAATAGAAACTTTTTCCTTCCATAAGGCTGTCTTCACGGCTGATCGAAGTGGCTACCCGGAAAAAGCCGCCCCGGTAGGACGACGCCGGGCAGGTATAGATGGTCTGGGCCAGCAGGGCAGTTAACCCCAAGGTTCTGAGGAAGGTCGATTTACCGGACATGTTGGACCCCGTGATCAGGACACCCTGCCGGTCCATGGTGATGGAGTTGGCTACGGCATCCTTCAGCAGGGGATGGCGCATCTCCGTCACCGCGATAAAAGGAGTATTACCGGTAGACAGATCCGGCTCGGCATAACCGGGCAGGCTTTTCCTGAACGAGGCTGCCGACTGCAGGGCGTCCAGCTCGCCGATAATCAGGTAAATCTGCCGCAGGAAGTCTATCTGGCTGCGGATTGCCCCGAGGGCGCTTTAAAAACCCCGCACTTCCAGCAGAAAAAAATACTTGAAATAATCGTAGATCAGATCCAGGTCTGAAACGAAAAGCCGGGGATGAAGAAACCTGATTTTTTTCAAGATTGGCCGGCAGGCAGACGCGGCTTGCTGGAGCTGATCCTGCCTCTCCCGCAGCTCCGGCCTTCTTTCCAGCCGTGAAAGCTTTAGGGCTGTCCGGAGCAAGGCAGCCAGGCTGGAGACCGCGGGCAGCCTGTGCGCGATGGTTTTGCTGACGCGGTGGTGCACATAAATATTCAGCCCAAACATACCCATAATCAGCGCCAGCCCCTGCGGCCCTAGAAACAGCGGGCTAAGCAGAGAAAGCAGGGCAGCCAGGGCTAAAAGATGATACAGCGGCGCTGCGGGAGAGGGCTGCGGCAGGTCTCCCCACAGCAGGCCCGTGGAATCTTTCTCGCTTCGCCCTTCCAGGTGCAGCAGGGCCAGCTGAATCTTTTCACGGAAAGGGGTGTCTTCCTGGAAGAGTTTAATCACCGCGGCGCGATCTTGAAGCGGTGCCAGGGTTAAACAGGGGCTTCTCAGGATCCGGTAGAGGACAGCCTGGCCTTCGGCGGTGAAAGTGCGGTCCATTAAGGCATAAACCTGATCCAGGTTCAGGTCGCGCCAGGTCTGCTCATCCACAACCGCCGTGTCTTCCGCAGATGTTTGCAGGTGATCGAACAGCGATGCAATTATGGCAAAATCCCGCTCCTTTTTGACCCTGCCGCCCCAGCGCTCGCGCAGCATGAGCAGCGCCTTGAGCCCCTTCAGCCGATAGTATACCCATGCTGCCGCGGCAGCTGCAGGCAGCGCCGCCAGCGTCCCCAAAAAGAAGAAGGGGGAGTGGTTGAATCCCGCCAGCAGCGAAGCGGCAAGCAATACTGCCGCAAGCACGGCCAGCCACCGCTGCGCTTTTTCACCCCGTTTAACCTGGCGCCGGGTTTCTTCAATGCCGGACAATTGATCCCATCCTTTGACAACAGCATTAGGTAAGAAAATTATAGTATATGAGTTAATATTTGCCACTTTGTCCAGAACATGCACGACGAAGGTAGAAGAACAATCCGATCCCTGGCAGTCTATTGTCCCAATTTTCGCCGCAGCCGGGTCAGGCGGTGCTGCAGGGCGGGCAGGCTTAGCTCGCCTGAAGCAGGCCCGCGCCTTTGCCGGGCGCGGGAAAGGGCCTGGGTGGCTGATTCCAGGGCAGCTTCATACTCTTTAGCCTGGTGCTCGTAGTACTTGGCCAGTTCCACGTAGGGGGATAAATCATAGGGACGCCGCCTGATTAACTCATGCCACAGCTTTGTTGCTTCCTGCCAGCGGCCCTGCTTTTTATGTATCGCGGCCATTTGTTGCAGGGCTGCCTGCGCCAGCCTCTCGTCTCCGCACTGCATGGACTGGGCGAAGCAGCGGGCAGCGCGTTCCGTTTCACCTGCTTCCAGGTGAAGTTTGCCCAGGGAGTAGAAATCGGCGGGATGCTCCACCGCTTCCCCTGCTGCGGCCCGTATCACCCGCACCAGCAGGGTTACCATGGAGAGAATATCGAGGACGTTGTGCTGAAACACCTGTTTTAGCCGCGCAGTTTCACCGCGGCGCAGGTAGTTGAAGTAGACGGCGGGGATCTCTTCCCCGGGGATATCCCCGTAACGTTTTAAGCCCAGAATCGACTCCTCCAGGGAGCGGAGACTACAGGAGGGCAGGCGCTCCTTCCAGAGGCGGCGGGAGCAGTACAGCAGGTCCAGGTGCCGTTTCGGTTCGGTGCACCGCGCCAGGCCGGCTAAAACCTGGCGGGACTGGATCAGGGGCAGGTCAAAAGCGCGGCCATTGAATGTAACCAGGGTATCGAAGCGTGATGCCGTATTGGTGAAATGGGTCAGCATGGCCCGCTCTTCGACAGGATGCCGCAGGAAATACTGTCTTAAGATAAAGGAATCGTTTTCAAACCAGCCCAGGCCGATTAAAAAAACCCAGGTGCCGGTGCCCCCGGAAAGGCCGGTAGTTTCAGTGTCTAAAAACAGGGCTCCGGCGGCCTGAAAGCCGTGCCAGTCCCGGGTTTTGTCCAGCAGGCTCAGGGCCTCACCGCGACAGTGCAGCGCCTCCGCCAGGCGGCCGCGGCCGTGACTTTGCCCCAGGGGGATTTTCAACTCCCTCAAGTAGCAGCGCCCCACGCCAAGATCATGCTCTTCCTCTTCCCCGGGGAAGAGGAAGCCCTGGCGGGGTTGCAGCGATTTGGTCCCGGCCTGGCCTGCACCATGCAACTCCCCCGAGCGGCGCAGCCTCTCCAGGCGGGAGCGGATTTCACCGCTCATTTTAAGATAACCTCCAGTAGCTGCAGCGCGTTTACCTTGCCCGATTCCCCGACCTGGTGCGATGGCCCGATACAGGAGGGGCAGCCGCTGCTGCAGCCGCAGCGGGTGATTACTTCCCGGGCGGCCCGGAAGATTTCGCGGTAGATCCGGTAAAGTTCCTGGCTGTAGCCGACTCCTCCCGGGAAATTGTCGTAGAGAAACAGGGTCGGCAGTCCGGTAAAAGGAGCCCGCACCTGGCAGACTGCCCGCAGATCCCGGGGATCCCCCATGAGAAAGAAGGAAGCCACCTGCGGGGCCAGGTTGGCCAAACCGATCAGGCCTTCTTCCACCGCCGCGGGGGGCATGCCACCCAGGCTTTCGGGAGGGAAGGCCAGCCAGAAAGCGGTGGTATGCATCTCCGTCTCCGGCAGGTCCACCGGGCCGTAGCCCAGGTTTTCATGGGTGTGGAAACGAATTTTTTTAAACATGGACACCAGGGCGTTAATACGCACCTCGCCCCAGGCCCGCTTGATCAGAGTGTTATCCTCGGCGAAGATATCAAGTACCTTTAGATCCACGGCCAGGTTGGCATCAGTAAAGTAGTTTACTTCTACCCGGCGCACGTACGCTTTCTTTTCGGCAAAGTCGAGCTTCTCCACCTGGTATTGCTGGCCGCCATGCATGTAGATGGCTTCTTCATGGACCAGCATCGGGGCGCTGAAGCGGTCTACTTCGCCGATTACGATGGGCTGGGGATCGGTAATATCAATAATGATCACGTTTTCCCGGGTAGCGCTACGCAGGCTGATTTCTTCGGCCGGATAGGCGTCTTCCATCCAGTGATAGCGTCCTTCACTGTGGTAGAGGACCTGTTCCTCCTCTAAAAACTGCAGGATTTCCCCTATCGCTGCGCCGCCGAATGGCTCTCCCTCGTTAAAGGGCAGCTCAAAGGCGGCGCAGCGGACATGGTTGGTGAGAATAATCAGGTTGTTGGGATCGGCCAGGGCCCGTTCCGGGCTGCGGCCGAAAAAATAGTCGGGATTGGCGACCACGTATTGATTCAGCGGTTCGCTGTTGGCCACCAGCAGAGCCAGGGAAACCCCGCCGCGCCTGCCGGCCCGCCCCGCCTGCTGCCAGGTGCTGGCCACGGTGCCCGGATAACCGGTAATAATACATGCTTCCAACTGGCCGATATCGATACCCAGTTCCAGGGCGTTAGTGCTGACCACCGCTTTAACTGTGCCGCGCCGCAGACCCTCTTCAATGGCCCGGCGTTCCCGGGGCAAATAGCCGCCGCGGTAGCCGCGGATGCCGCTGTCTTCACCCGGTCTGGAGCGCAAACCCTGCCTCAGGTAAGTCAGCAGCACCTCCACGGCGATACGGCTGCGGGTAAAGATGATGGTCTGAATGTTTCCTTTAAATAACTCCGCTGCCAGGCGCCGCGTTTCCAGCAGGGCACTGCGCCGCAAGCCCAGCTCCGGGTTCACTACCGGTGGGTTGTAAAAGATAAAATGTTTTTCCACCCTGGGAGCACCGCTTTCCGTGATCGCGGTAACCGGTTCTTCGATGAGCAAACGGGCCAGCTCCGCCGGATTGGCAATGGTGGCCGAACAGAGAATAAAGAGCGGTTTGGAGCCGTAAAAGCGGCAGATCCGTTTCAGCCTGCGGATGACGTTGGCTACGTGGCTGCCAAAAACGCCGCGATACTGGTGCATTTCATCGATGACGATATAGCGCAGGTTTTGAAACAACTTAACCCACTTGGTGTGGTGGGGCAGGATGCCGCCATGCAGCATATCCGGGTTGGTTACCACAATATGGCCGCTCCTGCGGATGGCCTGGCGCACCCCCGGCTCGGTGTCCCCGTCGTAGGTGAAAGCGTTCAACTCCAGTTCCAGGCAGCCTGCCAGTTCGCGCAGCTCCGCCACCTGATCCTGGGAGAGGGCCTTGGTCGGAAAGAGGTAAAGGGCGCGGCTTTGCGGGTCGTTTAGCACGGCGTTAACTACCGGCAGGTTATAGCAGAGGGTTTTGCCTGAAGCGGTCGGGGTCACCACTACCACGTTTTCTCCCCGCTGGACCGCTTCTAACGCTGCGGCCTGGTGGCTGTAGAGATTATCAATGCCCCGTTTTTGCAGCGCTTCGCCCAGCCGCCGGTCCAGGAATTCAGGGAATGCACGGTAGGAGCCCTCCGTCGCCGGCAGCACTTCCCAGCGGGTGACATTGGCCATGAAAGAGGGGTCTTCCTTCCATCGCTCCAGCAGTTTGCTTAGATTGGACATGCTCCGGCTCCTTGCATCATTGTTTTAATCATAAAATATTCGCCGCATGGGGTCATAATCCTACCCGGAGGTGGAGGCTGCTTGGCCGCGGCCTCTCTGAACACATGTTCTGAAGCTATTATACCGGGAGTTTACTTTTCGAGCAAGGTGTTAAACAATTGTCGGACGGATCAGGGTAAAAGGGTAAAAGGGGAGATTACGCGCAACCCCGTAAAGCAGTATTAAAATGAAGAGAGCCCAGATCCAGAAGGGTGGCAGGAAAAGGCGGGGCAGCGAGCGGCCGGTAAAGGCGATATAGGCCTGGGAGATAACAAAATAAATGCCCAGCGGTACAGTGAGTATGGCCAGGGGGTTCAGCCTCCAGGCAGCATAAAGATTTCCCCGGGCTAACTGGATCAAGGCGCTGCGGGTGCCACAGCCCGGGCAGAACAGGCCGGTGATTGTTCTAAACAAGCACGGAGGAGTTTGAATCAGCGGCTCCTGAGGGTCATAGGTCAACAAATAGACCAGCAGCAGCACGGCAGCGACTGTAACCGCCAGACCGGCCCGGCGCTCACACCGGGTACGGGGGGCGGAAGGGAGGATAAACGGTTTCAGCAGTTCCAAAACCTCTTTACTAAAATGTCGCAGCACAGGTACTAACAAAGACAAGCAGAACGTAAATCAGCCCTGCTGCCAGGCCGACCCAGAAAGCAACCCAACACCATTTACGGGCATTTTCAGCATTTTTAACAGCCAGTTCATAATTACCCGCCATCAGAGCGCTGTTTGCCTGGGCAGCATAAACAATGGCTACGACGCCGAAGGGCAAGCAGCAAAAAATAGTGGCCAGGATGGCCCAGACCAGGTAGTTCTCCACGTCGGGCGGTGTTCCCGCCGCTTGATAGTGTTGGGATGTGGTTACTGAAGTACTCCCTGCTGAAGCGATATTTTTCCCACAACGGGAGCAGAAAGTCGCACCGGCATCAAGGGTTTTTCCGCAATAGGGGCATGAAGCATAGTAATCTACCATTAAAAACTCCTCCGGGTCATTAATAAAGTTTACATTCTGCATAATTCTGTATATCCCTGCCTGAAGAAGTTTTATTTTGGGAAAGCTAGCTGGCGGGAGCCTTTAGCGGAGCTCTTATACGCTTTGTATAAGATTTTCTGCCACAGTGAACGCAGGGTTTTAAACGGTAACCTGAAATACATTGCAGGGATAGTAGCGTCTGGAGTTGACAAACTGGAGTTAATAAACAAGGAGGTCAGGCTCATGCACAAAGGTTGCCCCTATGGGACTCACAGGGTGATTGAACCAAAAGGGCTGCTGCCCCAGCCCGCCTGGAAGATCGACAACCGGATGGAGATTTATGATAACGAAGTATTAATTGATGTGGATGTGCTTAATATCGACTCTGCCAGCTTCACCCAGATCGAGGAAGAAGCGGCCGGCGACGAGGCGCGTATTGCTGAAAAAATTATGAGCATAGTGGCGGAAAGGGGGAAAATGCACAACCCGGTTACCGGTTCCGGGGGAATGCTTATTGGCCGGGTCGCGCAAATCGGACCAGCCCTGGAAGGGAAAAGCCCCTTAAAGGTAGGGCAGCGCCTGGCCACCCTGGTTTCCCTTTCCCTGACGCCCCTCCAGATTGACCGGATTAAGAAGATTCATAAAGAGATCGACCAGGTGGAGATTGAAGGAAAGGCCATCCTGTTTGAAAGTGGCATTTACGCGGTTCTGCCTGACGATCTGCCTGATACCCTTTCCCTGGCTGTGCTGGATGTGGCCGGGGCGGCAGCCCAGACGGCCAAACTGGTCCGCCCCGGCGATAGCGTAGTAGTCATCGGTGCCGGTGGAAAGTCGGGGTTGCTCTGTCTTCATGAAGCCCGCAAGCGGGCCGGTATTACCGGCAAAGTGATCGGTATCGCCCCCCGGGAAGCCAGCAAGAAGCGGGCGGAGTCTACCGGCTACTGCGATGCCGTAATCCTGGCCGACGCTACCGACGCCATGACTGTGATGGAAAAAGTTAAAGAAGTCAACGGGGGGCGGCTGGCCGATGTGACGATCAACTGTGTTAATATCCCCCATACCGAGCTGGCTTCGATCCTGGCCACCCGGGACGGGGGCACTGTTTACTTCTTTAGCATGGCCACCAGCTTTACTGCCGCCGCCCTGGGGGCGGAAGGTGTAGGGAAAGATGTGACCATGATCGTGGGCAACGGCTATACCAGGGGTCATGCCGCCATCTCCCTGCAGATTATGCGGGAAAGCCCGGTCTTGCGCAAAATTTTTGAAGAGCTGTATGTTTGAACCGGCGTCGGCTCCAAGTGCTAAAGAAAGGGTGAAGATTGGATGGAAAAAGTGACGCTTAGATTGCGTATCAGCGAAAAAGATGTCCACTATGCCGGGCAACTGGTCGACGGCGCCCGGGTGTTGCAACTGTTTGGCGATGTTGCTACAGAGTTGCTGATTCGTCATGACGGCGACGAGGGTCTTTTTGCGGCTTACGACTCCGTAGAGTTCAAAGCCCCGGTATACGGCGGCGACTACCTGGAGGTAAACGGCTGGATCGACCGGGTGGGAAACACATCACGCCATATGCAGTTTGAGGCCTACAAAATTATTACCAGCGCCAAAATTGAGCACTGCCCCTCTGCTTTTGATGTTCTGGAAAAACCGGTCCTGGTAGCCCGGGCCAGCGGCACCTGCGTGGTCCCCAAAGAGTGCCAGCGTAAAACCCGGCGTTCATAGAATCAACAGAAGGAGGCTCCGATAATGGAGAAGTTAATCATTACCGCCGCCCTGACCGGGGCGGAGGTAACCCGCGCCGATAATCCCAACCTGCCGATCACCCCGGCGGAAATAGCACAGGCGGCTTATGAATGTTACGAGGCGGGAGCATCTATTGTTCATCTCCACGTGCGCCATGCTGACGGCACCCCCACCCAGGACGGCGCCGTTTATAAAGAAACGATAGAGCGAATTAAGGAAAAATGCGATATCATCATCCAGGTATCCACGGGGGGAGCCGTGGGCATGAGCGCCGAAGAACGGCTCCAGCCGGTCTACCTGAAGCCGGAGATGGCTTCTCTATCAACTGGCAGCGTCAATTTTGGAAACAACGTTTTCTTAAACCCGCCGGCTTACCTGGAACAGTTTGCCCGGGCCATGCAGGAGCACGGGGTTAAACCGGAAATAGAAGTATTTGATGTGGGCATGATCAACAACGCCCTGCAGTTGGTCAAACGGGGCCTGCTTAAAGAGCCCCTGCACTTTGACTTTGTCATGGGCGTACCCGGGGGCATACCGGCCACCATTAAGAACCTGCTCCACCTTGTGGAAAGCATCCCGCAGGGAAGCACCTGGAGCGTAGCAGGCGTAGGGCGGGCTGAGCTGACCCTGGCTACAGCGGCGGTGCTGTTAGGAGGGCACGTCCGTGTCGGCTTTGAAGATAATATTTATTTCGCCAAAGGAGTCCTGGCCGAAAGCAATGCCCAGTTGGTGGAGCGCGTGGTTCAAATAGCCCGCATCCATTACCGCGATATCGCTACACCCCAGGAAGCCCGGCGGATCCTGGGGATGGGAGGAGCTGCCTAGAACCTGCGGCTGCCCCGGCGGCAGACTCCCGCTGATCAAAAGGAGCTGTCCTAAAAGGGCAGCCCCTTTCTTTATATGCAGCCCGGGGTTGAGGCCGCATACTTTGTAACACGAAGCTGTATGCATGTAACACGTATTCCACGCTAAATTAGGAAATACCTGCCTCAATATCACTTTTTTCTCATTCAGCCTCTGCCTCGCTTTTCACACCCTGCCATGTGCCGCGCCTTTTAAGCTCCGCCTCCACGGCGGAGGCAATCTGGGTGGGGCTTTCGTTCCAGCGGGGGGCCACCAGCATCTCTCCATCGGTTACCCGGGCGGCAAGGCGGTGGATGACCGTTGTAGGCGAAATATGTTCAAGGCAGTCGCATAAAAGAGGCAGGTACTCGTCGAACTTGTTAAAGACAGGCACTTCGCCCCGGTAGTGCTGCTCGGAGAGGGGCGTGCCTTTAATTACCTGCAGGTGGTGGAACTTGATGCCATCAATGCGGCAGCGGTTCAGGGCTGCCATGGTCCGAAGCATCATCTCTCTCGTTTCCCCCGGCAGCCCCAGGATGACATGGGCGCAAATAAAAATGCCGCGCCCGCGGGTTCTCTCCACTGCGTTGCTAAACTGCTCAAAGGTGTGGCCGCGGTTGATGGCGGCCAGGGTAGTATTATGGGCCGACTGGAGCCCGTATTCCACCCAGACATGGGTGCGGCGGGCGTAATCTTCGAGCAGGTCCAGGACCCGGTCCGGGACGCAGTCAGGCCGGGTAGATACACTCAATCCGGCTACCGCGGGATGTTTCAGCGCCTCGTCATAAAGGCGCCGCAACTGTTCGACAGGTCCGTAGGTGCTGGTGTAGGCCTGGAAATAAGCGATATAGCGCTTCCGTCCTGAGCCTATTCCTTTTTCAAGCTGCTCGCTAATCGAAGCCGGCCTGCGGCCCCCTGCCGCAGGGGAGAAGGCGGGGTTGTAACAGTAGCTGCAACCGCCCTTGCCAATGCTCCCGTCGCGGTTGGGGCAGGAAAAACCTGCGTCCAGAGGGATTTTGTATACCGGACCGCCAAACTGTTCGCGAAAGAAAGTGCTGAGGCGGTAATACCATCCGGGCTGGCGATCATGTTTTTTCATCGGCCCGCTCTCCTTTGCCCTTTTGGGCGCGGCCGCGCAGTGCACCGGGGCGCTCCAGGTAGAGCAACAGCACCGAGATGTCGGCGGGAGTAACCCCGTCCACCCGGGAAGCCTGGCCTACTGTCTGCGGACGCAGCTGCTCCAGTTTTGTGCGGGCTTCCACCGAAAGGTTGGTTGCCTTGCTATAATCAAAATCATCAGGGATAATTTTGTCATAAAGGCGCGCCTGGCGCGCCACCTCCTGCTCCTGCTTGGCGATGTAGCCGGCATACTTAATCTGGTTTTCCAGCTCGCTTAGCGTACCCGGGGGTAAAGGGGGAATCTCTTTCCCTTCCCAGGCCATAAAAGCCTTATAGCTGATTTCAGGCCGCCGGAGCAGTTCTTCCGCGGTAACCGGGTGCTGCAGGGGTGCGGACTGCCACTGGCGCAGTTGCTTGTCCATGGCTCCACCGGGAGTGAAAGTAATGGATCTCAAACGGGACAGCTCTTGGGAGATGTATTTCTTTTTTTGCCGGTAAAGGTTATAGCGCTCCTCTCCCACCAGGCCGAGGCGGTAACCGGTTTCCGTCAGGCGAATGTCGGCATTGTCCTGCCGCAGCAGAAGCCGGTATTCTCCCCGCGAGGTAAAGATGCGGTAAGGCTCCTGCACCCCCCGGGTGACCAGGTCGTCGATCATTACCCCGATATACGCTTCGCTGCGTTTTAACAAAAGCGGCTCTTTGCCCTGTACTTTGCGGGCGGCATTGATCCCCGCGATCAACCCCTGGGCCGCTGCTTCTTCATATCCGGTGGTGCCGTTGATCTGCCCCGCGAAAAAGAGGCCTTCTACTCTTTTGGTTTCCAGGGAGAGTTTAAGCTGGGTGGGCGGCGCGTAATCATATTCAATCGCGTAGGCCGGGCGCATGATCTCCACTTTTTCCAGGCCGGCGATAGTGCGCAGGAAAACCTCTTGAATTTCCGGGGGCAGGCCGGTGGAGATGCCCTGGAGATACATTTCGTCGGTGTCGGCCCCTTCCGGCTCAATGAAGATAGGATGGCGCTCCCGGTCGGCAAAGCGGACAATTTTATCCTCGATGGAAGGGCAGTAGCGCGGGCCCCGCCCTTTAATCAGGCCGCTGTATATGGGTGCCAGGTTAAGATTTTCCCGAATAATGCGGTGGGTGTCCAGGTTGGTGTAGGTCATCCAGCATGGCACCTGCTCGGTCCGGCCCCTGGCAGTGAGCATGGAAAAACCCGGGGCTTCTGCCTCTCCGTAAACGGGAGTAAGTTTGGAAAAATTGATGCTGCGCCGGTAAACCCGGGGTGGGGTGCCGGTTTTAAAGCGTTCCAGGGTAAATCCCAGATTGCTTAAGTTTTCTGCCAGCGACACCGACGGGATCAGGTTATTGGGAGCACCGCGGTAATGGCGTTCGCCCAGAAAAATTTCCGAGCGCAGGTAGACGCCGGTCGCTAGAATAACCGTACGCGCCGGATAGTAGGCCCCGCTTCGTCCCAGTACCCCGGTTACTTTCCCATCGCTCACCAGGATCTCTTCGGCCATATCCTCTCGCAGTTGCAGTTTAGGTTGCCGCTCCAGGGCCAGGCGCATGGAGCGCTGGTAGCCCTGTTTGTCGATTTGGGCCCGTAATGCCTGTACTGCCGGGCCTTTGCCAGTGTTAAGGATGCGCATCTGCAGCAGGTTCTGGTCGGCTACCCGGGCCATTTCGCCTCCCAGGGCGTCGATTTCCCGCACCAGGTGCCCTTTCCCCGGGCCTCCCAGGGAGGGGTTGCAGGCCATGGCGGCAGTCATATCCAGGTTAAGAGAAAGCAGCAGCGTCCGGCAACCCAGGCGAGCCGCGGCCAGGGCTGCTTCGCACCCCGCATGGCCCGCTCCGATGACTGCCACGTCGTATGTTTCAGGTTCGTAACTGACACAGTCTCCGGCCATTTCTATCCATTCCTTTATCTTCACCGGTAATCGTAACCACGGGCAATAGGCATGCGTCGTCCCAGGCCAAAAGCACGGGTGGTTACCCTTAACCCTGGCGCCGCCTGGCGCCGCTTGTATTCAGAACGATCCACCAGGTCCGCGACCCGGTGGACTGTGTCCGCGCAATAACCTTGCTCAATGATTTTTTCCGTAGACATATTTTGCTCAATATAAAGATTTAGAATAGGATCCAGCTCGCTGTAAGGCGGCAAGGAATCTTCATCTTTTTGATGGGGCCGCAGTTCCGCCGAAGGCGGCTTGGTCAGGGTGCTATGAGGTATAATTTCCCGGCCGGCCAGCCGGTTCAGGTAAGAGGCCATCTCGTAGACCATGGTCTTGGGCAGATCAGCCAACACGGCCAAACCGCCGGCCATATCCCCGTAGAGGGTACAGTAGCCCACGGCCAGCTCCGACTTGTTTCCCGTGGTCAAGACCAGCCGTTTTTCCCGGTTGCTGATAAACATGAGGATGCTGCCCCGGATGCGTGCCTGCAGGTTCTCTTCAGCCAGGTCCAGCGAAGGTTTGCCCTCCGGGTTGAATAGTGGCAAAAAGGAGCGGAAAGGCCCGTCAATGGAAATAAGGCGGTGCTCCAGGCCCAGGTTTTTGGCCAGGGCCAGGGCGTCGTTCACGCTGTGGTCGGAGGAGTATGGTGAAGGCATGAGTACCCCCAGGACTTGGGCCGGCCCCAGGGCTTCTGCAGCCAGGGCCGCAGTCAGGGCTGAGTCGATACCGCCGCTTAAACCTATAACCACCCGCTTGAACCCGGTTTTCAAAACATAATCCCTGATGCCCAGGACCAGCGCCCGCTTGATCGTGCTTATATCTTCTTCTATTTGCGGCAACGGAGCTGGTGACGGCTGCAGCAGGGCTTCACTTTCGATAAAAAACAGCTCTTCGTCAAAAGCGGCAGCCCGGTAAAGCAGTTCACCTCGATGATTAAAAACAAGGCTGGCGCCGTCAAAAATCAACTCGTCATTGCCGCCCACCTGGTTTACATAAAGAAAACCAGCCCTATATTTTTTAGCCAGGTAGCCGGCTACTTTTTCCCGTAGGGCCTGTTTGCCAAAGTTGTAAGGCGAGGCTGAGAGATTAATAATATAGGTGAATTCGCCCTGGGCGGCCAGATCCTCCAGCGGATCCAGGTCATAAAGGGGGCGGGGGTGAAGATCACGGTCGTTCCACATGTCTTCACAGACGGTAACCGCAGCGGCCAGCCCTTTTACCGGCACAATTTTCCGTTCGGGGGAGCGGACAAAATAGCGCTGCTCGTCAAAAACATCGTAATGGGGCAGCAGGCTTTTTCTGTGGACTGCCCTGATTTGGCCGTCCTCCAGTTGTACGGCGGTGTTGTAAAGCTCTCCCTCCACCCGGAAAGGTGCTCCCAGGAGCATGGCCGGACCGGTAGCCGTAAGTGGGGCCAGATCCTCTTTAATAATTCTTTCCACCTGTTCAATAAACCCGTGATATAGTAGCAGATCCTGGGGCGGGTACCCCGTTATGGCCAGCTCCGGGTAGATAACCAGGCCGGCTTCCTTCGCTGCGGCGCTATGGTAATATGCTTTTATTTTAGCCGTATTATCTTTAACCGCGCCAATGGTTGGGTTTATCTGGGCCAGCGCTATCCGCATCGCCTTTCCAACCTCCTAAAAAAAGCTCCCGGGAACACTTTCCCGCGAGCGTTTCTCCCGTTTCATTTTATAGTATTTATTTCCTGGCTGAATTATAAACAAGGGTATGGTTAAAGTCAAGGCAGGCTCCTGGGAAAAGTTGCCGTCTAAGTCTTTGAGTAATGGCAGCCTTAAAATTATTGATATACTTTAAGGTCAAGCTAAAAATATTCTTAATTGGCTGCCTTGCCAAGAAGGAAGATGTTGCATTTTGTAGAAATCTTAATCAAGCACCTGCATGTTCTGAGGAGTGATTGGGTGAAAAAGTTTGAGATCGATTCACTGGATTTATTGGACTTTGTCCTTTCAAAAAAAGAAGGTTTTATCATTGTTCTGGACAGTACGGCCGGAAACAGGATCCACCATTATAGCTGCACTCTCGTTCAGAAAAACAACTTTATCAAAAAAGTTTTAGAGAACCCTAAAAAGAATGTCAGGTTTGTCTGGGTTGATTCGGCGGTGGAAGCAACGGGGGATCTTAAATCAGAATTATGCATGAACTGCATCAGCCCGATGAAACATTTTCTTTTTTAGCCGCTTCGCCATCCCAAAATGAATAGTAAAAAGGGCGCCTGTAGCGCCCTTTAAATTTGTAGTAGCCGTTTAAGTGCTCAAGCATGAACTAACGCCATACGTCGTCTATCCGATCATAGCTTCCCTGGCGCAGGTCTTGCTTCGCTTCTTTTAATTTGTATTTTTCCACTTTCCCCGAAGCGGGCGTGCGGGGTAAACTGTCAACATATTCGTAATAGCGGGGCACCTTGTACGGAGCAAGCCTGCTGGCGCAATACTCGGCGATTTCTTGCGGGGGGACGGTCTCGCTGGTTTCGCCTTCTACCAGTTGTATATAGACTTTGATTTCTTCTCCCCTTATATCATCAGGCACCGGCAGCATGGCAGCTTCCTCGATTTTGGGATGTGACACCAGCACATTTTCTACTTCCACAGCCGAAATATTCTCATCACTGCGCCGGACCATGTCCTTTTTGCGCCCTACGAAGTAAACCCAGCCTTCGGCGTCCATCCTTACCAGATCACCGGTGTGAAACCAGCCGCCCCGGAAAGCTTCCGCGGTAGCCTCGGGGTTTTTATAATACCCCTGCATTATTCCCTTGCCGCGCAGTATCATCTCGCCTACTTCACCCGGAGGCACATCGTTGTCGTTTTCGTCAACCACCCGTACTTCGCGCCCCCATACAGCCCGGCCGATGCAGCCTGAACCGACCAGGTGCTCCGCCTCCACCGGTACCATTAAATCCGCGCCGGTTTCGGTCATGCCAAAATTGGGTCTCCAGGGCACCCCGGTTCGCTCTTCCAGTTCCCGTTGCAGGGAGGCGGGAAGAATAGTGCAGGCGATAATACGGAAGCTGTGTTTGTTCTTAAGATCCGGGGGCATGGCCTGGTAAAGCAGGTTGGGCAGGATCGCGTTGCAGAAAGTGGCCTTGTGGCGAATGGCATTTTCCCAAAAGCGGGTCGGGCTGAACCGTTTCATTAACACCATTTTCGATCCCGACATCAGTACTGCCACAAGATTCCACTGGGGGTCCATGTAATAAAATGGCTGCGCGGTGAGCAGGCAGTCGTTTTCCGTTAGCCCGGCATAGTTGACCACTTTACGCGCTAAGTATAACCAGTAAGTCTGATCATGCATGCATCCTTTGGGGTAGCCGGTCGTGCCCGAGGTAAAAAGGATAGTAGCCAGGTCTGTGGGTTCGATATTTAGCGGCTCCGGCTCCGGTGGGTCTGTCTTTTTCAGATCCGCTAAAGCTTTCACTGAGGGGTCGCTGGTCTCAAGGGCCCCGTCAACGATAACTGTCTGTAAATGGGGGCAGCTTTCTCTGATCCCGGAAATCGTGTCACTGTAAATCTGGGCAGTGGTAATCATTATGGGCAGTTCGGAGAAGTTAAGCACATAGCGCGCATCTTCAGAGCGGTAACTTACATTCATGGGGATCATGACTGCGCCCAGGGTATAGCAGGCACACAGGGTCACGGGAAAGAGCAATATATTGGGCAGCATTACCCCTACCAGGGTGCCTTTGGATACTCCCTGATTTTTTAATACATCGGCAATCCTGTCCACTTCTTTCTTGAATACCCCGTAGGTGACTGTTTCTCCATCTTCAATAATCAAAAAGGTTTTATCGCGATACCGGGAAACGGCTTTCTCCAGCAGCGTTCGCAAGTTGGGTTCGATAGTCCAGTCAAACTGGCTGTCATTTATCATATATTTCACTCCTATCAGAGTTTGTTTCGGCTAGCGATTATTCTTCTGATAAGCCCAGCACCCGGGCCGCATTGCTATAGAGCCATTTGTGAACAACCTCTTCTTTAAGCGGTAAATTTCGAATTTCCTCAATGGTTCGTTCGATGGGCAGAAGGGGCCACGAAGATCCAAAAATAATTTTATCCTGAATCACCGTATTGCCATAATGGACCAGTTCTGACCACCCTGTGTTCGGCATGGCCATGTAGCGGGGGCGCACTGCTTCGGTTTCGATATAGACATTGGCATGGCGCCAGGCAACGCCCACCAGTTCCCCCACCCAGGGCCAGCCCGGAGTCATGGCGATAATTGTGAGTTCCGGAAAATCTACAGCCACATCATCCAGGTAAATAGGCCGGCCATAATCCATGCGTGACATGGTGGAATAATTAATCGAGCAATGCAAGTTGACCGGGATGCCAAGTTCTACACACTTGCTGTAAAGGGGGTAGAAGCGGCGATCATTGGGCCTGAGATGATATTCAAAAGGTTCCATGGCCAGGCCTTTCAGGCCCAGTTCCCGTACCGCGTATTCCAGCTCCCTTACTGCCTCCATACCTTTGTACGGATCTACCCCGGCAAAGCCGATAAAGCGGTCCGGATACTGTTTAACCAGGCTGGCTACAGCCTCGTTGCGTAATTTGCGGCCGTACGTGGATTCAATGTCTTTAGCCTTGATCACAGCTTTCTTGATGCCTATTCTGCCTAGATAACTGACAAAATCATCCATAGATGTATCTTTATGCGCTAAAAGATCCTTCAATTGGCCCATATACAGCTTTTTATAGCCTTCCAGGTATTTGGGCGGGTTGAGATACAGCTCCATGAAATCAGGATGTGGCGGGGTGAGCCCAAAATCAATAATCATAAGATTTGTTCTCCCTTTTTGAGGCACAATTATTTATTGTTGCAGCCGTTCAGCCTCCAAAACCGGAGGAGTAAGCTTTTCTTTGCGGTAGGTAGCCAGGCTGACCGCGATCAGGACGATGAAACTGGTAATGCTGGCCGGAACAACCACATCGATATCTGTGTCCATAAACAGAAATGCAATCATCACAGCGGCACTGGCAATAATGCTCGCTATAACTCCCGTTCTAGTAACCTTTTTCCAAAACAGTGCCCCCATAATGGGAAAAAACAGGCCCGATACAAAGATGCCGTAAGCGATCAACATGATTTCGAAGATGCCGCTAAAAGTAAGGGCAAATACGATGCCGCCCAAACCAATTACCAGTGTAGCGATGCGCGAAACGCGCAGTTCTTGTGCTGAGCTAAGGGGCTCTTTGGTGAATGTAGGCACTAAGTCTTTGGCAAAGGTTACTGCGGCGATGAGGATAGTGGTGCTGGCCGTGGACATGGCTACGGCAAACAAGGCCGTCAGGCCTAAGCCAGTTAGCCCCCTGGGCAGGTAATGAGCGATCATCCAGGGTAAAATACCGTCGGCATTACCCTGCTCGGCAACGATGTTGGGATAGAGCATCACCCCGATCATTCCCAACAGGACGACTACTGCGCTGAAATAAAAGTAGATCGCGCCGCTAATGACAGGGGTCCAGCGTGCGATTGCTGTGGTTTTAGCCGACATGGCCCGCTGCCAGATCGATTGATCGACAATCACGCCGGGAATATAAGTAAAAAGCAAGCCGATGATCATGCTCAGCGGTACGCCGGTAAAAAGTTTGAACATGCGGGGCTCTAGCAGCCTGTGTGATTATTAAAGCTAAAATCAGCTGTGCCGTTATTAATTAACCCATAACATAGGGCGCATAAAAGCTAAATTTTGATTAAACAGCAGCCTACAGTACCATGATTAATCTTTAGTATCCCTGTATCAT
>JAKPEE010000159.1 GCA_029552125.1 Bacillota bacterium | reverse complement strand
AGTGGTTCTTCATAAAGGCTATCTATGATCAAATGGAAGTAATTATGTAGTTCCAGGCTGATCCCAAGCAATAGTCAAAGGTGGTTTTAAATTAATTTGTCTGGAACGAGGAAATATACCCGCTAAGTATTGACACAGTGTTCTACAATCCCGCAGTTGCAGAAAACAAGGGAATATGTTATCATTTTGTTCTGGATTGATGGCGAGGAGGCCTATGCAGATGAAAGAAAAAATACACCCTCAATATTATCGTACTACGGTAACCTGTGCCTGCGGCGAGAGTTTTGAAACCGGTTCGACTAAAGAAAACCTGCGGGTCGAGATTTGTTCCAAATGCCACCCTTTCTTTACCGGGAAGCAAAAATTTGTTGATACCGGGGGAAGGGTAGAACGATTTAAACGGAAGTATGGGATGAATTAAAGGAGCAGGGCAGATGCTCTGCTCTTTTTAACTCTGCGAAGGGCATTGCCTGTGTCCAAACCCCAACCGGCCGCCGGCCAGCAGTGCGGGAATTGAAATAACCCACCGGGACCATCCCCCTGGTTGAAATCTGCCGCTACTACGTGCTCCGCCGGGGAGTCCCGGAGGCTTCTCCCGCCTGACCCGATTTTATGTCAGGGGATTAATATCCTTTTTAATTGTAAAGCCAGAGTTCTAACCGTAAAAGCCGCTTCTTGTCTCTGCCCCTGGCCGCTGACAGGCTATGGTTGCCACGTGGCCACGGTTGCTGAACCACCAGATGCCGGCATAGCTGAGATCTAGCTGTGGCGGCTCTGCAAACGGCCCCGGCATAAATGGGGATCCAGGCACCAATTCCGAGGTGACAGCCGATGTTAGATAAGTTGGAGAGTATTGAAAAAAGGTACGAAGAGCTGGAGCAGCTATTAAGCAATCCGGCGATAATTGAACAACGCCAGTTATGGCAGGATTATTCCCGTGAGCTGGCCAATCTAACCGATTTAGTCGAACTTTTCCGCCGCTATAAGCGGATCAACCGCGATCTGGACGAAGCCCGGGAACTATTAAATACCGACGGTGACGCCGAAATGGCCGCATTTCTATCAGAAGAGATAGCAAGACTTAACCGGGAAAAAGCCGCGGTAGAAGGCCAGTTAAAAGAAAAACTAATTCCGGAGGATCCCTTTGACCAAAAAAGTGTATTTTTAGAAATCCGGGCCGGCACCGGAGGCGAAGAGGCGGCCCTATTTGCCGCAGACCTTCTAAAGATGTATACGCGTTATGCCGAAGAAAAAAGATGGAAAGTGGAATTAGTTGATGCTCATCCCACCGACATCGGCGGCTATAAAGAAGTAATCATTAATATTAGTGGGAAAGGTGCATACAGCCGGCTCAAATACGAAAGCGGAGCCCACCGGGTCCAGCGGATTCCCACCACAGAATCGGGCGGGCGCATCCACACCTCTGCAGCCACCGTGGCCGTTTTGCCTGAAGTAGAAGAGGTTGAAGTGGAGATAAACCCCCAGGATTTGCGCATCGATACATTTTGCTCTACCGGTCCCGGCGGGCAAAGTGTAAACACGACCCAATCGGCTGTCCGTATCACTCACCTGCCTACCGGGCTGGTTGTCTGCTGCCAGGATGAAAAATCCCAGCTTAAGAACAAAGAAAAGGCCATGCGCGTTTTGCGCAGCCGCCTCATGAATAAATATCTGGCCGAACAGGAAGCGGAACTGGCCCAGAACAGGAAACAACAGGTTGGCAGCGGAGACCGCAGCGAGCGAATCCGCACTTATAACTTCCCTCAAAACCGGGTTACCGATCACCGCATCGGGTTGACCCTGCACAAACTGGACCTGGTTCTTAATGGAGACCTTGATGAGATCATTGATCAGCTGGCCGCTTCAGCCAGAGCAGAACAGCTCAACAGAACCGGTGATTGACAGCCATGCTTATACTAACCGTTGGAGAAGCTCTGCAAAGAGCTTCTTTTTACCTGCGCAGGGCACAAATTGATCAGCCCCGTTTGGAAGCGGAACTGCTGCTATCCTGGTTGACGGGGCGAAGCCGAATACAATTATTACTGGATCGTCAGCAACCGCTGCCGGTAGAAATAGTATCAGACTTTATAGAAGCGGTAGCCCGGCGCTGTCAAGGTGAGCCCCTGGCCTATATTACCGGAGAAAAAGAATTCTACGGGCGCCATTTTTATGTTAATCAGGACGTGCTGGTGCCCCGGCCGGAAACTGAATTTGTAGTGGAAGCAGCTCTAGCCTGGGCCAGGGAACTGGGCCTGGCCTCTGGAGAAGGGATAAATCTGATTGATCTGGGTACCGGAAGCGGTATCCTGGCCATAACTCTTACCTGCATGCTTCCCGCCGCCCGGGCCTGGGCGGTGGATATTTCGGAGCGGGCCCTTAAAGTAGCGATCCAAAATGCGGAACGTCACGGGGTGGCCGAGCGGATTACCTGGTGCTGTGGCAATTATTTTCAGGCTCTGCATAAGCTTTCCTCTTATCCCCGTTTTAACCTGGTTGTAGGGAACCCACCGTATGTCCAAAGCCGCGCCATGGCTTCGCTGCCTGTCACGGTTAAAGATTTTGAGCCTGCCCTGGCTCTTGACGGGGGAGAAGACGGCCTGGACGGATACCGCGCAATCCTGCAAGATTTGTCCCGCCACATCCAATCTCCAGGCCTTCTGGCGCTGGAATTCGGGGCGGGCCAATATGAGCTTCTTCAAGAAATCTGCCGGGAGACCAATCTTTTTCAGAACATTTCTTATCAACGGGACTATCAGGGCTGGCCAAGGGTGCTCCTGGGGCTATTTTAACCTTTCACCGGTAGAAGTTATGGTCAACTTTCCATGTTTTACTCCTTTCACACCAAGCAAACGCCCCGCCACCTCCCGGGCTGTCCGGGCTGGGCCCCTAATCACCATAACTTCAAGGCAGTTATTGTGAGTCAAGTGTACATGCATCACTGATAAGATAAGATTATGGTATTGATGCTGGACATCCAGGAGCAAATCATTCAGCCCGCGAACATGGTGGTCGTAAACAAGGGTAATCGTACCGGCGACCTCCGCGTCTTCCCCCGACCATTCGGACTCTACGAGCTGGTTACGGATTAAGTCGCGTATCGCTTCTGAACGATTGGCATAATTACCGGATACAATTTCCCGGTCAAACCGCTCCAGTAGCTCCCTGTCCATGGAAATCCCAAACCTCACCAGTTCACTCATCTTCTCCAACTTCCTCCCTTCTATTAAGTTGCGTTAATTATGTGTTTTAGCCCGCCTTTGAATTAATTCTCCCGTATTTACTTTGCCTCAGTTGGCGGCATGAATTGCTTTCCTAGCATATGCTCCCATTCGGCCTTCGCTATGCTTTCTGCGTAGTGGCCCTAGGCACTGCTGCGCTTAGCTCACTTTTATTTTTTCCTTATAACAGAGCTTCTCTCAGCCCAAGTGGAGGCATAAAGGTCTCTTCCTCCGATCTCATTTGGGTTTATTCTTTTTTTGCCTCCTCTCTCCTGCCTCCGGAATTCTACTCACTTTTTCAACCACGATTACTGCCATATGTCTAACTTATACAGATAATGGCAATAATATGGGTAAGGAGGGAGAAAGCCCGTGCTTACCAATAAGGTGCAATTGAGCGGTGTGAATACATATAAACTTTCCACTCTTTCCAGCCGGGAAATGAAGGCGCTTTTTAAGAGGGTTAAAAAAGGCGATCAACGGGCCCGGGAAGCCCTTGTTGAAGGAAATATACGGCTGGTCTTAAGTATATTACAGCGTTTTAAAAACAGAGGAGAATCGCTGGATGATTTGTTCCAGGTTGGCTGCATCGGATTGCTGAAAGCCATAGATAATTTTCAACTGGAACATGAAGTAAATTTTTCTACTTATGCCGTACCCATGGTCATCGGAGAAATAAAGCGCTATCTGAGAGATAATAACAGTATTCATATCAGCCGTTCCATCAAGAATATGTCCCACCGGGTCCAGCAGGCCCGTGAAGAACTAATCCAAACAAACTGCCGGGAGCCTAAAGTAGGGGAACTGGCTGAAGCTTTGGATTTAACGCCGGAAGAGGTTGTATTTGCTTATAACGCTACCCAGGAGCCTTTATCGCTTTACGATCCGGTCTTTAATGACAGCACTGACCCGGTTTATGTTATGGATACGATTAGTGATCAGGATAGCTGTTCAGAAAAGTGGTTGGAAAACCTGGCCCTGCAAGAGGCGCTGGCACGGCTGCAACCACGGGAGCGACAGATTCTTGAAGCCCGTTTTTTTGAAGGCAAAACACAAGTAGAGATTGCCAGGCAAGTAGGCATTTCTCAGGCGCAGGTATCACGAATTGAGAAAGCGGCCCTGGAATTAATCCGGGGATATTACAGGCAGGAGCGCTTAGCGGAAGGAGTTCGACATGAATCCGGTAACTAAGGCAATTAGCGCCGTCGCGATCACTCTTTTGCTGTTCTCTACCACAACTCTGATGGAAGCTTTCGGGGATAAAGCAAGCGGAAACTTTTGGTCTGTTGCGCCTGTTGATCATTCTACGGTGCGACTTCATGTCATTGCCGACAGCAATGATCCGGCCAGCCAATCGTTCAAGATGGATCTGGTAAGGAAATTGCAAAACCTGCTTGTTGAAGATAAATCCAACTGGGTTGGCAGCAATCCCTTATTCTATCTTGAAGCGAATAAAGAAAAGTTTGAGCAACAGTTGCAACAATATGCTGATACCAGGCTGGGCAGTCCTGTCCCCATATCCGTATCCCTGGGGCGGGAGCATTTTCCCCTGCGTTCTTACGGCCGTTTTATCTATCCTCCCGGTGAATATAACGCGCTAAAAGTAGTGATCGGTGCAGGACAAGGGGACAACTGGTGGTGCCTTTTATTTCCGCCTTTATGCCTTCCTTATGCCGAAGCGCCGGCTGCAGCCGAAGTTAAAGTATCCCCGGACTGCCAGGTGGAGGGACCGGAAAACAGCGATGCCTCTTGCCAAACAGGGTCTGAGCATAAAAACCAGCGGGCCTGGAAATCATTTATCGGCGAAAGAATTGAGCGCTGGTTTAGAAGCAATTGAAAAAGTCTCCCGGTTCAATTATAATGGGAATGGGTATATAGATAGGCCATGAGCCGGACAGACCCGGGAGGTTAGATGTTGTACTGGGAAATTGCCGCCAAGACTTTGGGAGGTCTCGGTCTTTTTTTGTTCGGGATGCAAATGATGGCCTCGGGGATGCAGAAAGCGGCCGGTGACAGGCTTCGCCGCATTCTCGAAATTCTCACTAACCGCCCGGTTATCGGCGTATTAACCGGATTGTTAGTTACTTTGCTGATTCAAAGCAGCGGCAGCACCGCAGTAATGGTGGTCGGTTTTGCCAATGCCGGTTTTATGACTCTTGCGCAAGCCATCAGTGTAATTATCGGAGCCAATATCGGCACCACGGTCACCGCCCAGATAGTATCCTTTAATATTTATGCCATGACCTTCCCTGCTATCGGAATAGGCTCTATTTTAAATTTCTTCGGTCGCCGGCGCCTGCAGCGTTATCTTGGACAGGCTATCCTTGGCTTCGGCCTGCTTTTTCTGGGCATGATGATTATGTCGGACGGCATGTCCCCCTTGAAAGACCTCGAGTCATTTAAATTTCTCCTGGTCCGCTTTGCTGATATTCCCCTTCTGGGCGTACTTTGCGGCACCCTCTTTACCGCCTTGATCCAGAGCAGCAGCGCCGTTACCGGTATAATTATCGCCATGGCCGGCGAAGGTATCCTTTCAATTGAATCGGCTGTCCCTCTGGTTCTGGGCTCTAATATCGGCACCTGTATTACCGCCATGCTGGCCAGCATCGGCGCCAACCTGGCCGCCCGCCGCACTGCCATAGCCCATGTTCTTTTTAATGTGATCGGTGTCGTCTTTGCCCTTCTGCTCATCGGCCCTTTTACCGATTTGGTCAGGCATACCGCCTTCTCTGTGCCCCGGCAGATAGCCAACGCGCACACCCTGTTCAACGTTTTCAACAGTATCATCTTTTTGGTTTTCTTAAGGTATTTTACCAGGCTGGTATGCGTCGTAGCACCAGGACCCGAAGAACAACTGGATATAGGTCCCAAGTATCTTGATCCTCGCATGCTGAAAACCCCGGCAGCCGCCATCAGCAGCAGCAAAAAGGAACTATTGCGCATGTCCGGTATTGCCCGGGAAATGGTCGCTGATTCAATTCAAACTCTCATTAAAAACGATCTAAAAAAATCTATGCATATCGAACAGATGGAAGATTTGCTGGACGGGCTGGAAAAAGAGTTAAATGTATACCTGGCCGAGCTGTCGCAACACTCTTTAACCAAGCAGCAATCCAAGATCATCGGGGGTTTTATGTCTGCGGCCAATGATTATGAACGTATCGGGGACCATGCCAAAAATATTCTGCAACTGGCGGAAATACGTAATGATGAACGCCTCTCATTTTCCGACGAAGCCATTTCCGAAATTGAGATGCTTTATGAAAAGGTCTCCGAAATGTTGGATAAATCTGGAATATCGCTGGAGACCGAAGATAAAGCTCTGGCTGCGGAAGTAATCAAAGAAGATGATGCTGTTGACCTCTTTGAGAAAATATTACGTAAAAAACATATTGAAAGAATAAATTCTAAAAAATGTTCTCCTTCTTCGGGAGTAATTTACCTGGATGTAATCAGCAATCTGGAACGGATTGCCGACCATGCCACCAACATAGCCCAACTGGTAGTGGAAGAATTTTGAAATTATGGTCTCATAAATTCCCCGGGTTTCGGTTATCGTAATCAGGTGAGGGCATGTTTACAGCCGGCGACTTCCAAAAGGGGTAGTGATGGAGAAGACCTTATCGCCACTAAAAGGAACGCTTTGGTTAAGATCGGACTTCCCGGCTATACGCAAAGCTGCTGAAATCATCCGCGCAGGCGGCCTGGTAGCGTTCCCCACGGAAACTGTATACGGGTTGGGCGCCTCTGCCAGCGATCCAGCCGCTGTAGCCCGCATATTCTCAGCCAAAGGGCGTCCATCGGATAATCCCCTTATTGTTCATGTTTCGGACAGGGAGCAGGTCTACCGGGTTGCTTCTTCCGTCCCGGAACGTGCTCATTTTTTAATGGAACGGTTTTGGCCGGGGCCCCTTAGCCTTGTCCTGCCCCGCAGCAGCGCTGTGCCTGACCTGGTCAGCGCGGGGCTGCCGACTGTAGCTGTCCGCATGCCGTCTCATCCAGTAGCTCTCGAGCTAATACGCACTGCCGGGGTCCCGATTGCAGCCCCCAGCGCCAATCGTTCCGGCCGCCCCAGTCCCACCAGTGCGCGCTGCGTGCTGGAAGACCTGGCCGGACGGATTGATGCAGTGCTGGACGGTGGAACCTGCCGGATCGGGGTGGAATCCACTGTGCTGGATTTAACCGGCCCCCGTGCCGTAATTCTACGGCCGGGTGGTATTACGCGGGAAGCTTTGACTTCCGCCCTGGGCGAACCGGTTTTTCAGGCCTCCTGGAAAGGAGTTAGCATACCGCCTTCCCCGGGAATGAAATACCGCCATTACGCCCCCCGGGCGCCGTTAATTTTAGTGACCGGGCCGCCTTCCAGGCGAAGACGCCTGCTGCATATTTTAGCGAATTTCTATGAGCGGAGAGGTTTGAAAGTATGCCTGCTCGCTGATTTTTTGAATCAGCAGGGGGATGATGATGTCGAAAACATTTCCCGCCATCTTTTCAGGAGTTTGCGCCGCTGTGATGCCCTTAAAGCCGGTGTTATCCTGGCCGAGGGGATCGCTTCCCGGGGTCTTGGCGTGGCGGTAATGAACCGGCTC
This sequence comes from Bacillota bacterium, assembly GCA_029552125.1. Taxonomy (GTDB): domain Bacteria; phylum Bacillota; class Dethiobacteria; order DTU022; family DTU022; genus JAKPEE01. The sequence goes on along the minus strand of JAKPEE010000159.1, from coordinate 28,118 downwards.
GGGAAAGCCGCTTTTCGCGTAATTCGTGTTTAAAGGGAAGGAGATTTAGATGCCCAATATTCTTTTTGTCTGCACAGGGAATACCTGCCGCAGCGTTATGGCGGAAGCCTTGTTGCGACATTACTGGGAGCAGGAAGGGGACGGCCGCGAACTGGAAATTTCTTCAGCAGGCCTGGCTGCCATTCCCGGCGATCAAGCTTCGGAGCATGTCCATACATTACTGTCAGAAGAAGGGGTGGATGTCTCTGCCCACGAAGCCGCCCTCCTGGACGATGCGCTGGTGGAGAAAGCAGAATTAATTCTGGTCATGACCGCCGGGCATAAGGAAGCTTTGCTGGCACGTTTTCCGCAAGCCAGAGCGAAAACGTATCTATTAAAAGAATATGCCGGCATTAACGCTTCAAACCTCGACATAGCGGATCCTTTTGGTTGCTCTTTAGTAAAATACCGGCACACCCTGGAGGAAATTCGTGAAAGTATCGCGAAACTTATGAACAGGTTGAAAGGAGGCGGCGTCGATGAAGGTCGCTCTGGGCAGTGACCATGCCGGTTTTCCTTTAAAAGAAAAGGTTAAGGCATTTCTGCGGGAGAAGGAAATTGATTTTACCGATTTCGGCACCTTTTGTGAAAACAGCGTTGACTATCCCGATATAGTTGTCCCTGTAGCCCGGGGCATTAAAACGGGCGAATTTCAATATGGGATTTTAATTTGCGGCACCGGCGTAGGCATGGCTATTGCAGCCTGTAAATATACCGGGATCAGGGCGGCTTTATGTGGGGATTCCTACACCGCCCGGTGCGCCAGGGAACATAATGATGCCAACATTTTAACTTTGGGTGCCAGGGTTACCGGCCCCGGACTGGCGTTGGAGATAGTCGACATTTTTTTAAAAACTCCGTTTTCCGGGGGCCGCCATCAAAACAGGATTAATAAAATAGCCATGATTGAAAAAAGCGAGCGTAATTTTTATTGATTAGTGCGGTGAAGGGAGCAAAGGAATGGGCAGGTTGTCATACCAGGATAAAGACAGTACCGACGCGCTGGGTCAAACTGACCCGGAAATTGCCGCCATCATTGAGAAAGAATTACTGCGTCAGCAATCCCGCCTGGAATTAATCGCTTCAGAAAATATAGCAAGCAGGGCGGTACTCCAGGTTCAGGGTTCAATTTTAACCAACAAATATGCGGAAGGCTACCCCAAAGCCCGCTATTACGGGGGTTGTGAGTATGTTGATGCCGCGGAAGAGCTGGCCTGCAGGCGGGCTATGGCCCTATTTGGAGCAGAGCATGCCAACGTCCAGCCCCACGCCGGCGCGCCGGCCAATCTTGCTGTTTATGTGGCCTTATTAAAACCCGGCGATTCTATACTTGGCATGGATCTGGCCCATGGAGGCCACTTGACCCATGGAGCCCCCGCCAGTATTACCGGACGCTATTACCGGGCCTACAGTTACGGCGTGGACCGGGCATCGGGTTTAATCGACCTCGATCAGGTCAGGTCTCTGGCGTTAAAAGTGCGGCCCCGGCTGATTATCGCCGGAGCCAGTGCCTATCCGCGCCACATTGATTTCAGCGCTTTTGCCGGAATTGCTCATGAAACCGGCGCTTTTTTTATGGTTGATATGGCTCATGTGGCCGGTCTAATCGCCGCGGGGCTTCACCCTAATCCGGTTCCTTTGGCCCATGTTGTTACCTCTACTACCCATAAAACCCTGCGCGGCCCCAGGGGAGGGTTTATCCTGTGCCGGCGCGAATATGCTGCTGCTATTGATAAAGCCGTTTTCCCCGGGCTGCAGGGGGGGCCGTTGATGCATGTTATTGCCGCCAAAGCGGTAGCTTTTAAAGAAGCGCAAACTCCGGAATTTATTGCTTATCAAAAAAAAGTGCTGGAAAATGCCGCGGTTCTGGCTCAAATTCTGATGGATTATGGTTACCACGTGGTAACCGGGGGTACGGATACCCATATGATCCTGCTGGATCTCCGCTCCAGAGGGATAACCGGCTTGGAGGCGGAAAGGCTCTTAGACCAGGTTGGTATTACCGCCAATAAAAATGCGATTCCCTTCGATCCCCAGAATCGCCGGGTTACCAGCGGCTTGCGTCTCGGGACCCCGGTCGTGACCTCCCGGGGCATGGGACCGCAGGAGATGGAGTTAATCGGCCGCCTGATTCATGAAACTTTGGAAAGCCGCCATTATCCCGGGAATCTGGAGCGGGTGAAAAAGCAGGTAAGCCAGTTATGCAGTGATTTTCCAATATATTAGCGAGGGAGCCTAAACTGATAATGGAGCATGTTGTTGTTGTAAACCACCCGCTGGTCCAGGATAAGCTGACCCGGTGCCGCCAGAAAGAAACTGAACCATGGAAGTTTCGTGAACTGGTAGAAGAGATTACTGCCCTGATGCTCTATGAAGCCACTCGTGACATGCCGCTAAAGGAAATTCAACTGGAAACACCTGTATCCGGCACAACTGGACGAGTCATAAGCGGCCCTCAGCCTGTGTTTATAGCCGTGTTAAGAGCGGGCCTGGGCATGTTGACCGGGGCGTTGCGCATGTTTCCCAATGCCAAAGCCGGTCATATCGGCCTTTACCGCGATCATGAGACCTTTGAGCCCGTGGAATACTACTGTAAACTTCCCCATGGAGTTGAGCAGGGCGAATGTTTTCTTTTAGAACCGATGCTCGCTACAGGGGGTTCAGCCGCCCATGCTATTGTCGCTCTAAAAAAGAGGGGAGTAAGGCGGATCAAGCTGCTTAGCCTCATTGCTTCACCTGAAGGACTTCATACGCTGCGGCATAACCATCCCGAGGTGCAGATATTTCTCACAGCTATTGACGAGAAGTTGAATGATAAAGCCTATATCGTTCCCGGGTTGGGAGATGCCGGAGACCGCCTCTTCGGGACAGAATAGTAAGGAGTGTACGCATGTCCGCAAATAACAGACCTGGCTGGGATGACTATTTTTTAGAGATTGCCCAGGTGATCTCAAAACGATCGACCTGCTTAAGAAGGCGCTATGGCGCCATAATCGTTAAAGATAGGGTCATTGTCAGTACCGGGTTTAACGGTTCGGCCAGAGGGGAAGCAAATTGTCTCGATACAGGAATATGTACCCGCCAGGCGCTAAACGTGCCTAAAGGCGAGCGCTATGAGCTGTGTGTAGCTGTACATGCCGAGCAGAATGCTATTATCAACGGCGACCCGGTGATGATGAAAGGCTCGACCATTTATATAGCCGGTTTCAGCTCTGACGGATCTTTTGCCTCGGGAGAGCCCTGCCTGATGTGCCGGCGGATGATTAAAAACGCCATGATTGAAGAGGTAAAATATTTGGATATTAACGGCAAGATGGTAGCATACCGTGTTTGCTAGATAGTGCGGTGGATATCTGGCCATTTATCATATTTTCTGTTTATACTACGCACTGCCGGTGGTTGTTTAAGCAAGCCCGGAATTGACACTCCCTCTTAACATGTGGTATGGTATGACCTTAGATAAGAAACAACCAAGCGTCTGAACAGCGTTTGATTATGCCAATTTCAGCTCAAATGAACCAGTTTTTGTAAGAATTATTGCCGAAGGTTGGTGAACATGAATATTCAGGTTAAAGAACTAATTGAGAAAATTAAAAATGAAGGGGTTATTTCTGCAGAGAATGAGGCCAAGAAGATAATTGCCGGCGCCGAAGAGAAGGCTGAACAGATAGTTAAAAAAGCCGTTGCTGAAGCCGAATCGTATAGATTACAGGCCGAAAATGAAATTAAGAAGAAAGAAGCTGCCGGCCGGGAGGCCTTAAAGCAGGCAGCCCGGGATATTTTAATTGGCCTGGAAAAGCAAATAATCAGCCAGTTTAAGGCAGTCATTAATCAGGCGGTGGATACCGCTTTGTCGCCTGCTTTAACGGAAAAATTGATCCTGGAGGCGGCCGCGGCCTGGTCGGAGAAGGGTGCCGGGGGAATTCAAATTGTTCTTTCCTCGAAGGAGGCCAGAGAACTGGGCGCCGGCCTGAAAGCGAAGCTGGCCAGCCGTTTTAAAGAGGGTGTAGAGATTATCCCTTCCCCCAAAGTAGCTAAAGGGTTTCGTATCGGGGGTTCAGACGGGGCCCTTTATGATTTTAGCAGAGAAGGCATTGCCGATATTTTAGCAGAATTCCTTACCCCTGAGCTTGCAGGGATCTTAAAAGAAGCCCTGGAGGAGCAGGAGGAAATGCGGTGAATCAATATTATTATACCATCGCGGCTTTGCCGGCTCTCAGGCTGGGGGATAAAGTTCCCATCAGGGAAGATGTATTTATTCAGCTTGCGGCAGATACTGTGCGGCCGGATCATTACCGGGTTTTATGCAAAAGCAGGTGGGGTTCGCTGGAGCCGACCGGTTTTCCTTTTGCGGATCGTATTCTTTCCTGGGAAAAGGAACTCAGACTGGAACTGGCCAAAGCGCGCCTTGCTACAGTGAAATTTTCTTCACCTCAGCCGTTGCCTGAATCAGATGGCCGCGATTTGCTACTGGAAAAGGTTAAGACAGCCCTGGCCCTGGATTCGCCCCTGGCTGTGGAAAGCTATTTAAACAATCTTCGCTGGAGCTTTGTCGAGGAAGTTAGTGCGGTCCATTATTTTAACCTGGAGGCTTTAATTGCTTATTATTTAAAACTCCAGCTTGCTTTGCGCCAGGAAAAATTCCAGAAAATTACTGGCCAGGAAATATTTGAGAAAATATATGAAGAAGTAAAGGAAAATTTGCATCAACACTGTATGTGGAAAAATATGCAGTAAAGGAATGAAGACCATTAACAGGGTAATTGGCGTTAGCGGCAATATGGTTTCAGTGGAATTCACCGGTGAAGTGGCCATGAATGAAGTATGCTACATCGTCACCGGTGGGAAAAAACTTAAATCTGAGGTTATCCGGGTAAAGGGCAATGTAGCCGACGTTCAGGTTTTCGAAATTACCAAAGGCATTGGCGTAGGCGATGAGGTCGAGTTTACCGGAGAGTTATTAAGCGTCCAGCTCGGACCCGGGCTGTTGGGCCAGGTATTCGACGGACTGCAAAACCCCTTGCCCCAGTTGGCTGCCCGGTGCGGGTTCTTCCTGGAGCGGGGGATCTATCCTTCACCCCTTGACGAATCCCGCCAGTGGGATTTTACTCCTTCCGTTAACCAGGGCAGCAAAGTTGAAGCAGGCATGCCTATCGGTTCCGTCAAGGAAGGAATTTTTAACCACTTGATCATGGTTCCCTTTTACCTAGACGGAACACTGACAGTAAAGAGTATAGCCGGGGCAGGCCTTTATCGTTTGCGTGATATAATCGCGGAAGTTGAAGACGAAAAAGGCAACCTGCACCAGTTAACCATGGTGTTCTCCTGGCCCGTAAAACGGCCTGTTAAGTGCTATGCCGAACGGCTCAAACCCAGCGAACCGCTTATTACCAAGGTCAGGATCATCGACACTTTTTTCCCGGTGGCTAAAGGCGGCACTTACTGCATTCCCGGGCCTTTCGGCGCCGGCAAGACTGTGCTGCAGCAGATTACTTCCCGGAATGCGGAAGTGGATATTGTCATTGTGGCTGCCTGCGGTGAACGGGCTGGAGAGGTCGTGGAGACCTTAAAAGAATTCCCCGAGTTAATAGACCCCAAAACTGGCCGCTCGTTGATGGAGAGGACGATCATTATTTGCAATACCTCTTCCATGCCTGTGGCCGCCCGGGAAGCTTCTGTTTACACTGCCGTTACTATGGCCGAATATTACCGCCAGATGGGCTTGCATGTCCTGTTGCTTGCCGATTCGACTTCACGCTGGGCCCAGGCTATGCGCGAGATGTCCGGCCGGCTGGAGGAGATCCCGGGCGAAGAGGCCTTCCCTGCTTACCTTGAATCAATAATCGCCGCCTTCTATGAGCGGGCCGGCCTGGTCCGCCTGAAAAATGGTGCTCTAGGCTCGGTAACCATCGGCGGCACTGTTTCCCCGGCCGGTGGCAACTTTGAAGAGCCGGTAACCCAGGCTACTTTAAAGGTGGTCGGAGCGTTTCACGGTCTTTCACGCCAGCGCTCCGATGCCCGGAAATACCCGGCCATCCACCCTCTGGAATCCTGGTCCAAATACCCGGGGATTATCGATGCGTCAAAGGCAGAGTATGGGCGTTCCATCCTGTTTAAAGGTGACGAGGTGGACCAGATGATGAAGGTGGTCGGCGAAGAGGGTACTTCTTTAGAAGATTATGTAATCTACCTTAAAGCAGAATTTTTAGATGCTGTTTATCTGCAGCAAAACTCCTTTGATCCCGTGGATAGCGCTGTTGAACCCGAACGCCAGCGATATGTTTATGATTTCATTATGGAAGTGCTGACTGCCGAATTAAAATTTGGCAGCAAGGAAGAAGCCCGCGGCTGGTTTAACCAGATGCGGCAGGGCTTTTTGGACTATAACGGCAAGCCATGGATGAGTGATGATTTCAAGGAACAGGAACAGGCCATTCGCCGGCTGCTTGCTGAAAAAGTGACCGCCTCTGCCGGGGCCGGCACCCAGGTTAGCTGCAAGGAGAGTGCAAAGCTTGCGGAAAATTTATAGCAAAATAGAATCAATTTCGGGAAACGTGATTACTGTGACCGCCACGGGTGTTCGTTATAAAGAACTGGCTGTGGTGGAAACAAAGTATGGCCCTTCATTGGCGGAGGTAATCCGCCTGAGGCATGACGAGGTGGCTTTGCAGGTGTTTAACGGCTCTCGAGGCATATCGACCGGCGACGAGGTGCGTTTCCTGGGCCACCCGATGATGGTTTCCTTTTCCGATAATCTTCTGGGGAGAATCTTTGACGGATCCGGCCGTCCCCGCGACGGCGGCCCTGAACTGACCGACTCTCTCATCGAAATTGGCGGCCCCTCCGTTAACCCGGCCCAGAGGATTATCCCCCGCCGCATGGTGCGGACCGGCATCCCGATGATCGATCTTTTTAATACCCTGGTGGAATCGCAAAAGCTGCCTATCTTTTCTGTCTCGGGAGAACCATATAACGAGCTGCTGGCCCGCATCGCTCTACAAGCAGAAGTAGATCTGATCATCCTTGGGGGCATGGGCCTCAAGTATGATGACTATCTTTTCTTTAAAGAGAGCCTGGAACAGGGCGGCGTTTTGTCCAGGACCATTTTTTTCGTCCACACTGCTTCAGATCCGGTGGTGGAATGTCTGATGGTGCCCGATATTGCCCTGGCGGTGGCTGAAGGGTTTGCCACCCGCGGCAAGCGGGTCTTGGTTTTACTAACCGATATGACCAACTTTGCCGATGCCATGAAAGAAATTGCCATTACCATGGAGCAGGTCCCCTCCAACCGGGGCTACCCCGGAGATCTTTATTCCCAGCTGGCCGCCCGCTATGAAAAAGCGGTCGACTTTGAACAGGCTGGCTCTATTACCATCCTGGGCGTAACTACCATGCCCGGTGATGACGTGACCCACCCGGTGCCGGATAATACCGGCTATATTACAGAGGGCCAGTTTTATCTTCGCAACGGTCGCATTGAACCTTTCGGCTCCCTGTCCCGGCTGAAACAGCTGGTCAATGGGAAAACCCGCCCGGACCACCGCGCCCTGATGGACGGGATGATCAAGCTATATGCTTCTTATAAAGAATCCCTGGAGAAAAAAGCCATGGGCTTCAAGATGTCCGATTGGGACGAAAAGCTTTTGGCTTATGGAGAACTGTTTGAACGGGAAATGATGGATCTGTCTGTTAACATTCCTTTAGAAGCGGCGTTGGACAAAGGATGGGAAATCTTAGCAAAATGTTTCGAGCCTGCCGAGACCGGCTTAAGATCGGATCTGGTGTCTCAATACTGGCCCACTAAGGTATGATTTTATGGCAAAAATAAAGCTGACCAAAAATGAGCTAAAAAGACAAAAGGACCAGCTCAAGCGGTTTCAACGTTACCTGCCTACCCTGGTATTAAAGAAGCAGCTTCTTCAAACCGAGGTCCGCAATGTGGAGCGGCAAATTGAAGACAAGCGGCTACAGCGGCAAGAAGCCTTTGAGGAACTGCTGGAATGGGTCGATGTTTTTGGGGAAAACATTGCCATTGCGCATCTGGTTCAGGTAAAAGAAGTTTGTACAAGTTCGACTAATATCGCCGGGGTGGATCTACCCATTTTAATGGAGGTAAAGTTTGAAGCGGTTGCCTATGACCTGCTGGCTTACCCCTTCTGGGTAGACGCCGCCGTTAAAAAGCTTCAGGAGCTGGCCACACTGGATATGGTTCTATCGTTTTTAGAAAAACAGGCGGCCTTGCTGGCGGCCGAATTAAGAGTCACCGCTCAGCGGGTGAACTTGTTTGAAAAGGTAAAGATTCCCGAGACGAAAGAAAACATCCGCATGATCAATATTTTCCTGGGAGATCAGCAGACCGCTGCCGTCGTACGGGGCAAGATGGCCAAGAATAAACTGGTCAGGGGGACAATATAAGCAATGATTGTACCCATGAAAAAGGTGACCATGGTTGTCCAGGCCAAAGACAAGGATTCTACCCTTGACTCTTTAAGGGAGCTTGGTCTTGTTCACCTGGAAAAATTTCAGTGTTCTTCCCCCGAGGTAGAAGCTGTTTCTACTGAGCTTAACCGGGCGGCCGCCGCTTATCTTATCTTGGCCGAGTTTAAACCCAAAAAAGAAGCTCCTGCTGCCTCCCTGGACGGACGGCAGGCGACGGAAACAGTTGTAAAGTTGAACGAAGAACTGCATCACTTTAAGGATCGCGTTGTTTCTCTGTATAAACAGATTGCCGAACTGGAAAAATGGGGAGATTTTGATCCCGGGGATTTTCAATTTCTGGCACAGAAAGGCTGGTATGTGCGCATTTATACTGCTTATGGGGATCAGGTAGAAGAAATTCCCGAAGAAGATGTAGTCATGATGCAGAGGGGGAAAAACTGCGCCATCTTTGCCCACATTACGCGCAGCCCCGTCAGACTGGAAGGCTTTGAGGAGTTTGTCCCTCCGGCTAAAAGCCTTCGAGTTTTAAAAACCGAAGTAATTGAGTTGTTAAAGCGCATTGATGGCCTAAAAGATAAATTGGTTGAGTGTTATGCGCTTAGACCGGTTATTAAGCAGTACATGGCCGAACTGGAACACGAACTGGAATACCAGGTAGCTAAAGCAAACATGCTGGAAGAAGGGAATCTTACAGCCATTTCCGGTTATGTTCCTGCTGACCAGGTGAAGAGCTTGAAAGATTGGGCCGGCCGAAATTCCGTAGCCCTGGCCGTTGCCGACCCCGGTGAGGATGACGCCGTGCCAACCCTGGTACGCAACCCCAGGTGGCTTAAAATGATCGAACCGGTTTTTGATTTCCTGGGCACTGTGCCGGGTTACCGTGAATTAGATATCAGTTTCTTTTTCTTTGTATTCTTTATCATCTTTTTTGCCATGATCATCGGCGATGCTGCCTACGGAGTCATTTTTTTAGGGGGGGGGCTCCTGGCTGTGACACTCAGTATCGCCAGGAGAAGGAAGCCTCCTTTGCTTGGCTGGCTATTTACTACCCTGGGGCTGGCTACCGTAGCATGGGGTACGCTGAACGGCCAATGGTTCGGCAGCTTTGACCTGATCAGGGGGACCTTCCTGGAGAAGCTGGTTGTAGTTCAGCTTATTGAAGGAGTCGATGTCTATACTCCTGCCGGGGAGTTATACCAGAGGTTATCAGGACAAGATGTAATCAAGCTGTTGTGTTTTTGCATTGCCCTGGTTCACCTGACCATCGCTCAGGTCTGGAATTTTCTGCGTGATCTGGCCAATCGCTCTCTTAAAGCCGTGGCCCAGCTTGGCTGGATAGCGGTCAATTTCGGCCTGTTTTATCTGGTTTTAAGCATGGTCATGTATTTTGACCTTGATGGAGCTTTCGCTACCGGTGGCCTGATCGGCCGGATCAGTATTGTATTAATCCTGAGCGGATTGGGCCTGGCTCTCTTGTTCGGTTCGCAGGAAGGCAACTTTATCAAGGGGGTATTGGGTGGCCTGAAAGACTTGCTGCCCACAGCCCTGGGAACAGTCAACGCTTTTGGCGATCTTATTTCCTATATTCGACTTTTTGCGGTGGGGCTGGCTGGTGCTGAAATTGCCAAGAGCTTTAATCAAATGGTTGGCGGGCTTTTAGAAGGCAATACCTTTGTTCTGGGCGCCCTGGTCTTGCTGCTGGGTCACACTTTAAACTTTATTCTCTGTTGCCTGGGTGTTTTAGTGCATGGTATTCGCTTGAACATGCTGGAGTTTTCCGGGCGGCTGGGTATAGAATGGTCCGGCCACCGGTTTACGCCTTTTCAAAACCCGGTTAGCTCGTATGAGGCGAATCCTGAAGAGAAAAGGCTCTCTTCACCTGCCGGTACGGCTATCAATAGCGGGTTTTAAATCCAACCGGGACGGAAAAAAATTTATACGACAAGGAGTAAGAAGAGTAATGGCTTTTGATTTTGGATTAATCGGTATTGGGGCTTCGTTTGCACTGTCTGCCTGTGGCTCCGCCCTGGGCACCGGGGTAGCGGCCATGGCTGCCGTGGGAGCCTGGAAGAGGGCGTTTATGCAAAATAGACCGGCTTCTTTTTTGCTGGTAGCTTTAACCGGGTTCCCCCTGTCACAGAGTTTCTACGGTTTGATTTTAATGAATACCATTGTTGGCTCCCTGGCTGCTTTAAACAGCGGGACCATTTTGGGTATAGGCATTTTTGGCGGCCTCGCTATCGGCGCCTCCGCTTATTTACAGGGGAAAGCTGCGGCCAGTGCCTGCGACGCTTTTGGGGAGACGGGCAAGGGGTTTGCTCAATATGTCCTTGTTCTAGGTATCATCGAATCGGTGGCGTTATTGGCCATGGTTTTCTTAATGAATATTATCAGCGCTATGGCCGCCTGAATGAAAAACCCGGCTCGGATAAACCGATCATTGGGTATAACTACCCGAAGATTGAAGAAATATTGCCACCGGCAGGCACTGGCCGGTTTAGTGCCTGCATAGGGCACGCGTGATCATATCATGGGGGGCCACAGGGGTGGTTTCCCCAATCCTTTTTCGAGCTTTTGCCGGGCTTACTTTGCCGCATCCCGGACAAGACCTTGTTCAGGATAAAATAAAGGAAATATGGCCATAATATTCCTTAGCCCGTTGGCGGGAAGGTGGCCGCAAATGTTTGGTCGTCATGTTCTATTAGCGGTGCTATTAGGTTTTCTTTTAACCATCCCCTGGTCAGTCCTCTCCTTCCAGGAAGACCCGTGCTATAAATTGGCAAGAGGAGTAAAGCTGCTGGGAGCAGAAAATATCTTTTATCACCGCCACTTTTTTATTTCCACCGTTTCCGCAGATCTGGATCAGTTAAAGGGCCGGTTGGAAAATACACCGGTGTTGCGCAGTGCAACTTCTGCTGGCTGGCGGCTAAGCAGCGGCCTGGAAGAAAATTATGTGGTTCTTCAGGTCAGTGGCGCAGACTGCCTGGCCAGTAAAATCTTGGCTGATGACCTGTCTGATCTGTTGGCGCAAGAGGATTTGCTGTCACAGGCCTATCATCTTGAATGCTACCTGCAGGGCAGAGCCGATGATTTGGAAGATCTGAGTCTCGCGCTGGTAAATTTATTGGAAGGAGAGCTTTTTAGCATTCAGCGCTATCATGAATCTGTACATCTCCTGGCGTACGTCCGCTGGTATAAGGAATCATTTTTGCTTGAAGGAAAACCGGTCAATTTGAACCTGGAGTTGAAATATGACCCTGCAAGCGGCTCTATTCGCTTGCAGGCTGGTATCCCTGTCTTGTTAACCCTATCTCATTATGAAAAGATTTAACTGGAAGGAAAACCGGCAAGATGGATAAATTGCTAGTTCAAGGGGGAGTACCCCTGCATGGAAGCGTAAAAGCCAATGGCTCAAAAAATGCCACCCTGCCGATAATGGCAGCGGCGCTATTGTCTGCGGAGCCCGTGATCATTGAAGGCGTGCCGGATTTAATGGATGTGCGGACCATGGCGGCGGTGTTGCAGGCGCTGGGCGCTTCGGTCAGATTTGATCCCGTAGACGGCATTATGAACATCTCTGCGGAGGTGCTGCGCGGGAACGAGCCACCGCTACAGCTGGTACAGCAGATGCGTGCTTCCTTTTTAGTTTTAGGGCCGCTGTTAGCCCGGTGCGGCAGGGTGCGGCTTTCTTTACCAGGGGGTTGCGCGATTGGCATTCGCCCGGTAGATTTGCATTTAAAAGGGCTTACCGCTATGGGAGCGCACTTTAGCATGGTTAACGGGTGTATTGAAGGGGAAACGGACGGGCTAAAAGGGGCCCGTATATACCTGGATTATCCCAGTGTGGGGGCCACGGAAAATATTATCAGTGCCGCTGTTTTGGCCCGGGGAACAACTATACTGGAGAATGCGGCTACCGAACCGGAGATTGTCGACCTGGCCAACTTTTTAAACAGCATGGGTGCATTAATTAGCGGCGCCGGGACAACCTCTATCCGGGTTGAGGGTGTCTCCCGCCTCACAGGAACACGCTATAAGGTCATACCTGACCGTATCGAAGCAGGAACCCTCCTGCTGGCTGGCATCATTACCGGCGGGGAGGTTATTGTAGAAAATGTGCTGTCAGATCATCTTAAACCTTTGCTGGCCAAACTTCGGGAGACAGGGGCCGAAGTGGAAGAGTTGGGGCACTCTGCCATTAGGGCAGGGCGCAGCGGCCTGTTGAGAGCGGTAGACTTAAAAACGCTGCCGTATCCCGGCTTTCCCACCGATTTGCAACCTCAATTTATGGCTTTGTTGGCCACCTGCCTCGGCACGGGTGTGATTACGGAAACAGTTTTTGAAAACCGTTTCCGCCATGTTGAAGGGCTATCCTGTATGGGCGCTCAGATCCAGGTAGACGGGCGCCATGCCATTGTGCACGGTGTATCTGCATTAACCGGGGCCCCGGTTTGCGCCTCTGATCTTCGTGGAGGAGCGGCCCTGTTGCTGGCAGCCCTGGGGGCCCGGGGACAAACAGTAATTTCTGATCCCTATCATTTATGGCGCGGTTACTATCGCCTGGTAGAACGTTTGCAAGAACTGGGTGCAAAGGTTAAGCGCGTTTATCCGGAGCCTGAACAGTTGATCAGCACAGGGGGTTAAACGGACAAAACGATGGGCAGGGTGCTTTAAAATGTCCTGCCTTCATCCTAACAAAGCGGGGGCTGCCCAAACTGACTTTTAGGGCAGCCCCCTTTTTCAGTAGGTTAAAACTCTAACCCTGCAGATTTTCATGATGATCACCCGCCATAAGATTTTTGGCCCGTGCACAGAGCGCTGCCATCCCTTTTTAACAAATTTTAGCATCATTTCAATGCTCACAAACATGTTTATTTTTATTATTCAAAATATTTTATACGCTGGTGATGCAGAATAAGTCATAAAAAAATAACTCACTTCATATATTTCTGGTGAAATCGCAAGGGAGTTGTAACCATGACCCGAACCGCGGCCTTGCTGTTCTTGGCCATTGCCCTGGTTGTGATCTGCCTGCCCGCGGTAGCGGTGAGCCTGGGGCGGCAATTACAACCTTTTTTGCCTGGTGTTCTGGAAGAAGAAGATGAATCGTCTGATCAGAAAGAGGGTTTATCTCCAATTAGCCTTTATATTGCTGAAAAGCAAGAAGTAATTACAGTGGATCTTGAAGAATATCTGGTTGGGGTGGTTATGGCTGAAATGCCGGCCTCCTTTGCCCTGGAAGCTTTAAAAGCTCAGGCTGTAGTAGCGCGGACCTATGCCATGCATCGTCTGCGTTCTTATGGCGGTAGCGGATGCGATCGCAGCTTTCAACCGGCTGATCTCTGTTCTGACAGTACCCACTGCCAGGCCTGGGTTGATCCTGTCCAGGCTGTAGCCCGATGGCCTGAAGATCGGCGAGAGGAAAATCTGCAGCGCATCCGGCAGGCAGTTGCTGATACTGCGGGCGAAGTAGTCGTTTTCGGGGGTGCGCTTGTAGAGGCAGTTTATCATTCCACCTGCGGCGGGAAAACGGAAACCTCTACGGCCATTTGGAGCGGAGGGCCGGTGCCTTATTTGCAGAGTATCCGCTGCCCGTACTGCAGCCATTCGCCTTATTACCGTTCCGAGTTATTAATACCATATGATCAGTTGGAAGCTGCTTTCCAGCAGGAGCTGGCCTGGCCGGCCGGACCCAGCGGTGAAATTCCCCTCCAGGTTGTAGAGACAACCCCCGGGGAGAGAGTAGCAATCCTTCAAGTTAACAATACACGCCTGGAAGGCAAAGAAGTGCGCCGGCTGCTGGAACTTCCGTCTACAGATTTTTCCTGGGAGTTTAGAGAAGACGGAGTGCTGTTCTTTATCCGCGGTCATGGCCACGGTGTCGGTTTATGCCAGTATGGTGCAGATGGCGCAGCCGCCCAAGGCCTGAATTACCGGGATATTATTGCGTACTATTATACCGGGGCGGAGGTTGCTTCAGCACCGCCATAGGAGTATACATTTACCTCAACTGGATATAATATCCGTTGAGGTGATTTGCTTTGGCCACGAGGAAGAAAAATTATCAAGTAAAGCATAAAAAATCAAAATTTAGTGTTATCAGCACTAACTTTATGCGGTTTAAAACATCGTTTCTGCATACCTGCCGACAAGGTTTGGGTGTCGTCACTGCAGGGTGCCAGAAATTGGTTGCTTTTTATCGGGGCTTGCCCGCAAGTTTGCGTATTGTTGCTATTTATGCTCTCGTGGTTATGGTAGCCGTAAGCATATTTATCTGGCGTTTTTCCATGCTGCGGGTCGCTGAACCTCCTGTGGCAGAACCTCCTTTCGATTGGAGCGCCTACTCTCCCACTGAGCCAGACTTAAATAATTCTAATAACGAGCTGCCTGAAAACAATATTGAGGGCAGTAACACTAACGAGCCTGCAACTGAAGTTAAGCCGGATACTGTAACAGAAACCCCTTCTGAAGAAGCGGACGCTCCAGCTCCGTTTGTTAAAGGGGAATGGCCGGTAAAAGTTAAAGGAGATCTTTTCTACGGCTTTCACGAAACCGTAATTCAAAATGGTTTTGGTTATCCCCTTTACTATATTTCGAAGGGTATTGCCATTGAAACTAAAAGTGGCAGCGAAGTGTTTGCCTCCTGGGATGGAATTGTAGTTAAAACCATGTCGCTGGACAAGCCGCATGGTCAATCAGTGATGATTGAGCATGACAACGGGCTGGTTTCATATTACGGGGCCCTGCAAAAAGTATCGGTTAATGTCGGAGATAGGGTGTCCCGCGGACAAACCATCGGCCTTGTAGCTGCCGGGTTTGAACCTGAGCCCGATTACCTTTATATGGAAATTATTAAAGATGGGCGGGTAGTTAACCCGGTAGAGTATTTGTTTCAGTAAACCGAAGGAAATTCGCCCTGCACCGTAACTACCAAGGTCTTTTTTTTGTAGCCCCCTCATATAATTTATGGAAAACCCAAGTAAAGGGGGCCCTGCGGTGCATGATTATATTCATCAACGGGTACTAGAAATCAGTAATTACATCCTGGAAACCAGGGCGACTGTTCGCCAGGTTGCCCGTAATTTTGGAGTAAGCAAAAGCACGGTGCACAAGGATGTTACGGAAAGGCTGCCGCAAATAAACCGGCACCTGGCCCGGCAGGTAAAGAAAATTCTGGATAAAAATAAGGCTGAACGTCATCTCCGGGGCGGCGAAGCAACCCGTCGTAAATACCTGGCGATGAAGTCAAAATAATATAAAATTTACACGAAAAAAGGAAAAACCTAAATGATGTTGAATTCTGTATTTGCTGGAAAACGTCTGCTTAATACCCGGCAGCCGTTACGGACAACCGGGGGAGGATTGTCAATGGCCTTATCCTCAGATATCGGCATCGATTTAGGGACGGCAACGATACTTGTTTTTGTCCGCGGTAAAGGCATTGTTTTAAACGAGCCTTCTGTTGTAGCCATAGGTCAGCAGACTCAGAGAGTGCTTGCCATCGGCGCTGAGGCGCAAAGAATGCTGGGACGAACTCCCGGCAATATCGTGGCGGTCCGTCCCCTGAAGGAGGGGGTTATTGCCGATTTTGATATTACTGAAATCATGCTTAAACATTACATCACCAAGGCCTGCCAAAAGAGGCGCTTTTTCCGTCCCCGGGTCGTCGTCTGCATACCCGCCGGCACTACCACGGTGGAGCAGAAAGCGGTTATTGAAGCAATTTCCCGTACCGGCGCCAGGGAAACCTACCTGATCGAAGAACCCCGTGCCGCCGCCCTGGGTGCGGGCCTTGATGTTTTTGAACCCAGCGGCAATATGGTTGTGGATATCGGCGGGGGAACCAGTGATATAGCCGTAATCTCCATGGGTGAAATAGTGGAAAGCACCAGCGTCAGGGTCGGTGGGGACAAGTTTGACGAAGCCATCGTCCGCTATATCAAAAAAGAGTATAATGTCTTAATCGGCGAGCGTACTGCCGAACAACTGAAAATTGCCATTGGTTCGGCACACCCGGGAAGCCGTTCCCTGCAGGCCGAAGTGCGCGGGCGTGACCTGGTTACCGGGCTGCCTCGCTCCCTAACCGTCACCACCCAGCAAGTAGTACAGGCCCTGGAAGAGCCTCTCCAAATTATTCTTCAGGGAGTAAAACAGGTCCTGGAAAGGACCCCGCCCGAACTGGCCGGTGACATTATTGAACGGGGAGTTGTGTTGACCGGCGGCGGAGCGCTGCTGGATGGCTTTACGCGGTTTCTTTCACAGGAAACAGAAGTGCCTTTTTATCTGGCTGAAGATCCGATTAGCTGTGTGGTTAAGGGGACGGCCATTGTGCTTGATAACATGAACCAGCTCCAAGAATCGCTTATTTCCAGCCGGAAAGTTGCCTCATCTTTCTAATGATGATCTATACTTACCCTGGCAGTATTCATATACATAGTATTTATTCCGACGGAAGCGGCAGTGTGCCCGAGATTGCCGCTGCAGCAGCTGCAGCGGGAATGCGTTATATAATCATCACCGACCATAATTCCTTGCAAGCCTTTAGGGAAGAAGGTTTTTACGGCAGTGTGGCCGTGCTGGCAGGAGTTGAATTTAACAAAAAATGCTGCCACTATCTCGCCTTGGGGCTCTCAGATCTGTTGCCGTGCAACGATGAAAATCCACAACAGTTAATCAATGCGGTTAACGCGGCCAAAGGCTTCGGTTTTATAGCCCATCCCTTTGAAAAAGGTTCTCCCTATATTGACGGTGGTGTTGCTTTCCCCTGGAATAACTGGCCTGTTTTTGGTTTTACCGGTATGGAGATCTGGAACTACAGCTCCTACTGGCGCGGCCGCGCCACTTCCATCCCCCGAGCCCTTTACTGGTTTTTACTCAATCGAAAGGCCGCCATGGACGGCCCTCCGCCGGAGTGCCTTAGATTATGGGACTGCTATACCGCCGCCGGACAGGCTGTTGTGGCCATAGGCGGTCTAGACGCCCACGCAGTCAGGCGCCGCGTAGCATTGATCCCTGTAGAAATTTTCCCTTACCGTTTTCTTTTTCGCACGATCAATACCTACATTTGCCTGCGGGAACAGCTTCATGAAGATTTTGCTCAGGCCAAAAAACAAATTTATGCCGCTCTGAGCGAAGGCCGCTGTTATGTGGCCTTCGACCAAATTCATCCCGGCGAAGGATTTAGCTTTACCGCCCGCCGGCGGCAAAATCCGTCAGAAGATGTGTTGATGGGAGAAGCGCTGAATTACGAAGAGGGCTTAAGGTTAAAAGTACAGGCTCCCAGTTCACGCTCCCTGATCCGTTTGATTCATAATGGACGCCTGCTGGTGCAGCAAAAAGGCGGTACCTTCTCTCATGTACCGGAGGCTCCCGGAGTATACCGGGTTGAGGTCTATTACCGCTCCCTCTGGGGCCGGGCGCGCCCCTGGCTTTTTTCCAACCCCATTTATTTGCAGAGCATGAAGTAGCCACCCGCGGCGAGAAACCCCAGGCCGAGCCCTTTCCACCAGCTAATTGGCACTTTCTCCAGGCCAAAAAGTCCCAACTGGTCGATTAGCATCGCTGTGGCAACCTGGCCGATAATAATGGCCGTGGTAGCGTTTGCTACTCCGGCCCGGGGCAGAGTAAAAGCCACAGCAAAGATGATTATTACACCGAGGGCGCCGCCCAGGTAAGTATACCAGGGGGCTTCTTTAAACTGGGCCAGATCTCCCGAACCGAGCCGAAAGACATAGAGGGCCAGCAGCACTATGGCAGTCCCCACTAGATGAACCACCAGTGTGGTTTCCAGGAAACCGATATATTTTCCGAGAACAGCATTGAGCGACCCCTGGACGGCCATGGCTACGCCGGCAAGAGCCGCCACCAGCAGGGCGATGATAATGGTGTTCATAATGGGGGTTCCCCTTCCTCGGATTTTTAATCTGCCCTTTTATTGTTGGTAAGAAGGGTATTTTTATACGGTTTGGAGGAAAAACGCGCCGGCAGAGTTTTTATTCTATGAAAAATTCGGGCCAAAAAAAACGTCCACATCTGATATGGCCCATCGCGCCTGCATAAATGTATTGCGCACGTTAAGGAAATGTTATACTATAAGTGCCAGGGACATTAGCTTTTTGGCTAATTATTGCAGCGTACTGCCCCGCCCTATCGCAAGAAGGGGATAAAACCAGAGATTACATGAGTTCGCATAAAAAATTTTTTGTATATAACAATAACAGTAAATCTAGGTTAGGAGGGCTTATTTAATGTTGAACGTCGGTATTAATGGTTTCGGCCGGATTGGACGCCTGGTCTTTCGCAATGCTGTCGGGCGGGAAAATTTTAAAATAACCGCGATTAACGATCTCGTGGACAGCGCCACTCTGGCACATATGCTCAAGTATGATTCCAACTATGGTCAAATGGAAGGGGAAATTAAAGCCGGCCAGGACCACCTGCTCATAAATGGAGAAATGGTGAAAGTGTTTTCGGAAAAAGACCCGGCTAAAATTCCCTGGAAAGAAAGCGGCGTAGACCTGGTTATCGAATCTACCGGACGTTTTCGCAAGCGGGAAACCGCCAGTCTGCATATGCAAGCCGGCGCTCAAAGGGTAGTTATTACGGCGCCTGGGGAAGCCGATGTAGTTATTGTCATGGGTGTAAACGAACATCTCTATGATCCTTCCAAACACTTTCTGGTTTCTAACGCCTCGTGTACTACCAATGCCCTCGCACCGGTGGTAAAAGTGCTGCATGACCACTTTACCGTTAAGAAAGGCTTAATGAATACCACGCATGCCTATACTAACGATCAGGCTCTGGTGGATCAGCCTCACCCGGATTTACGCCGGGCCAGGACAGCGGCGCTGTCTATTATCCCCACATCTACAGGAGCAGCGAAAACGGTGGGTGAAGTGATTCCCGAGCTTAAAGGAAAGATTGACGGCCTGGCTGTGCGGGTTCCTACTTCTACGGTTTCACTGGTGGACTTTGTGGCAGAGCTTGAGCGCGAAGTAACGCCTGCTGCTGTTAATGAAGCTTTTAAACAAGCAGCGGCCGGATCCAGTTACCTCGCTTTTTCCGATGAACCACTGGTATCTGTCGATTATAAAGGAAATCCTTACTCGGCAACAGTGGATGGACTGTCCACAATGGTGGTAGGGGGAAACCTGGTCCGTGTTCTGGCCTGGTATGATAACGAGTGGGCCTATGCAAACCGGGTGGTAGATCTGGTCACCATGATGGCTGCTGCTGAATAAATTAGCTATGACAGACATGTTTTACTCCGGATATGTTAGCCCGTCGCTATAAACCGGCATTCCGGGGAAGGAGCGTTTTTCAATGATTGATCTGTCAAAACAAAGCGGGTTGGATTTGAAGTGGGATTCAACCCTAAAAAGACTCGTTTTCGGGGAAAAAATGAGTACTCCCGAAGCCCGGCCGGATATTCGCCGGCGAGGGGATATGCTCGATGTGCTTTATGATGAGCGGGCGGAGGGCGTGGATGAGCTTTACTATATGTACCGCGGTGTTTCTCTTGCCGGGGATGAGAATACCATTGAAAACAAGGGATTGCGTTATGATATCACCGTAATCTGCCCGGGAGTAATTGGCCGGGAATATATTAAAACAGCGGGGCATTACCACCCTGAAAAGCCCGGAAAGAAGATCACTTACCCTGAAGTGTACGAGGTGCTGCATGGCCGGGCGCATTACTTGCTGCAGAAACCTTTTTCTGAGCGTTTTGATGAGCTGGAATCGGTAATTTTTATTGCCGCTAAACCGGGAGATAAAGTGTTAATTCCACCGCATTATGGTCATATTACCATAAATCCCGGCGACGATTATCTAATTATGAGTAACTGGGTAGCCCGTCACTTCTCGTCAATCTATGAACCAATCCGCAAAATGGGAGGCGGCGCCTACTTTGAACTGCATTCACCCGATGGACCTGAATTTATAGGCAATAAGAACTATAGTATTTTGCCCGCACTGCAGCGGTGCCCGGTAACGCCCGTGTCCCAGCTTAACCTGATTACCGGGTTGCCGCTTTACCGGGTTTTTAAAGAGAATGTTAACGCTTTTGACTTTTTGATTGAGCCGGAAAATTATCAGAGTATCTTCGACGAGTATATCCGGGAATTGACTTCTTCCTAAACGAAAACGTAGCTTCCGGTTGGGGGGGCTGACCCAAAAGTCAATTGGGACGGCCCCTTTTTATGTCGTGCGTCCAGTACGGGCGCAGTCTAACGGGTGAACTTCCCGGGTGCGGGATGATCAGGCCAGGTACAGGGGCAAGGACGCCTTGGTTACGTTAAGCTTGTAAAAAACCCACTGGCAGATTTAGCGTAGTAATGCTATAATTTTGGTAGCTCTTGTTCAGGGCTGTAAAACAGCCTGTTCTTCACTGGTAATTCCAAAAGAAATACCCCTAAATCCCCGGAGGAGGTGCTTTTATGAGTGTACAGAGAACCTACGAAGAGATCAACCAAAAAATTAGGGATGGCAAGGTTGTGGTTATGACTGCCGAAGAGGTTATCGCCCTGGCAGAAGAAAAAGGTTTGGCCAAAGCTGCTGCTGAAGTGGACGTAGTGACCACGGGAACTTTTGGCCCCATGTGTTCCTCCGGTGTTTTTATCAATTTGGGCCATCCCCGTCCGCGGATGAAAATTGAAGAGGCGCGGTTAAATGGCGTTCCTGCCTATACCGGTCTGGCTGCTGTAGATATCTACCTGGGAGCAACAGCTTTACCGCCCCATGACCCGGCCAACGCGGATTATCCTGGCCAGTTTAAATACGGGGGAGGCCATGTTATTGAAGATCTGGTAGCCGGTCGCGAAATAAAGCTTGAGGCCTCCGCGTACGGCACGGATTGTTACCCGCGGAAAAAGATTGAAACTACTTTCCGGCTGAGTGAAATAAACGAAGCCATTCTCTTTAACCCGCGCAACGGTTACCAGAATTACAACGTGGCGGTTAATTTGGGTGATAAGACTATTTATACCTACATGGGTATTTTAAAACCCAGGCTGGGTAATGCCAATTATTGCTCGGCCGGCCAGTTGAGCCCACTGCTGAATGATCCCCTGCTGCGAACCATCGGGGTAGGGACTCGCATTTTTCTGGGCGGCGGCATAGGCTACGTGGCCTGGCACGGCACCCAGCATAATCCGGGAGTGGAAAGGACGCCTAACGGCACGCCGAAAGTACCGGCCGGTACGCTGGCTGTAATGGGCGATTTAAAACAGATGAGCCCGAAGTGGCTGCGGGGCCTCAGTTACCTGGGCTACGGCGCCACCTTGCAGGTTGGCCTGGGTATCCCCATCCCGATTCTCAATGAAGAGATCATGTCTTTCTGCGCGGTCAAAGACGAAGATATTGTCGCGCCGATTGTTGATTACAGTGGCGCTTATCCGCAGCGGGAGCCGGGAAACCTTGGATTTGTTAGTTATGCCGAATTGAAAAGCGGCCAGATTAACATCAATGGTCGTACAGTCCCAACTGCACCCCTTTCCAGTTATGCCGGCGCCCGGGAAATTGCGCAGACACTAAAGGGATGGATCCAGGCGGGCAAATTTCTTTTGTCCCGCCCGGCGGCGCCCCTTCCGTCTGTGGAGTCTGATCTAACTTTAAAACCCATGCCCCAGCGGGTTTTAGAATAAGGAGGCCGTTTTAGTGGTTAAACAA
Source organism: Bacillota bacterium (assembly GCA_029552125.1). Lineage (GTDB taxonomy): Bacteria > Bacillota > Dethiobacteria > DTU022 > DTU022 > JAKPEE01. Next base: position 5,972 of record JAKPEE010000159.1, on the reverse strand, counting down.
AAGCTTGTTCTTCGTTTCCCTTCTTCCCTGGTGGAGCAGCCGGTTATCTATAACCTGATTAAAAATTTTGACCTCATGGTCAATATTTTACGCGCCGATATTAACCCTAAAAAAGAGGGGCGGCTCATGATGGAGCTAAGCGGCGATGAATCAAACTTTCGCCGTGCCCTGGAATGGCTGCAAAAGAAGGGCTTAGAGGTAATGCAGTTAAAACAGCAAATCATCTGGCAGGAAGATCGCTGCACTCATTGTGGCGCCTGTTCTGTGATCTGCCCTTCCGGCGCCCTGGTTTTAAATCGCCCGGAAATGACAATCAGGTTTATGGAAGAAAAGTGCGTAGTCTGCGAACTCTGCCTGCGCGCCTGCCCGGCCAGGGCCATGGAAACGCTGCTGGATAGTGCCATATGAACTCCCGTCGCTTTTACCGGCTTCCTCCGGAAGGCAGCCGCTTTTATTATTTTACCGTTACGGTAAAGGAGACAGACCTCTGGATTGCCGTCTCCAGAAGTTGCCGCAGCCGCGAGCAATTGCCGGAGCTGGTAGAACAACTGGTCTGGAGACAGAGGCAAGATTTGGAGCGCTATCTTAAGCAGAATCCCTACTTTGCCGTATCCCTGGAGCCCTGTCTTGTTGACAGCTCGGCCCCGCCCATTGCCTTTGCCATGGCCCGGGCCGGTAATCTGGCCGGGGTGGGGCCGATGGCCGCTGTAGCCGGGGCTTTTGCAGAGATAGTGGGATTAGTCCTGCTGGAGCATGCTCCTGAAGTCCTGGTGGAAAACGGTGGCGACCTTTTCGTGAAGGTCAACGAACCGGTTTCTGTGTCCATTTATGCCGGCCAATCGCCTTTAAGTGGAAAGCTTGGCCTTCTTATCCGGCCGGAACAAACACCGCTGGGCATTTGTACATCCTCAGGTACTGTGGGCCCTTCTTTTAGCAAGGGTCAGGCGGACGCCGCCGTAGTCCTTTCTCCATCTGTGCCTCTGGCCGATGCCGCGGCTACGGCGCTGGGCAACCTGGTGCAGGGACCCGGGGATTTGGAAGCGGCGGTGGGGCAAGCGAAAAACATTGCAGGGGTAACCGGGGCCGTATTGATCTGCGGCGATAGAATGGCCGCCTGGGGAGAGGTATCGCTGCTGCCGCTTAAGCCTTAATTGTGTCTAATCTGAAAGTAGGTGTCAGCTCTTGGCCGTTTTGCCCTATCTGCAGTATTACCCCTCTCTGGCAGTGGATGTATTTATCGCGCCAGGTGCCCATGTTATAGGACGGGTTACCATCGGCACCGGTTCCAGCGTCTGGTTCAACGCTGTGATTCGCGGGGATATGGCTGAAATTATCATTGGGGCAGAAACCAATATCCAGGATAATGTAACAGTCCATGTGGATTATGATCAGCCGGTGCGTATCGGCAGCCGGGTTACCGTGGGGCATAATGCCATCTTGCATGGCTGTATAGTGGAAGATGAAGTACTGGTAGGCATGGGCGCGATTATTCTTAACGGCGCTGTAATCGGCCACGGCAGTCTTATCGCTGCGGGAAGTTTAATTACGCCGGGGACAGTAATACCGCCGCGCTCCCTGGTCATGGGTTTTCCAGCCAAAAAGGTGCGCGAACTAACCGCAGATCAGCTTCCGGCGGCCGAAGGAATGTACCGCCACTATGCGGCGCTCAGCCGGGATTATCGCCATCAATTTGCATAAGAAGATTGGTCGGCGCTTTTGCAGATCTTTGCCGCCTTACCGGGCTTTAAACAGCAAGCAAAATGCTCTTGAGAAATTTAGCCGCATCGGTTATAATATGTGTTGCCATGCCGGCATAGCTCAATTGGTAGAGCAGCTGAATCGTAATCAGCATGTTGGGGGTTCGAGTCCTCTTGCCGGCTCCAGTTGCAGGGTCGTCCTCATGCGGGATGGCCCTTTTATTTTGCCGCATTTTTTCATCGCTCATCAGGGCCCCTCTTATAACCCGCCTCCGCCCATTCTTTAAGCTTGCCTGTCGGCCGAAAGGCTAAAAAAGATTCAGCCTAAATACCTACATCAAAATACTTCCAATGCCCGATTACTGTCCTGCCCTCAGGCTTCTATAATGTTATCAACTCAGAAAATTTAGGGGGGAAAGAAATGAATAATCTGGCAGTGGAAGTTAAGAACTTTTCCAAGCGATACGGCTCAATTACTGCTGTAGACAGGATTAGTTTCAATGTGTACCGGGGAGAGATCTTCGGCTTGCTGGGGCCAAACGGCGCCGGGAAAACCACCACCCTGGAATGCCTGGAAGGTTTGCGCCGCGCCGATGGCGGCACGCTTAAGGTCATGGGGGTGGATCCGGCCCGCGAACAGCGCCGGCTTTTGGCTCTTATTGGCGTGCAGTTGCAAACAGGATCGCTGCCGGGCTACATCAGGGTAGGCGAGGCGATGCGTCTCTTCAGTGCCTATCATGGCGTTGAACCGGACTATGCGCTTTTAAAGCGCCTTGGTCTTGAAGAGCAGTTAAATGTCCAGTATCATGCCCTTTCCACCGGACAGAAGCGCCGCCTGGCCCTGGCGCTGGCCATGGTCCACCGGCCTGCGGTTCTATTTCTGGATGAGCCCACGGCGGGACTGGATGTATCAACGCGTATTGCCCTGCACGAACTGATGGCAGAGTTGCGGGCAGAGGGAACGACCATTCTCCTCTCCACCCACGATCTGGCCGAAGCTGAATCGCTGTCCGACCGGGTCGCCATTCTACTTGCCGGCAAGCTGGTCGCCGTAGGCACGCCGCGAGAGCTTACTTCGGCCGGTGAAGGGTTGACCAAGGTTTCTGTTTGCACAAGCGGAAACAGCCTGGCAGGACTTTCTCTCCCCGGCGTGGTCCACAAAGCAGAGCAGGATCAATATGACGTTTTCTTCACCGCCTCACCGGGCCCCACTGTAGCGGAACTAATCAGCCGGATTGACAGCGCCGGTGATGAGCTTATCGATTTAAGGGTGGAACGTCCCTCGCTGGAAGAACGGTTCATGGAGCTTACCGGGAAGCAAGTGATGAAGAGGGATGAAAATAATGGCCAGGCATGGAAAGTACGCAATGATCAACTGATGTTGTAGCGGGAATAGTCTTTATCCTTCGCTGGCCATGTCATTGAGGTCTAGGGTTTCCGGGTGTTTACCATATTACGAGGAGGTTTTAGATGATGAAAGCTTTTAGTCTTCATTTCTCATTTGAGTTTTGCGCAGCCCTGCGCAACAGGACCCTGCTTTTAATGAATTACCTCCTGCCCCTGGGATTTTTCGGGCTTGTTGGCGGCATGATGGTGGCCATTAATCCTTATTTTGGAGATCAGATGATCCCGGCCATGGTTACTTTTGCCGTGCTCTCCGGGGCCATTCTCGGTTTACCGGCACCCCTGGTGGATGCCCGGGAAGCGGGGATTTTACGCAGTTTTAAAACTAACGGAGTGCCGGCGCTCTCTCTGCTGGCAATACCGGCGCTGTCAACCATATTGCACATGCTGGTGGTGGCGGCAATCATTACAATTGCTGCGCCTCTACTTTTTTCTTCGCCCCTGCCCGAGAACTGGCTGTCTTATGTGGTTATTCTGGTGCTGTTTTTATTGACCTGCTGCAGTCAGGGCCTGTTGATTGGCGTTGTTTCAGGCAGCAGCCGCTCTACGGTTCTCTGGTCCCAGTTAATTTACCTGCCTTCCATGATGCTGAGCGGGATGATGGTTCCGGCCGATCTTCTGCCGGAGGCATTTGTCAAAATCAGCCACTTGCTGCCGGCCACCTATGCCATGCAATCATTTTTGGGGCTAGCTTACGGGCGGGAATCTTTGTATAACCCGCTCATGGGAGCTCTCGTCCTGCTGGCGGGAACAGTCCTCGCCTTTGCTCTGGCTGGATATCTCTTTAACTGGGACAGCAGTAACAATAACCGGCGCGGCCACCCTGCCCTTGCTTTTCTGGCCCAGCTGCCTTATCTGCTGGGGACCCTGTTTCTGGTGTAGAAAGGCCATAGCTAAAAGGATTTAACCGGCGAGTGAGGAAAACTATAGGTAAATGCCCGGCGCCGTTTACTGATCCGGCGCCGGGAAGAAGATTGCCGTCCCGGGATAAGGGCCCCACGTTATAAAGGCTAAAGGAGGCAGCTTTTATGGCCGAACAGCCAATAAGGTTATTGATCGTAGATGATCACCCGCTGTTCCGGCGGGGAGTTAAGCTTTACCTGCAGACAGTGCCCGGTCTAATCATAGCCGGAGAAAGTGATGGTGGCGAAAGTGCCCTGGCTTTTCTTGAGCATGAAGAAGTTGATGTAGTATTACTGGACCTGCAAATGCCGGATCTTGACGGGGTGGAAACAGCCCGGCGCATTCTGGCGCTGCGGCCGGAGACCAAAGTATTAATGCTGACCTCCTTTGGCACCTGGGAAAAAGTTTACAGCGCTTTAAAGGCCGGCGCCTCCGGGTATCTTCTCAAAGACGCCGAGCCTGAAGAACTGGCGGCGGCCATCAGGGCTGTTGGTGCGGGAGGCAGCTACCTGGGTGCCCGGGCCGCGGCGGAGCTTTTACAATATGTGGGGTCCGGTAAGAAAGAGCACCCGGGGGAGAGCACATCAGCCAGAACGATGGATCAGCTGTCCGAGCGGGAAAAAGAGGTGCTGGCGCTGGTTGCCGCCGGATTAAGCAACCGCGAAATTGCGGCGCGCTTATTTTTAAGTGAAAAGACAGTAAAAACCCATGTGGCCAACATCTTGCAAAAACTGGATGTAAAAAGCCGCACCCAGGCCGCCCTTTACGCCATGCGGGAAAACCTGGTCACGGGAGAGTAAAGCCATGAAAAATAATAATAAGGTTAGTGGAATAAAGGTTGAACATGAAGAGGTATCTAAAAACAACTGCCATCTGACAGAACAAACGGCTATAGCAGAAGGTTTAATAACTCCTTTCCAAAAGTCAGAGTATGCCAAATCTTTTTTCAACACTGCTGCGATCGGTCTGATCTTCGGTCTGGCTGCATCCCTGGTTTTTTCCCGTTTTGCTGTCCCCCCCTGGCCGACTCCCCTTTTTGCTATTGCCCTTAGCCTGCTGTCCGGCTTTTTATCCGGGCTGGCAGGATTGGCCGGCACCTACCTGGACGCCCGCCTGCTTCATTGGGGTCTTAAAAATGCACCGCTCCGGGCTGCGATCAGTTTTATGGTTGTAGCCCTGGTGACCTTCTCCATCATTTATACGGGCATTACTGTTTTCGGCATCATCCCTCCGGATCCTGGACTGCAACGTTTTACCCTCTGGGGTATGCTGGCGGGGCTGGCTTTCGGAGCAATTTTTGCCCTGTTCAGCTACCGTTCCGAAATGATATGCCAGAAGGTAAATTTGCTGGAGTTAGAGAATCGCCACCTGGCCGAGCTGGCCTCCCGGGAAGAGCTGCTGCGTGAAGCCGCCCGTAACCTGGCCGTGGCTGAAGAGCGCAATCGCATGGCCCGCGAACTGCATGATTCCATCTCCCAGGGGATGCATGGTATTGTTTATGCCCTGCGTACGTTGCGCCCTGTGCTAAAAGACCATGAACAGGGCCTGGAAATATTGGGGCACCTGGAAGAAACCGCGGCCGGTACTTTAAAAGAGTTGCGTCGGCTGGTGGTGGAGTTCTCACCATCTCCCCTGGAAGAACATGACCTGGTGGAGGCACTGCGGTTACACTGCGATCTTTTTGCCCGGCGCCAGAAGATGGATCTGCAGGTTACGTTAGACTATAGTGGCGGCTTGCTGCCTGACCAGGAAGCGGCGGTTTACCGTATTGTCCAGGAAGCCCTGGCCAATATTCAGCAACATGCGGCTGCCGGCCGGGTAGAGGTGACGGTCATGACTTAAAATGTCTGTAAAAAGGAAATAAAGGCCTGGGCGTCAAAGGTGGTAATTGCCAAAAAACCACCGCCCCGTGAAGGGCAGTAAGGAGCCCAGACCTTATGACAAGCATACCACCAACCGAACGTATTT